>JBBAVM010000098.1:0-12087 GCA_040397685.1 Pirellulales bacterium
GGACATGCAGAGAGCCGAGGCCGCGGAGGGCCGAGGCGAACGTCCGGAGAGAGGGACTGGGCAGTCACGAGCCGGTGCGCCACTTCAAGACGTGACAGGCTAAAGCCTATCCCACACGAGGGCATGGATAGCCACGGTCAGGCGCGGGCAGGGTAGAGTTTATGGTCGAAAGGGCGACGGACGCCGTCGCGCGAACTCATGCACCTGATCCGAATCGGCGGCACGGCGCTCAACCAGACGCCCCTCGACTGGAACGGCAATCGCGACCGGATCGTGGCCGCGATCGACGCGGCGCGCGCCGCCGGTGTGTCGGTCCTCTGCCTGCCCGAGCTGTGCATCACGGGCTACGGTTGTGAAGACGCCTTCCAGTCGCCCGGGGTGCAGCGGCTGGCGTGGGAGGTGCTCGAGGAGATCGAGCCGCACTCGCGCGGGATCGCCGTGGCCGTCGGCCTGCCGGTGCGGTTCGAGAGCGCGGTCTACGATGCGGCGGCGCTGCTCGTCGATGGCCGTCTCGCCGGACTCGTCTGCAAGCAGCACCTCGCCGGGGAGGGGATTCACTACGAGCCGCGCTGGTTTCGCCCCTGGCCGGCGGGCCGGCAGGCCGAGCTGGCCGTCGAGGGCCGCACCGTGCCGCTCGGCGACCTGCGGTTCGACTGCGGCGGCGTCCGGATCGGCTTCGAGATCTGCGAGGATGCGTGGGTGGCGGGCCGGCCTGCCGCCGCGCTCGCGGCCCGGGGCGTGGACCTGATCCTCAATCCGTCGGCGAGCCATTTCGCGTTCGGCAAGGATGAGATCCGCAGGCGGTTCGTGCTCGAGGGCGCGCGGGCCTGCGGTGCCGCCTATGTCTATGCCAATCTGCTGGGGAACGAGGCCGGCCGGGCGATCTACGACGGCGGCGTGTTCGTCGCCGGCCCGACGGGCATGCTCGCCGAGGGCCGCCGGTTCGGCTTCGGCGACGCGGCCCAGGCATCGGCACTCGTCGATCTCGATGCCCTGCGGCTGGCGCAGGCGCGACTCTGGCACGATTCCACCGTGGCCCACGACGAGGGGCGCGTGGCGATCGGCTTCGCGCCGCCCGTCGTCGCGCCGCCCGCCGCCTCCGGGCGGCCCCCCGACCGTGCCGCCTGGGAGGTCGGAGGCCACGTCAAGGAGGAGGAGTTCACGCGGGCCGTCGCCCTCGGCCTCTTCGACTACGCCCGCAAGAGCCGGTCGCGCGGGTTCGTGGTGTCGGCGAGCGGTGGTGCCGACTCCTCGGCCGTGGCCTGCCTCGTCGCGCTCGCGGTGCGGCTGGCGGCCCGCGAGATGCCTCTGGCCGACGTGGTCCGACGGCTCGGCCTCGACCTGCCCGGCGCTGGGGCCGCCGATGCCGCAGCGGTCGTGCGGGCGATGCTCACCTGCGTCTACCAGGCCACGGCGAACTCCGGCCCCGTCACGCGGGCCGCCGCACGGGGGCTCGCCGAGGCGCTCGGCGCGGAGTTCCACGAGTTCGACGTCGAGGCGCTCGTGCGCGGCTACACGGAGATCGTGTCGCGGGCCGTGGGCCGGCCGCTGACCTGGGAGCGCGACGACGTGGCGCTCCAGAACATCCAGGCCCGGGCCCGTGCGCCCGGCGTGTGGATGCTCGCCAACATCCGCGGGGCCCTCCTCGTTTCGACGAGCAACCGCTCGGAGGCCGCCGTCGGCTACGCGACCATGGACGGCGACACCTCCGGCGGCATCGCGCCGATCGCGGGCATCGACAAGGCGTATCTGCGGCGCTGGCTTGCGTGGCTCGAGCGCGAGGGCCCCGAGGGCCTGGGGCCGATCCCCGCGCTCGCGGCCGTCAACGTCCAGGCGCCGACGGCCGAACTCCGGCCGGGAACGGCCGGCCAGACCGACGAGGGAGACCTCATGCCCTACGACGTCCTCGACCGCATCGAACGGCTGGCGATCCGCGACAAGGAGCTGCCCGTGGCCGCATGGAGACGGCTCGTGGTCGATTTTCCGCAGCATCCGCCGCGGCAACTCGCCCTCTGGACCGAACGCTTCTACCAACTCTGGAGCCGCAACCAGTGGAAGCGCGAACGCTACGCCCCGTCGTTTCACCTCGACGACGAGAACCTCGACCCGAAGACCTGGTGTCGGTTCCCGATCCTCTCCGGCGGCTTCACCCGCGAACTCGCCGCCCTCCGCGAGGCCGCCACGGCCTCGTAACGCGCGTCGATGTCAACTGGCTCAATCCGGCGAGGGGTAGCCCCGTACCGTCTCGCCGGACGCTCGCCTTCGCCCTCCAGGCTACGGCTCGCTCGGATTTGCCTGCGCTGCGCCATCCATGGCTTCGCTGGTCAAATACGCCGGCTCAACGGTAGGGGCAACCCCTCGCCTCCCCTCAACGGAAGCCCGAACGGAAGCCCGAAGCGCAAGCGAGGGACTCGCTCTCCCTCGCTTGCGCTTCGGGCTTGCGTTCACGAGCCGGCGCGATCTGCGAGCTACAGGGCCGTCACGCCCGCACGATGGCTTCGAGCGGCTCGCCACGCTGGAAGTGCACGAGGTTGCGGACCGTCTGGGCCGCGATCGCCTCGAGAGCGTTGCGGGTGAAGAAGGCCTGGTGGGCCGTGACGACCACGTTGGGGAACGTCAGCAGCCGGGTGAACACGTCGTCGCCGATGATCGAGTTGCTCTTGTCCTCGAAGAACAGGTCGCCTTCCTCCTCGTAGACATCGAGGCCGAGGTGGCCGATGTGGCCGCTCTTGAGGGCCTTGATGACGGCCGGCGTGTCCACGAGGCTGCCGCGGCTGGTGTTGATGAGCATCACGCCGGGCTTCGTGAGGGCGATGCTCGACGCGTCGATGAGGTGACGCGTGGTCGGCGTGAGCGGGCAGTGCAGCGAGATGATGTCGGATGCGCGGAGGAGCTCGGGGAGCGACACGAAGGACACTCCCCGTTCAGCGAGTCCGGGTTCAGGCGTCGGGTCGTGGGCGAGCACGCGGCAGCCGAAGCCGAGCATGATCTCGGCGAAGCGGCGGCCGATGCGGCCGGTGCCGACCACGCCCACGGTGCGGCCGTGCAGATCGAAGCCGAGCAGGCCGTCGAGTGAGAAATTGCCCTCACGGACACGGTTGTAGGCCTTGTGCAGCCGGCGATCGAGCATGAGCATGAGCCCGACGGCGTGCTCCGCGACGGCATGCGGCGAATACTCCGGCACGCGGACGACCGGGAGCGAGAGCCGGTCGGCGGCCTGGAGATCGACCTGGTTGAAGCCCGCGCAGCGCAACGTGACGAGTCGGATGCCGAGCGTGTGAAGCCGCTCGAGGACCGGCGCGCTCAAGTCGTCGTTCACGAAACAGTTGACCGCGTCGGCGCCCTCCGCCAGCGGGGCGGTAGTGGCGTCGAGCCGGCTCTCGAACCACCGCCAGACGATTCCGGTCCCCGCCGCGGCCTGCTCGAGGTATTCGCGGTCGTACGGCTTGGTGGAGAAAGCGGCGACGATCATGGGCTGGCCTCGACGGTCGCCACCAGTGTAGGAGAGCCGGGGCGGCCGGATTTTCCCCGGGCGTTCCGCCGCGAAATCGGCCTCGCTCCGGGCGGGGGTGGCTGCTACTTTTTCCACCCCAGGAGGTTTCCGCCGTGCCGTGCTGCGCGTCTCGTTGTGCCCGTGTCGCCGTGCTGATCGCGGTCGCGATCGTGCCGATGCGCGGGCTCCATGGTCAGGCCCCGGCCATCCCGGCTCCGGGTGCCGTGCAGGCCCCAGCCGCGCCCGCGTTCCCGCAGCTCACGCCGGAGCAGCAGGCCGCGCTCGACCGCCTGCTCGCGGCCTGGGAGGCCCGCAACGCGGCCGTCACGACCTGGTCGTGCACGTTCTACAAGTGGGAGTACAACGCCTGGAGCCCGGCCGACCAAGGGGGCGAGCGGCTCGCCTTCTCGGAGAGTTCCGGTGAGATCAAGTACGCCGCCCCCGACAAGGGGCTCTACCGGGTCAAGGAGTCGAAGCAATGGAACGGCGAGACGCGCCGCTACGAGCCGCGTGTCGGCGAGGCCGGTGAGCACTGGGTGTGCAACGGCGCGAGCATCTACGAGTTCCGTCACACCGAGCGGCAGCTCCGCGAGACGCGGCTGCCGCCCGAGATGCAGGGGCGGGCGATCAGTGACGGCCCGCTGCCGTTCGTGTTCGGCGCGAAGGCCGATACGCTCAAGAAACGCTATGCGATGCGGCTGGTGACACCGCCCGGCGTCGTCGATCAGATCTGGCTGGAGGCGCTGCCGCGGATGCAGGCCGATGCGGCGAACTTCTCCAAGGTGGAGCTGATCCTCCAGGCCCGGGACCTCATGCCGTTCGCGATGCAGATCTACAAGCCCGGCGGCCAGGATCGCGACGTCTACCAGTTCGATCCGCGCACGAGCCTGATCGACAAGGGGCTCGACATGATCCGAGATTTTTCGAAGCCCGTGACGCCGCTCGGCTACACCTTCATCCTCGAGGACGGCCAGGGCGGTGCGGCCCAGGCGCCGCCCAGGCAGTCCGCCGCCCCAGCGGCCCTGCCGCGATAACGTGGGCTGTCCGTCTTCCTTCACGGCACGTCTCGACATCGTGTCGAACGTGCCTTGGCCGACCTCCGTCGGCTGGAGGTGACCCGGCGCTCCGGGCCTGGCCTCGTGGGACACTCGTGGGGCTGGCCTCATGGGACGGGCCTCGATGTCCGGTATACTACCGCGATTCCGCGTCCTTCTTCCGAGGCTCTGATGGCCGTTCTCGACCCTGCCCACCCTCTGGGCGAACTGCTGCAGCGGGATCCCCGCTACAAACTGGACGCGTATCTCTTCGTGCTCGAGGCGTTGTCGTTCGCCCAGGACTCGCTCGGCCTGGGCGCGGAGCCGCCGGTCGAGGACCTCGAGCCCGGCCGCGGAGCGGAAGCCCCGCCCAAGACACGGTCGGGCCGGCCACGGCGCCGGCCGGCCGAGCGTCACCTCACGGGGCAGGAACTCTGCGAGGCGGCCCGGCAGTATGCGATCCAGCAGTACGGCTACCTGGCCCGCACGGTGCTGGCGGCCTGGGGCGTGCGGAGAACGGACGACCTCGGCGAGATCGTGTTCAACATGATCGAGATCGGCCAGATGCGGAAGACGCGAAAGGACAAGCGGGAGGACTTTCACGGCGTCTACGACTTCAACGAGGCGTTCTGCCGCGACTGTTCCTTCGTCGTTCCCGATCCGGCGTGAAGCATGGCAGCCGGTTTCGTTCGCCGCTGGTTCGTCGCGATGCTCGCGGTCGAAGTTGCATGGCTTTCCTTCCTCGCCTGGATGGCGGCCCGCTAGCCCGGCCTGAGCCGAGACCATGAACGTGTGGATCGATCCCCCGCCGCTCTGGGCCGCCCTGCTGCCGCTGGGCTGCTATCTCGCGTTGCTGGCGGCGGCGCATCTCCGCCGGCGGCCCTCGGTCGTGTCGGGCACGTGGGACGGGATCCTCCTGGCGGTGGCGATCGCCGGGCTCGCGTTCGCCGGCCCGCTCGCCCTCGTGCAGCCCGCCTTCGGCTCCGCGGCCTGGACATGGCTCATCGGGCTGCTGGTCTTCGGTCTCGTCGTCGCGGTCTGCCTCCTGGCGGCCCGGCCGCGGCTCGTCATCTACAACATCACCGCCGAGCAGCTCCGGCCGTTCGTGGCCGAGGTCGCGACCGCGCTCGATCCGGGGGCCCGGTGGGCTGGGACGAGCGTGGCCCTGCCCACCCGTCGGCTGCAGCTCCAGCTCGACAGCGCCGGCGCCATGCGGTGCGTGAGCGTGATCGCCGTCGGCGAACGGGCCGCCCATGAGTGTTGGATGGAATTCGGCCGCCGACTGCGGCAGGCGGTGGGGCGGACGAGGGTCCGTCCGAGTCCCTGGGCGGCCGGCTTCGCGGCCGCGGCCGCCGCGGTGCTGGCCGCGGCGGCCTTTCTGCTCCTGCGCTGAAGCTGCGCCGGCTTTTTTTGACAGCCCGAGCCTCCCGCCTTTAATGTCGCAACGACCGTTCACCTCCGGGAGCCGACCCATGCCCATGGAAATCATCTCGCTCGGGAAGTTCTGCGTCCTTTCCGTCTGCTGCTCGTTCCTCGTGCTCGCGGCCGCGACGAGCGCCCGCGGCGAGTCGGCTTCGCCCCTGTCCGGCGAGGTCAAGAAGATCGATGGATCGGCGGCCGACCTCAGCCAGTACAAGGGCAAGGTGGTGTTGATCGTGAACGTTGCCAGCCGCTGTGGCTACACGCCGCAATACGCCGGCCTGCAGAAGCTCTATGACACCTACAAGGACAAGGGGCTCGTCGTGCTCGGCTTTCCCGCCAACGAGTTCGGCGCCCAGGAGCCCGGCAGCGACGCGGAGATCGCGCAGTTCTGCTCCGCGAAGTACGGCGTGACGTTTCCGATGTTCTCGAAGATCGTCGTCAAGGGCCCGGGCATCGCCCCGCTCTACAAGTCGCTCACCGAGCAGGCGAATCCGCCGGGCGACGTGAAGTGGAACTTCGAGAAGTTCCTCATCGGCCGCGATGGCACGATCGTCGGCCGCTACAAGAGCGGCGTCGGCCCCGATGACGCCGAACTCAAGGGCGCCGTCGAGGCGGCGCTCGCGAAGTAGCGCCGGCGAGGGGTTGCCCCGTACCATTTCGCCGGACGTTCACTGCGCCCTCCGGGCTGCGTTCACTCCTGCCGACTACGCTGCGCCATCCATGGCTCCGCTTGTCGGCAAAGCCGGCTCGATGGTAGGGGCAACCCCTCGCCTCCCGATACGCAAGCCCGACGCGCAAGCGAGGGAGAAGGACGATTCCCTCGCTTGCGCGTCGGGCTTCCGTTGGATCAAGGAGGGGCTGGGCAGCCACGAGCCGGATTGGGCAAAGCGGGCGCGACAGGCTGAAGCCTGTCCTACGCCGCGCGGGCGGAGTCGGCGGGGAGGGCGTGGCGGGTGGAGGGGTCGTTGAGCGCGCGGCGGACGACCCACGTGGGGCGTCCCTGGGCCTCGCGGTAGGTGCGGACCACGTACTCGCCCACGATCGCCACGGCGGCGGTCTGCACGGCGCCGACGAGGCAGGCGACGCATGTCACCGCCGCGAGCGAGACGCCGGAGCCGGCCCCGTCCGAGCCGGCCAGCGTGGCGATGCCCGCGCCGCACCCGACGACGGCGAGCAACGCGGTGCAGGCCCACGTGAGCCGCACGGGCTTGTCGGAGGAGATCACGACCGCGTCGGCGGCGAGGCCGAGGAGCCGCCGGGCCGAGTATTTCGTTTCCCCGGCGGCCCGGGCGTGACGATCGTAGAGCACCGCTTCGTGGCGGAACCCTGCCCACGGCACCAGGCTGCGGAGATACCGGCGTTTCTCCGGCAGGGCCCGCACGGCCTCGACGACCGCGCGGTCGAGCAGTTTGAAATCCCCGGTATCGACCGGCACGGGGTAGGGCATGAGGCTCGCGAAGAAGCGGTGGAACAGGCTCGCCGTGACGAGTTTGAACGCCGTCTCGCCCTCGCGGGAGCGGCGGCGGCCGTAGGCGACGTCCACGCCCTGCCGCCAGCGGGCCACCATCTCCGGAATCACCTCGGGTGGATCCTGCAGGTCGGCGTCGATGATCACCACCGCGTCGCCACGCGCGGCGTCGAGCCCGGCCGACATCGCGGCCTGCTGGCCGAAGTTGCGCGACAACTCGATCACGCGCGCCCGACCGTCGCGGGCCGCGATCGCCTCGAGGCGGGCGAGCGTCGTGTCGCGGCTGCCGTCGTCCACATAGATGATTTCGAACGTCATGCCCGTCTCGGGCAGGATCCGCACGAGCCGCTCGTGCGTCGTCGCCACGACGGCTTCCTCGTTGTGGCAGGGGATCACGACGGAGATCATGCCGCCCGCGGGGCGGTCGGCGGTGGTTCGCGGGCTTCCGTGGGAGAGGGGCAGGACGTGGTCGGGCGTCATCGGGTCAGGCTCCCTGCGGAGGCGCTGCGGTCGGGCGTCGTGGACGTCGTGCCGACGAGCAGATAATCGTGCTTGAAAAACAGCGGCCGGGCCCGGCCGACCACGCCGCATCCGGGGGGTAGGGATGCTGCGAGTTTGGCGTACTGTGGCTCGGGCATGATCACGACGGCGTCCGGACCCGTGGCGAGGAACGCGCTCGCCGCCTCCGGAGTCTCGGGCTGCCATTCGGCCACGAGGCCGTCGGCGTAGAAGACGATGTTGGGCGTGTTGCGGCCGAACGCTCCGAGCCGCGCGTGGCCGCCGGCGTGGGCATGGGCCTCGCGCACGAGGTGCGGCAGCGCGTTGGCGCGGGCCAGCCAGCCGGCCGCCGGCCCGACGGCGAGCGCCGTGAACACGAGGCCCGTGGCCGCGAAGATGAAGACCGGTTCGAGCCGGCTCCGGCGGGCCGTGAGCAGGCAGGCGATCGCGCCGGCGATCGGCACGCTCCCGATGATCGCCGCAGGGGCGCCGCCCGTGAGACCGAGGAAGGAAGCCGCGACCACGGCGGCTCCCGTGGCGACCCCGCCGAACGCGAGCCAGCCGAGGCCGGAGGCGAGCCAGCCGGGGTGCGGCCAGCGGGCGCGGCCCGCGGCGTCGGCCGCGAACGCGGCCACGACGAGCGCCGCGGCCGGGTAGGCCGGCATGATGTAGTTGGGGAGTTTCGTGGCGGCGGCCGAGAAGCCGCCGACCCAGACGGCCATCCACAGCAGCACGAGGGCGACGGCGGCTGCGGTGCGTGGCGGATCGATCCGCTTCCAGAGTCGCCATCCCGCGACCACGACGGCCAGCGGCAGGAAGCACGACCACGGATAGAAGCCGACGAGCAGCCCGAGCGGATGATACAGAACGCTTCCGCCATGCTTCTCCATCGGTGCGGCGAACCGGCCGACGTTGTGGATGAGGAAGAAGCCGGCGGGCCATTCGCCACCGGTGCGCAGGCCCACGGCCAGGTACCAGGGTGCCGCGACGACGAGCATGGCCAGCGTGAGCGCGACGATCCGCGTGCGTCCGAGCGTGGCCCAGGCCGCGAGGCATCCGGTCCACATCAGGCCGCCCACGTTGCGCTCGGGGATGCTGCCGCGGTCGAGTCTGGCCCTGAGTTCGAGGAGCCAGGCCCAGGGAAGCACGACGGCGAGCGGCCCCACGAATCCGATCGGCCCCTTGCAGAGCACGGCCAGCCCCATGAATCCCCCGGCGAGCAGCGTCCGGCCGAGATCGACCCGGCGGCCGGCCGCCCCCGACCGGGAAGGCGAGGGGGTCGGCGAACGCTCGACGAGCGTGGGGCCGCTGCGGCCCAGCGAGGAGACTTTTGCCGCTCCCGAGCCCATGCCCTCGAGGAGACCCTCGGCGATCAGCACGGTGACCCAGGTCGTGAGCGCGGTGAGGATGGCGTCGGGCGTGGCCGCATGCGACTCGACGGCGACGAGCAGGCAGCCGACGTAGGCGAGGGCCGCGAGCACCCCTGCGAGCGGGCTGAACCAGCGCGTGCCGGCGCGGAGCAGGGCGAGTGCCGCGAGTACCGTCGCGAGCGCCGACGGCAGCCGGGCCGCGACCTCCGAGGTGCCGAAGAGGGCGAAGCAGGCGGCCATGCACCAGTGCATGAGCACCGGCTTGTCCACGGCGAGCGTGCCGTTGTAGAGCGGCACGACCCAGTCGCCCGTGTCGAGCATCGTGCGGGCGATGGCGGCGAATCGCGGTTCATCCTCGTCCCAGAACGGCGTCGGCCAGAAGCCGATGGCCAGCGTCGCGACGGTGGCGACGAGGACGAGCGCGAGCGGATGGCGGAGCGGCATCGGAAGTTCCCGGCGGGTGGAAGGGGGATGGTGTGTGGTGGTCATGGCGCGGCCGCGAGCGAGCCCGTGGCCGTCGGCGGGCCGACGATGAGGTAGTGGCGGTCGTCGAACGTGGGGATCCGGGCGAGCACCGTGCAGCCGGCCGGCAGCGCCGGACGGACGAGCGGCTCGTGGCGGCTGTCGATCACGATCCGGGCACGTGGATGGCCGTTGAGATGGCGGGCGACCTCGGCGGGGGTGTCGAGCTTGGCGACGGTCGTGTCGGCGTAGAACACGACGCTCGGCGGCACGTTCCAGAAGCAGGCCCACGGTCCTGGCCCGGTGGCGACCACTGCGGCGACGCGCTCGCGCATGCCCTGAGCGTGGCTGAATCGGTGCGTGGCCAGCGCGGCCAAGAGCGTCACGAGGAGACACGCCGCGCCGGCGAGCACGGCGAGTGCCCCGTGGCGCCGGTCGGCGATGTCGGCGCGCCACGCGGCCACGGCCGCGGCGATCGGGACGAGGCCCACGAGGCCGAGCCATTCGTCACCGGGGGATGCGAACGCCGCGCCGATCGGGAGGCCGATGGCGAGCGCCGCGCCGCCCACGGCGAGCCAGCCCCACGCGATGCGCATCACGGAGCGGCTGAGCCAGGCCATCCACGCGCGTCCGGGTTCGTGGCCGGCGGAGCCGAAAAGCGCAGCGCCCCGGGCCCAGTCGGTGAGGAACACCGCCGTGCAGACGGCGAGCGCGGGGTAGGCCGGCCAGACATAGCCCGGAAGTTTCGTGCCGGAGCACGTGAAGGCCCCGATCCACGCCAGGCACCAGCAGGCGAGAAGGGCGACGCCGTGCCGGCGCGGCTCGGTAGGCCGTCTGCGCAGGAGCCCGACCGCATGCACGATCATCGCCAGGAGCACGATCGACCAGGGAAAGAGGCCGACGGCGATCACGCCCGGGTAGTAGAGGATCGATCCGGAGTGGCCTTCCATCGGGGCCGCGAACCGGCCGACGTTGTGGACGAGGAAGAAGCCCCGCAGCCACTCTCCGCCCGTCGCCGCGCCGATCGCGGCGTACCACGGCAGCGCGACGGCGCATGCCGCGGCGAGGATCACGGGCAGCCGCAGATCGCAGAGGGCAGCCCGCCACGAGCGGACATCGCCGGTGAGCGCCCGCCAGCCTGCGAACAGCACGAAGGCGGCGACCGGCAGCGCCAGCCCCACCGGGCCCTTGGTCAGCGACGCGAGGCCGCAGGCTGCGCCCACCGCCGCGGCCGCGACGGGCGTGAGGCCGTTCGGCCCCGCGGTCCGGACGAAGAGCCAGAGCGCGAGCGTCGTGCAGAACGCGAGCGGGGCGTCGGGCGTGGCGGCGCGGCCGCCGACCGCGGTCCAGAGGCAGGTGGCCATCACGAACCCGGCCACCAGCCCGGTCCCGGCGTCGAAGAGGCGGCAGCCGATCCGCCACGTGAGGAGGCAGGTGGCGAGGGTCAGAAGCGCGGAGCCCACGCGGGCGCCGGTTTCGTTGCGGCCACACAGGGCGAACCCCGCCATCTGCACCCAGTTGACCAGCGGCGGCTTCTCCACGCGGAGCCGGCCGTTGAACGTCGGTACGAGCCAGTTGCCGGAATCGAGCATCGCGAGCGAGCAGGCCGCGTTCTTCGGCTCGTCGTCGTCCCAGAGCGCCGGACCGCCGAGATTCACCAGCAGCGTGCAGGTGGCCGCGGCGGCGATGAGCGGCGCGTGGAAGCGGGAAGGGATCACGCTCGTGGGCCTCGTTGGCGGGGGCGGCGGGCCGCGAATGGCGGCCCCGGAAACGCCCGGGAAACGGGGCGGGAGACTAGGGGGGCTGCCGCCGGCGGTCAAGGCGTTCCGCGCCGCCCGAAGTCGTTGATTTTCACGGGGTTCAGGCCGGTTGACCGCTGCCGGCAGACGGGTATGTTCAAGCGGTCCCCGCGGTCAGATTTCAGGGACGGAGCGACTCAGGGAACGACCGGGAGGAGTGCCCCTTGGCAGACGACGACAACGTGGCAGGTGAGGGAACGCCGGGGGACGGCGCGACCGGGGGCGACGGCACGCTGCGGGACATTTCCGGTGGCCGGCTCATCGAGTTGCCGATCGAGCAGGAACTCAAGGACAGCTACCTGACGTACGCGATGAGCGTGATCGTCAGCCGGGCGCTGCCCGACGTGCGCGACGGACTCAAGCCGTCGCAGCGGCGAATTCTCGTCGCCATGAACGACCTCAACCTCTCGCCGGGCGCCGCCCGCGTAAAGTGCGCCAAGATCTCGGGCGACACCAGCGGCAATTACCATCCGCACGGCGAGAGCGTGATCTATCCGACGCTCGTCCGCATGGCCCAGGAATGGAACATGCGGCACGTGCT
>JBBAVM010000099.1:0-7395 GCA_040397685.1 Pirellulales bacterium
GGCGGTCGGAGTCGCGGCGGTCGCAGATGATCGAGAGGGCGTCCACCTTCTTGCCGCCGACGAGGATGTCGAGCCGCACGAGGTCGGCCGGAAAGTAGCCGACGAGCTCGTAGTCCATCGTGCCGTAGCCGCGCGTCACGCTCTTGAGCTTGTCGTGGAGGTCGTAGATCACCTCGGCCAGCGGCAGGTCGAACGACAGCATCGCCCGCGTCGGCGAGAGATACTCGGTCTTCAGATATGTGCCGCGCCGGTCGGTGCAGAGCTGCATGATCGGGCCGATGTATTCCACCGGCACGAGGAAATTCGTGCGCACGATCGGCTGGCGAAACTCCTCGATCTGGCCGGTGTCGGGCACGTCCTGCGGGTTCGTGATCTCGACCGTCTCGCCGTCGGTTTTCAGGATCTGGTACGTGACGTTGGGCGCGGTCTGCACGAGATCGAGATCGGCCTCCTGCTCAAGCCGCTGCTGGATGATCTCCATGTGGAGGAGGCCGAGGAACCCGCAGCGGAAGCCGAACCCGAGCGCCTCGCTCGATTCCGGGGCGTACTCGAACGAGGGATCGTTGATCGCGAGCTTCTCGAGCGCGTCGCGCAACTCCTCGAAGTTCTCCCCCTCGCTCGGATAGAGCCCGCAGTAGACCATCCGCTGCGGCGGCTTGTAGCCGGGAAGCGGCGCGGCTGCGTCGTCGCCGGGGATCGTCACGGTGTCGCCGATGTGGACCTGCTTCACGTCCTTGATGTTGCACACCAAGTAGCCGACCTGCCCCGCGACGAGCTCGTCGCAGGCCCGCCGCTGGGGTACGAACTGGCCGAGTTCGATCACGTCGTGCGTCGTGCCGGTCTCGAGGAAGCGGATCTTCTGCCCCTTCTTGATCGACCCATCGATGAGCCGCACGTAGGTGATGGCACCGCGGTAGCTGTCGTAGTGGCTGTCGAAGATCATCGCCCGCAGGGTCGCCTGGGGATCCCCCTGTGGCGGCGGCACCCGCTCGACGATCGCCGTGAGCAGGTCCTCGATCCCGATCCCCGCCTTGGCGCTCGCCTTGATCACCTCGGTCGGATCGATCGCGAGGCTCTGCTCCATCTCGACGAGCACCTCGTCCACCCGGGCGTGCGTGAGGTCGATCTTGTTGATCACCGGCACGATCGCCAGGTCCTGGTTGATCGCGGCGTAGGCGTTGGCGACGGTCTGGGCCTCGACCCCCTGGAACGCATCGACGAGGAGCACCGCGCCTTCGCAGCAGGCCAGGCTCCGGGAGACTTCGTAGTGGAAATCGACGTGGCCGGGCGTGTCGATGAGGTTCAGCTCGTAGACCTCGCCTTTGTGGCGGTAGGCCATCCGCACCGCCCGGGCCTTGATCGTGATCCCGCGCTGCCGCTCGAGCTCCATGTCGTCGAGCATCTGCTCCTTGAGCTGCCGCTTCTCGACGGTGCCGGTGAACTCGAGCAGCCGGTCGGCGAGCGTGCTCTTGCCGTGGTCGATGTGGGCGATGATGGAGAAGTTGCGGATGTGCTTGCAGTCGATGGCCATGCGATGATTGTAGCCGCTTGAATCGCCTCGTAGGACGGGCTTCAGCCTGTCACTGCTTTCCTGATGCGCGCCGGCTCGGGGTTACCCCGTACCGTCTCGCCGGACGTTCGCCTTCGCCCTCCAGGCTTCGGCTCACTCGGATGTGCCTGCGCTGCGCCATCCATGGCTGCGCTGGTCACATACGCCGTCTCAACGGCAGGGGCAACCCCGAGCCTCCTCCCTCGAAATGGGAGGCTTTGGGGGAGTCGGCGAACGCTTCCCGAACGATGGCCGCCGCGGCCTGAGTGAGGAGACTTTTGCCGCTCCCCCGAAGCCGGCTTGGGCGCACTGCGATACTCAGCAGCGTGCCCTATGAGTGCGCCCGGTGAGCCAGGCGGGCGAGGCCGGCGGCGCCGATGGAGCCGGCGTCGCCGCCGAGGCTCGCGTAGCGGATGATCGTCTTCTCGGCGAGCACCGGGAAGGCGCGGGCCCGGACCTCGGCGCGGACCGCGTCGAGGAACAGCCTGCCGACGGGGGCCTCCTCGCCGCCGAAGGTCATCGCGCCGCCGATCACCACGGCCTCCGGGTCGATGGTGTGCATGAGCGTCACGATCCCGATCCCGAGCCAGCGGGCGGTGTCGAGGATCAGGTCACGGGCAAGCGGATCGCCCCCGGCCGCCGCGTCCGACACGAGGATCGGGGTGAGCGTTTCCCCGCGGGCCACGCGTTCGGCGAGCGGGCCGTCGCTGCGGCCGGCGAGGGCCTCGCGGGCCCGCGCCACCAGTGCCGTCGCGCTGCAGTAGGCCTCGAGGTCGCCCCGATGGCCGAACGGGCAGGAGCGGGCCGCCGGCGACGTATCGACGATGATGTGGCCGCATTCGGAGCCGTGGCTGTGGGCGCCCTCCACGTTCGTGTCGCCGATGATGATCCCGCCGCCGACGCCCGTGCCGAGCGTGAGCATCACGAGGCTCGAATACTGCTTTGCGGAGCCGACCCAGAATTCGCCGTAGGCCGCGGCGTTGGCGTCGTTCGCAAACGTCACGTCGCGGCCGGCGTGGAGGGCGACCCGGTCGCGAATCGGGAAGTCATCCCAGCCGGGCAGGTTGCCGGCGCGGAGGATCACGCCGGTGGCGAGGTCCTGCGGGCCGGGCGTGCCGAGGCCCACGCGGGCCACGTCGTCGATCGCGACGCCGGCCAGGCCGGCGAGCGTGTGGACCGCTGCGCCCATCCGCGCCGCGGCGTCCTCCGGCCCCCGTGCCACGTGGGTCGGCTCGGTGTGGAAGGCGAGCGTGCGACCGAGGTCGTCCACGAGAACGGCCTTGATGTTCGTGCCGCCAAGATCGACGCCGGCGTACAGCGGCCGCACCGCCTCCGCCAGCGGAAGCCAGCCCGCCCGATCTGTGCCCTGACCGCTCACTGCTCCGCCGGCAGCCGGTCGGCCTGCACCGGCGAGGTGGGGCTCGTGCAGGCCTGCATGAACGCCACGAGGTCGGCCTTGTCCTGCGCCGAGAGCTTGAGCGGCCGGATCTTGTCGCTCAGGTGCGGGTTGGCGTGGCCGCCCTTGTCGTACCACTCCACCACCTCCTCGAGCGTGGCGATCGAGCCGTCATGCATGTACGGGGCGGTGAGGGCCACGTTGCGGACCGTCGGCGTCTTGAAGGCCCCTGTGTCCTTCTCGTTCTTCGTCACGGTGAACCGCCCCATGTCGGGCTGCTCCGCGGTCATGCCGATGCCGATGTTGTGGTACTGCTCGTCAGCCAGATTGGCTCCCACGTGGCAGGCGGTGCAGTTGCCCTTCTCGGTGAAGAAGATCTCGCGTCCCCGCTTGGCCGACTCCGACAGCGGATGGGCCTCAACGGCGGCCTTCGCCTCGGCGTACCGCTTCGCGAGATCCGGATCGTCGGCGATGTCCTCCTCGTCCATCCGCGTGAAGGGCAGGAACTGCTCGTGGTAGTCGTAGGGCGACGGCTCCGTGACGATCGACCGCTCGAAGGCGGCGATCGCCTGGCCGACCCGCTCGATCGTCACCTCGCCGAAGATCTTTTCGAACTGCTTTTTGTAAACGGGGATCTCGCCGAGCCGCTTGACGACGCCTTCGTGCGTGAAGCCCATCTCGATCGGATTTTGGATCGGCCCGATCGCCTGGGCCTCGAGCGAATCGACGCGGCCGTCCCAGAACTGCTTGCCCGAGAGGATGCGGTTGAACGAGACCGGCGAGTTGCGGCCGCCGAGCTGGCCGCGGATGCCGACGCCGGTCTTCGTGTGCGCGGAATAGCCCATCGACGGATCGTGGCAGCTGGCACAGCTGACCGTCGCATCGGCCGAGAGCCGCTTGTCGAAATAGAGCTGCCGGCCGAGTTCGATCTTGGCCCGGGTGAGCGGGTTCTCCGCGAGGCCGGTGATCTGCGCCGCGCCCTGCGACAGGCCGAGCGGCAGGACGGGGTCGAGTTCGACGGCGTTCCGCGGGTCGGCGAGCCACGCATCGATTTCGGCGAGTGTGATCGGGCCGGATCCCGGCACGCCGGCGGTGAGGGACGGATCGCCGAGACGGACCGGCTCGCGGCCGGTCGCGGCCTTCGCCGGCTCGCTGGTGGTTGTCGCCTTGACAGGTTCGCGGGTGGTTGCCGGCTCGATCGACTCGACTTCGACGACGGTCGTGCGGGGCGGGGCGGCCGTGGGGGCGCAGCCACCGGAAAGGAGACAGGATGCCACGGCGACCATGACGCCGGTGGCGGATGCGAGGGCCGAATGGACGCGAAGGCTCAATCCGGACATGCCAGACATACGATGCTCCGTGGCGATGAGGTGCGGGCATTTTAAGCGCTATCGCCTCCTGGGAGGAGCGTCGAAACGCGACTTTTCCCCGGCCGGGGCAGGGGGGGCAGGGTATGCGGCCCGTGCCGAATCCGTGGAGTATGCTTGCCGGAAGGAGCCGCGGCCGTGGTCGGAGCGAATCACAACGAGGAGTTCATCCAGGAATTCCTGGTCGAGTCGGCTGAGAATCTCGACCAGCTCGACCGCGACTTGATCGCCCTGGAGCAGGCTCCGGGCGACGAGGAACGGCTGGCGAGCATTTTTCGCACCGTCCACACGATCAAGGGCAACAGCGGATTCTTCGGGTTCTCGAAACTCGGTGCTCTGACGCACAGCGGCGAGCACCTCCTCGGACGGCTCCGCGACGGCAAGCTCACGCTCGACGACCGCGTGACCGGGCCGCTCTACTCGATGGTCGATGCCGTGCGGGCGATCCTCCGGACGATCGAGGCCACGGGCTCGGAGGGAGATCACGACTTCCGTGATCTCGCCCAGCGGCTCACGGCTGTCGCTGCAGGAGAGGCCTCCGCTGTGCCGGCGGTCCCGGCCAGCCCGCCCGGCGACGCGGCACCCGTGCGAGCCCCGGCACCGGCCGAAGTCCAGCCGCCGCCCGCGCCCGTGCCGGCCGCGATGGCAGCGACGACCGACGCCACCCCGGCGGAGAAGCCGGCCGCGGTGGAGCGGGGCGGTGGCGAGAGCTCGATCCGCGTCGATGTCGGCCTCGTCGGCTCGATCCTCGACCTCGTGGGCGAACTCGTGCTCGCCCGCAATGAACTGCGGAGCGTGGCCACCGATGATCCCGCGATGCTCGCGGCAGTCCACCGAATCCATGCGGTGACCAATGCGCTGCAGGAGACGGCGGTGAAGACCCGGCTCCAGCCGATCGAGCATGTGTTCAACAAGTTTCCGCGCACGGTGCGCGACCTGGCCGTGGCCTGCGGCAAGGAGGTGCAGCTCACGATCGACGGCGGCGACACCGAACTCGATCGCACGCTCGTCGAGAGCATCCGCGATCCGTTGACACACCTCGTGCGCAACGCGATCGACCACGGCATCGAGCCGCCCGACGTCCGGATCGCCCGGGGCAAGCCCCGGGCCGGCACCCTCGCCCTCCGGGCGTTCAACGAGAGCGGGCAGGTCACGATTCAAGTCGAGGACGATGGCGGCGGGATCCCGGTGGCCGTCGTGCGCGACAAGGCGATCGCGAAGGGGCTGGTGTCGGCCGAGGCGGCGGCGTTGCTCCCCGACGAGCGGATCCTGCAGTTCATCTTCGAGCCTGGATTCTCGACCGCGGCGACGGTCACGAGCGTCTCCGGCCGCGGCGTCGGCATGGACGTGGTGAAGACCAACATCGAGGCGATCGGCGGCACGGTGGACATCCACAGCCGGCCCGGGTGCGGCACGACCGTACGGGTCCGGGTGCCGCTCACGCTCGCGATCATGCCGGCCCTCATCGTGCGGTCCGGTAGCGAGCGGCTGGCGATCCCGCAGGCCGCCGTCCGCGAATTGGTGCCCCTCACGTCCGGGGCCGATCAGGAAGGGGACCGGGCCGGGCCGCGGATCGAGGGCCTCGACGGAGGGCCGGTGGTCCGGCTCCGGGGGCGGCTTCTGCCGGTCGTGTTCCTCGACGAGTTTCTCGGTCTGCGCGAGCGGACCGCCTGCCGCGACGAGGGCACCGTGGTGCTCGTGCGGGTGGACGATCGTGAGTTTGGCATCGTGATCGACGGCGTCCGGCACGCGCGGCACGCTCACGACGGTGACGAGTCAGCCGCGAGGGGCACTGGCGGCGGGATCGGGGAGGCGGCCAGCCTCTCGACGGTCGTCGTGAAGCCGATCGGCGGACTGCTCGCCCAGATCGGCCTCTATGCGGGAGCCACCGTGCTCGGCGACGGGGGCGTGGTGCTCATTCTGGACCTCCGCGGGATGCTGCGGGCGGCCGACCTGCCGCCCGTCCGCGAGGCCGACCGGGAGGCCGACGTCGTCACCGAGACGGGCGATCGGTACCTCGTCTGCCGTACCGGCCACGGTCGCCGCATCGCCCTGCCGCTCGAACGCATCATCCACCTCGAGAACGTGTCCGTCGCCGATCTGCAGTCGCTCGGGGATCGCCGGGTCATCCGGCGCGGCGGAGCCTTCACCCGCGTCGTCGATGCCGACGAGCTGCTCGGTGATCCGGCCGCTTCGCCCGGAGACCGGATGAGCCTCGTGGTCTGTGGCCGCCCGGACGGGCCCATCGGCATCGCCGTCCGACAGATTCTCGACGTCGTGGCGGCCGAGTCGTCGCTCCAGCCAGCCCTCGCGACCAGTGGCGTGTGCGGAGCGCTCGCGCTCGGGGGTGTGGCGACGGAGATTCTCGACCTCGCCCGGGATCTCCCATGCTGAACGACCCCGAGGCCGTGGAGGTATGTGCGTTCCGCGTTGGCGAACACTGCTTCGCCGTGGAATCCGCCGGCGTGGCGGAGGTGCTTTCGGGCGCCGCGATCGCGCCGGTGCCGTTGGCCCCCGCGGCGATTCTTGGCCTGCTCCACCTGCGCGGGAGGATCGTGCCCGTCATCGACATGCGGCGGCCGCTCGGCCTGCCCGACCGCGACCCGGACGCCGCCCCCACCCACCTCGTGATCCGCCTCGCGGAAGACTGGTACAGCCTGCTCGTGGACGAGGTGCTCGACGTGCAGAGCATTCCCGGAGAACGGATCGAACATCCCGTGAAGCCGGTCGGCGGGCCGGCGGCCGACGCCGTGACGGGCGTCTTCGCCGACACCCACCGGCTCGTCCACCTCGTCGATCCGGAGCGGGTCGTGCAGGCGCTCCACAAACAACGGACATCCCCCCTCGTCAGGCATGGAGACTCCCATGGCGGATAGTGCGGCCCCGAAATCCTCCCCCCTGTCCGGCTGGATGTCGCTGCTCGGCAACCGGCTTCTGCTCTCGCTCCTGGCCGTGTCGCTGATCCCGCTGGCGCTCACGGGCCTGGCGATGTACTCCTCGTCGTCGAAGACGCTCGAGACGCAGGCCTTCAACCAGCTCGAGGTCGTGCGCACGATCACGGCGAAAGCGGTCGAGCGGTACTT
>JBBAVM010000099.1:7495-11948 GCA_040397685.1 Pirellulales bacterium
TCAACCAGCTCGAGGTCGTGCGCACGATCACGGCGAAAGCGGTCGAGCGGTACTTTGAATCGCAGCAGAACCAGCTCCGCGTGGCGGCGGCCGACCGGATGACGGCCGACGCCATCAGGCAGTTCCGGGCCGCGTTCGTGCAGGCTGCCGACGGGCTCGACACCAAGGCGATCGCCGGCCTCCGCCGTGATGTCGAGGGCTTCTACACCGGCGACTTCGCCGCGGAGTTCCGGAGCCGCCGCAAGGAGGAGATCGACGCGCGGCCGTTCGCCGACGCCCTCGCCGATCCCGCCGTGGTGCTTCAAGATCGCTACCTCCGCCGGAATCCCAACCCGATCGGCTCGAAGCACCTGCTCGACGCGGCCGACGACGATTCCGCGTATACGAAGGCGCACGCCGCCTTCCACCCGATTTTTCGCGGCATGCTCGAGCGGTATGGGCTTGCCGACGTGTTTCTCGTCGATACGACGTCCGGAACCATCGTCTACTCGGTGTTCAAGGAGATCGACTTCGCCGCCCCGCTGCGGAGCGGGCCGCTCGCGGCGTCGAACCTCGCGAAGGCCTGCCTGGAGGCCGCCGCCACCGGCCGCCGCGACGCCGTCGCCTACGGCCAGTTCGCCCGGTACGTGCCCTCGTGCATGGCCCCGGCGAGTTTCATCGCGGCGCCGGTGTACGACGGGCGCGAACTCGTGGGCGTGATCGCGTTTCAGCTCGCCATCGACCGCGCCGACGCGATCATCGGCGAGACGACGGGCATGGGCGCCACGGGAGAGACCTACGCCGTTGGTCCCGACCGCCTGTTCCGCTCCAATTCGCGGTTCGCCTCGGAGCTGGGCGTCGAATCGACGGTCATCGACCCCACGATCAAGGTCGATACGCTCCCCGTGCGGTCGGCGCTCGACGAGGGCAGGGCCGGCACCGCGGTCACCACCGACTACCGCGGCACGCGGGTGCTCTCGTCGTGGACCCCGGTCACGATCCACCGGGGAGACGCCGCCGGCACCGGCGGCGTCCGCTGGGCGCTCGTGTCGGAGATCGACGAGGCCGAGGTGTTCGCCCCGATCCGGCGGCTGCGGGCCTTCGCACAGGGGATCTTCGGCGTGACGGCCCTCGGCGTGCTCGGGGTGTCGGCCGCCATCGCGCGACGGCTCACGAGCGAGGCCCGTCGGCAGGCGGCGCTCGTGTCGGGGATCGTGGACAACACCCACGCGCTCGCGAGCTCGTCGGAGGAGCTCACGAGCGTCAGTCAGCAGATGAGCGCGGCGGCCGAGGAGACCACGGCGCAGGCGAATCTCGTCTCCGCCGCGGCCGAACAGGTCAGCGGCAACGCCCGCATCGTATCGGGCTCGATCGACAACCTCGTGACGAGCATCCACGAGATCGCGAAGAATGCGCAGGCCGCCGCCTCGACCGCCCGCCAGGCGGTGGAGATGGCCGGCACGACCTCGGCGACCATGAACGCGCTCGGCCACTCGAGCACCGACATCGGCAAGGTGGTGAAGGTGATCACGTCGATCGCCGAGCAGACGAACCTCCTCGCCCTCAACGCCACGATCGAGGCCGCGCGGGCCGGCGAGGCGGGCAAGGGCTTCGCGGTCGTCGCCAACGAGGTCAAGGAACTGGCCCGCGAGACGGCCAAGGCCACCGAGGAGATCGGCGGCAAGATCGAGGCGATGCAGTCCGACACCCGCCGGGCCGTGGCCGCGATCGGCGAGATCGGCGCGGTGATCGAGCGCATCGACGACCTGCAGACGAAGATCGCCGCCGCGGTCGAGGAGCAGTCGGTGACGACGAGCGAGATCAGCCGCAACATCGTCGAGGCCACCACCGGCTCGACCGAGATCGCGGAGAACATCGTCCAGGTGGCGCAGGCGGCCCAGAGCACGGCCGAAGGCGCCTCCAACACGCAACTGTCCTCGCAGGAACTCGCCCGCATGGCCCAGGCGCTCCAGCGACTCGTCGAGGAATACAAACGGTAGGCGAGGGGTCGGCGAACGCTTGAGGAGCCTTGGGCCGCCGCGGCCCACGCGACGAAACGTTTGCCGCCCCCGAGCCGGCCCATAGAGGGGGGAATGCAACGTGAGAGCGCTGGTCGTCGACGACTCGAAGCCGAGCCGCTCGATCGTGGCGCGCACGCTCCGCGACCTGCGGTTCGACTGTGACGAGGCGTCCAACGGTGCGGAGGCGATCGAGCGGCTCACGGCCGGGCCGCGGCCCGACCTCGTGACGGTCAACTGGCACATGCCGGTCATGGACGGCATCGAACTCGTGCGCCGGCTCCGCAGCCATCCCCGGCACCGCGATCTCAAGCTCCTGATGATCTCGACCGAGAGTGACCGTGGCCGGATCGAGACGGCGATCGCTGCAGGCGCCGACGACTTCGTGAGCAAGCCCTTCACGCCCGATGCGCTCGCCCGAAAACTCGTGGGGCTCGGCGTGTGCAGTGCGGCGGAGGTGAGTGCCGCTGCGGATCGCGGCCCGATCCGCGTGCTCCTCGTGGATGACTCCGCGACGATTCGCGGCCTGCTCTCGGCGACGCTCTCGGCCGATCCCGACCTCGTCATCGCGGGTGCCGCGGTCAATGGTCGGATGGCCGTCGAGATGGTGGCCGCCGCGCCGCCCGACATCGTGCTCCTCGACGTCGAGATGCCCGTGCTCGACGGCATCGCGGCCCTCCGCGAGATCCGCCGCCTGCAGCCCAAGCTCCCGGTGATCATGTTCTCGAGCCTGACGGAGCGCGGCGCGAAAGCCACGCTCGACGCCCTGCTCGCCGGCGCCAACGACTATGCCGCGAAACCCGCCGGCCTCGATGCCGACGCGGTCACCGGCGTGATCCGGGCGGAACTGGTGGCCAAGATCAAGTCGCTCGTGCCGCGGGGCCGGCCTCTCGATCGGTCTGCGGCGGTCGTGCCGCAGGGGCGCCGACCAACACCCGGCGCGGGCGGCCCGGTCCGGGCCGTGGTGATCGCCGTGAGCACCGGCGGGCCGACGGCGCTCGCGGAGGTGTTGCCGCCGCTCGCCGCCGACCTGGGCGTGCCGGTCTTGATCGTGCAGCACATGCCGGCCTTCTTCACCGCCCAGCTCGCCGAGCGGCTGTCGCGAATCTGCGGACGGCAGGTCCGCGAGGCGGTGGATGCAGGCCCGATCGGTCGGACCGACATCCTCCTTGCACCGGGCGGCCGGCATCTCGCGGTGGCGGGGGACGGGGATGCGGCCCGCGTGCGGCTCACCGACGACCCCCCGGAGAATTCCTGCCGCCCGGCCGCGGACGTGCTCTTCCGCACGGCGGCGGCCGCGTGGGGTGGGGGCGTGCTCGGCGTCGTGCTCACCGGCATGGGCCGCGACGGCCTGGCCGGCGCGCGGGCCATCGTCGAGGCCGGAGGCGCCGTGATCGCCCAGGACGAGTTCTCGAGCGTCGTGTGGGGCATGCCGGGGGAGGTCGTGCGGGCCGGGCTCGCCGACGCGGTGCTGCCCGTGGCACGGATCGGCCCCGAGGTCGCCCTGCGGGTCGCGCGGCGCAGCCGATGAAGGTCAGCCCCGAACAGTTCGCGTTCCTCCGGGATCTCCTGCGGCGGCGCACGGGCGTCGTGATCGACGATTCCAAGCAGTATCTCGTCGTCGCCCGATTGACGCCGATCGTGCGGCAGCGGGCCATTCCCGGCCTCGATACGCTCGTCGATCGGATCCGCAAGTCGGGCGACAAGGCGCTCGAGCAGGACGTGCTCAATGCGATGATGACGCACGAGACGTCGTTCTTCCGCGACAAGAGCCCGTTTGAGACGCTGCAGGGGCTGATCACGGAGATGATCCCGAGGCGTTCAGCCCACAAGCAACTCGTGATCTGGTCGGCTGCCTCATCGACCGGACAGGAGCCGTACAGCATCGCGATCCTCCTCAATGAGCGGTTCCCCGATCTCGTGGCGACGTGGCGGATCCGGATCATCGCCACGGACATCTCGGAGCCGGTGTTGGCCCGCGCCCGCGAGGGCATGTTCAGCGACCTGGAGACCAATCGCGGCATGCCGCCCGATCTCCTCCGGAAGTACTTCCGCCCGCTCCAGGGGAAGTGGAGCATCGCGCAGGATTGCCGACGGCTCGTCGAGTTTCGCCACCTCAATCTCAACGGGCCGTGGCCGATGCTTCCGCCGTGCGACGTGATCTTTCTCCGGAACGTGATGCTCTACTTCGACGTCCCGACGCGGGCCGCCCTGGTGGCGAAGATGCGGCGCGTGCTCAAGCCCGACGGCGCGCTCTTTCTCGGGGGTGCCGAGACGATGATCGGCATCGACACCGGCTACGACCGGCTCCTCGGCCAGGGCTGCAGCTACTACCGCCCAAAGGCCCGCGCGTAGGGGAGGCTGAAGCCGCTTTCACGGACAGGCTGAAGCCTGTCCTACGACGGCCGCCATTCGAGGCCGAGGATCGAGACGTCGTCGAGCGGGCCCTTCGGCTG
>JBBAVM010000100.1:0-11588 GCA_040397685.1 Pirellulales bacterium
ACGAGTTCCCCACCCCGGCGGCTGACGTGGCCGCAGAGCACGGCAGCCTGAACGAGCAGGACCACCGCGACGATGTTGGCGACGACGACGTCATAGGGGTCGGTCGCGACGGGCAGGTCGCGAGCGAGATGGAGCCGGCCATCGACGCCATTGCGCCGCGCGTTGTCGTGGAGAGCGGCGTGGACGTTCGTGTCGATCTCGACGGCATCGACCCGCGCCGCCCCGAGCACCACCGCCGCGATGCCCAGAATTCCGGAGCCGCTGCCGTGGTCGAGCACGCGGCCGAAGCTTTCGTGACGCCGCCGTCGGTCGGCAAGCGCTGCCAGACACAGCTGCGTGGTTTCGTGGAGCCCCGTGCCGAATCCGAGCCCCGGCTCGATGAAGATCGTGGCCTCGCCGTTCCCATCGACCCCGGCCTCTCCCTCATCCCGTGCCGCCCGCACCGTGCCGAAGCCCGGAATGGCGACCGGTCCGAAGGGGGCCGGCTGCTCGTGATCGACCGGCTCGTCGGCTTGGATGCTGCGGATGCGGCAGCCGGCGAGATCGGCGACGAGGCCGGCGGCGGCACGGGCCAACCGTTCGTCGGCGAACCACCACTCGGCGTGGGCGACGGCGAGATCCGCGACCCAGTCGCGGTCGGGCGGGGCGGCGGCGGTGTCGATGACCATCCCCGCCGGCACGAGCCCGGAGGCGGCCGCGTCGGTCGCGGTGACGGTGCCCTCGTCGATGCCGAGCAGTCCCTCGGCACATTCCCAGAGCCAGGCGTGAAACTCGTCTCGGTCAACGACGCCGCCGTCGGGGAGCGTGACGGACGTGTCGATCGCCACGGCGACGATCCACGGCGAGCGGGGAGCCGGACGACTGCTTCCATTCCTACCCAAGGCCACGCTCGCCTGCCCTCGACAAGACCAGCTCGAGGTATTCCCCGCCCCACGAGGTCGTGCCATCGGGCCGCACCCACCAAAAGCCGCGCATGTCGTCCGCTTTCACGTTGGCCCTCAGGTCTTCGTGTCGGCGAGCCGGATCGCGCGGTTCGTTGCAGTAGAGCTCCCAGTGGAGGATATACGGAACCTTCCGCGCCAGGAGCACGCCCATGGCCCGGTCCCACCAGCCGACCACGTCCTCGCGCTTCTGGCCCGTCTCCGGCTTCCCGATCTCACCGATCATGACCTGGACCTTGCCGCCCCCGTCCTTGCGGCCATACCGTTCGAGCAGGTCGAGGCAGTGCCAGGCCAGCACCGGGTCGTTCATGCCGTCGTAGCAGGACCACGACACGAGATCGACGGGCGCCTCGGGAAGCGCATGCGTCGTCGCCACGGGAATGCCGCGAAACGCATCGGCGACGCGATTCACCTCGGCCGCGTGGAGCACGCCGCAACGGGCACCGGCAGGCGCCTCCTGCCGGGCGCGGCTCACGCCCCGCTGACGGGCCCGCCACCACGCCGCGATCGACGCCAGGCGGGCTGGTGCCTCGTCGGGAACGCGTTTGGACCAGTCCTTGTCGTCACCGCGCACCAGCCAGTCGCCCTCCCAGTTCTGCAAGATGAACGTGCACGGCTTGTCGGCGTAGGTCGCGTAGAGGTGGCTCGCGAGCGCGTGCATCTGCTCCTCGTCGCGGGCGTAGGTTTCGCCCGGGGCGAAGTCGCGCGTGCCCGGGGCGTGCCCGACCTCGAGGGCCACCGTCTCGAACGGGAGTTCGAGGGCGGCGCGAAACGAGGGATGCCGGATGCGATCCACGAAGGGCTTGTCGTCGCCGTAGCCCCGCCAGTCGGAGTTGATCCGGTAGACGCCAGCAAGGTCGCCCAGCCAAAACTTCGCCGCCCGGGCACCGGTGGCGATGATCCGCTCGGCGCCCTCGACAAGGATCGGTTTCGACGACCGCGAGTACTTGCAACCAGCCAAGGCGATCCCGAGCCGTCCCGGCAGGTCACGGGGGATCGCGCCGCCGCGAGACGGCATCGCCTTCTGCACCTTCCGGGCAATCTCGGCCGGAGGGGTCAACGGTCCGAGCCGCACGGGATTCGCCGTGTCCTCGCCGGCGAAGCCCGGCGACTGCTGCGCCGCGGCCATGGTCGCCAGCCACCCCTGGAGGATTCCGCGTCGCGAGAGCATGGTCGTCGAGGGCAGGTGGGTGTCTCTCGGAGGCATCATGAAGCGGGCCCTGACCGCGCTCCATCCCCATGAACATGCGACACGGCCCGCGGAAAGTGATCCAAGACGCCCTGGGCGGCCGCCCGAACCATTTTCTCATGATTGCCGTACATACTGCAACGAGCGGGCCGGCAGGTGTCCGGTCCGAGGTTTTTTCAGCCTGTGCGGGGAGGCAAGGCCGTGAACCGTGAAGAACTGCTGATGCTGTGCGACCTGTACGTGCGTCGCCGGGGTCTGGGCGAGGGTGTGGTCGAAGTGCCGCCGGCACTCCAGATCATCGACAGTTTCCTGCACGCCGAGATCTCCGAGAGCGAGAAGAACTCACTCCTGGCGTATGTGCGGACGGGTGACGAGGAAGCCGACGACGACACCGACGCGATCCCCGAGTTCGATCCGGCGGGCGCCGTCAGCCTCGCGGACGACGACTGAGCGTCGCGAGTCTCCCGTGGGACGGGCTTCAGCCTGTCATACACGTCAAAGCCGTGGGACGGGCGTCGGCCTGTCTCCGGCATGGCGTCCGATGGAGCAGTGACAGGTTCAGACCTGTCCTACGCGTGGATCGCGGCGCCGTGGACGGCGAGCGCCGCTTCCTTGAGCGCTTCGGGCAGGGTCGGGTGGGCATGGCAGACCCGCGCGATGTCCTCGGCCGTGGCCCCAAAATTCATCGCGGCGGCCGCCTCGCCGATGAGGTCTCCCGCCGAAGGGCCGATGATGTGGACGCCGAGCACCCGGTCGGTGGCGGCATCGGCCAGCACCTTCACCTTGCCGGTGGTGTCGTTGATCGTGCGCGCCCGACCGTTCGCCCGGAACGGGAACACGCCCTTCTTGTAGGCCACGCCCGCCGCGGCCAGTTGCTCCTCCGTCCGGCCGACGGCGGCGATCTCGGGATGCGTGAACACGACGGCCGGCACGAGATCGTAGTCCACGTGGGCCCAGCCGCTCTGCATCGCCTCGACGCAGGCGACGCCATCCTCCTCCGCCTTGTGGGCGAGCATCGGGCCGGGAACGCAGTCACCGATCGCGTACACGCCGGCAGCCGAGGTGCGAAACTGCCCGTCCACGGGGATGAAGCCGCGGGCATCGGTCTGGATGCCAGCCGTCTCGAGTCCGAGGTCGGCCGTGGCCGGGCGGCGCCCGGTCGCGGCCAGCACGCGATCGCACGTGATCGGCTCCTGCCCCTCGCACTCGACCACGCAGGTGTTTCCGACGGCTCGGGCACTTTTCACCTTCGAGCCCAGCCGGATGTCGAGCCCCTGCTTGCGAAACAGCGGCAGCGCCTCGGCGGCGATGTCGCCGTCGAGCCCCGCGAGGATCCGATCGGCGTATTCGAGGACGGTCACCTTCGCCCCCAGCCGGCGCCACACGCTGCCGAGCTCGAGGCCGATGTACCCGCCGCCGATCACGACGAGATGGCCCGGCACGCTGTCGAAGGCCAGAGCCTCGGTGCTCGTGCCCACGAGCCGGCCATCCACCTCGATGCCCGGCAGCACGACGCTCACGCTGCCGACGGCGAGGATGATCCGGGGAGCCTCGACGACCGACCGCGTGCCGTCGGCCGCCGTCACCTCCCCGCGGCCGGGGCCGGCCAGCCGGCCGGTGCCGCGGATCCGCGCGACCTTGTTTTTCGCGAGCAGCGCCTCGATGCCCTTCGACAGCGTGGCGACGACCTCCTCCTTGCGCTTCATCATCGCGGCCAGGTCGAACGACACGCCGCCGACGTGGATGCCGTGCTGGGCGAACTCGTGCCCGGCCTCCTCGTACTTGTGGCTCGATTCCAAGAGCGCCTTCGAGGGAATGCAGCCGACCCGCAGGCATGTGCCTCCGAGCCTGTCCTCCTTCTCGACGACCGCCGCCTTCATCCCCAGCTGCGCCGCCCGGATCGCCGCGACGTAGCCGCCCGGTCCGCCGCCAATCACCACGAGGTCGTATTGCATCGACGGTTCACACTTCCAGGAGGAGACGGCTCGGATCCTCGATCGAATCCTTGATCCGCTTGAGGAACGTCACGGCTTCGCGGCCGTCCACGAGCCGGTGGTCGTAGGTCAGGGCGAGGTACATCATCGGCCGGATCACGACCTGGCCGTTGATCGCCATCGGCCGATCCTGGATCGCGTGCAGCCCGAGGATGCCGCTCTGCGGCGGGTTGATGATCGGCGTGCTCATCATCGAACCGTACACGCCGCCGTTGGAGATCGTGAAGGTGCCCCCCTGCAGCTCCTCGAGCTTGAGCTTGTTGTCGGCCGCCCGCCGGGCGAAGTCGCCGATGGCCTGCTCGACCTGGGCGAACGACATCTGCTCCGCGTTCCGCAACACGGGCACGACGAGCCCCTTGCCACCGCCGACCGCGATGCCGATGTCGCAATAGTCGCGGAACACGATGTGGGGATCACGGAACTCGGCGTTGACCTGCGGCACGGCCCTCAGGGCCTCGACCGCCGCCCGCACGAAGAACGACATGAAGCCGAGCTTCACGCCGTAGCGCTCCTGGAAGGAGTCCTTGAACTTCGCCCGCAGGGCCATGACGGCCGACATGTCCACCTCGTTGAACGTCGTCAGCAGGGCGGCCTGCTGCTGCGCCTCGACGAGCCGTTCGGCGATCTTGCGCCGGATCGGGCTGATGAGCACGTACCGCTCCTCGCGGGCTCCACCCGCCGCGGCCGGGACCGCCGCCGGCATCGGCCGGGGTGCGGGGGGCTTCGCCGGCTGCGCGGCCGCGGCCGGGCGGGCCACCGCCGCCACGGCATCGGCCTTCGTCACGCGCCCGCCGGGCCCGGTGCCGGCCACCGCCGCCGGCGACACGCCCGCCTCGCCGAGCACCCGCGCGGCGGCGGGCATCACCCGCGCCGCAGCGGCCGCCGGCGCGGGCTGCACCGAGCCGATGTCGGTGCGGCCGTCCTTCCGCTTGACGTCCACCACCGGCTGCGACGGGGCCGCGGCAGGCTGCACGGCGGCGCCCGCCGGCTCCATGTAGCCGATCACCTCGCCCACCACCGCCTTCTCACCCGAGCCCTTGAGCACCTTCGTGATCGTGCCATGGGACGGGGCCGGCAGTTCGACCGTGGCCTTGTCGCTCTCGATCTCGACGATCGCGTCGTCGGTGGCGACGGCGTCTCCCTCACGCTTCTTCCAGGTGCCGATCATCACCTCGGTGATCGACTCTCCGACTTCTGGAACCCTGAGCTCGACTGGCATGGACAATCCCCTGGGACAACGGTGGTTCAACTGTGGAATGCGGCGCTGAGCAGCTCGTTCTGCTCGAGATCGTGGCTCTTCTTGGAGCCGGTGGCGGGGCTCGCGGCGCTCTGGCGGCAGACGCCCGAGAACGGGAAGCGATCGAGCAGCTTCTCGCCGAAGTGGATGCGGAAAAACCGCCACGCGCCCATGTTCTCCGGCTCCTCCTGCACCCACACGGCCGGCGTTCCGGCCGTGTAGTCGGCGAGCGCCGTCTCGAGGGCGCGCCGCGGCAGCGGATAGAGCTGCTCCACCCGCACGATCGCCACGTCCCGGCGGCCGAGCTCCTGCCGCCGCTTCTCGAGCTCGTAGGCGATCTTGCCCGAGCAGAGCAGGATCCGCCGCACGTCGCGGGCCGGCACGCCGGACGTGTCGGCGAGCACCCGCTGGAAGGTCCCCTTCTCGAATTCCTCGAACCCCGAAACGCAGGCGGGGTTGCGCAACAGACTCTTGGGCGTCATCACGACGAGCGGCTTGCGCCACACGCGGAGCACCTGCCGCCGCAGGCAGTGGAAGATCTGCGCCGGGGTCGTCGGCGAGACCACCTGGATGTTGTCCTTCGCGGCGAGCGACAGGAATCGCTCGAGCCGGGCACTCGAATGCTCCGGCCCCTGCCCCTCGAACCCGTGCGGCAGGAGCATCACGATCCCCGAGAGCCGGTTCCACTTGTCCTCGGCGCTCACGATGAACTGGTCGATCACGACCTGGGCCGCGTTCACGAAGTCGCCGAACTGGGCCTCCCACATCACGAGCCCGTCGGGACAATCGAGGCTGTAGCCGTACTCGAAGCCGAGCACGCCCGCCTCGGAGAGCGGGCTGTTGTAGATCTCGACCGGGGCCTGATCGCTGGCCAGGTGCTCGAGCGCGCAGTACGTCTCGTCGGTGACCACGTCGTGGATCACGGCGTGGCGGTGGCTGAACGTCCCGCGCTGGCTGTCCTGCCCCGAGAGCCGCACCCGCAGCCCCTGCGTCGCGAGGCTCGCGAGCGCGAGGGCCTCGGCGGCCGACCAGTCGAGCGGCTGCTTGCCCTCGGCCATCGCCTGCCGCCCCTCGAGGAACTTCTGGATCTTCGGGTGCGGCTGGAAGCCCTCCGGCAGCGATACCAGCCGCCCGAGGAGATGCACGAGCACGTCGCGGCGCACCCCCGTATCAACGTCGGCCGCCTCGCGCTCCCGGCCGCCGATGTAGAACGACCACACGCCGGTGAGATCGCTCTTGTGGACGAAGTCGTCGCTCTTCGCGACCGAGAGCTCGGCGTCGAGTTTCGCCCGGTGTTCGTCGGCGATCGTCACGGCCTCCTCGCGGCTCACGTCGCCGAGCTTGAGCAGCTTCTCGAGATAGCTCTCGTGCACGCTGGGCCGGCGTTCGATCACCCGGTACAGGGCCGGCTGCGTGAACGCCGGCTCGTCGGCCTCGTTGTGCCCCCGCCGCCGGAAGCAGTACATGTCGATCACGACGTCGCGCTGGAACTCGCGGCGGAAGTCCATCGCGAGGCCGACGACCTGGGCCACCGCCTCCGGATCCTCGCCGTTCACGTGGAAGATCGGGATCTGGAGCATCTTCGCGACGTCGGTGGCGTAGGTGCAGCTGCGGGCCTCGCGGGGCCCGGTCGTGAAGCCGATCTGGTTGTTCACGATGACGTGGAGCGTGCCGCCGATGCGGTAGGCGTCGAGCTCCGACAGGTTGAGCGTCTCCTGGATGATCCCCTCGCCGGCGAACGCCGCATCGCCGTGGACGAGGATCACCATGCCGTTCTGCCGCGCCCGGTCGGAGCTGCGGTCCTGCCGCGACCGCATCCGGCCGATCGCCACGGGGTTCACGAACTCCAGGTGGCTGGGATTGAAGCACAGCGTGAGGTGCACGTTGCGGCCGTTGGCCGCGCGGTAGTCGGTCGAGTGGCCGAGGTGATACTTCACGTCGCCCCGCCCGACATGGAGCTCGGGATCCATGTCGGCGAACTCGCGGAAGATCTTCTGCGGGCTCTTGCCCATGATGTTGGCCAGCACGTTGAGCCGCCCACGGTGCGCCATCGCGAGGACGACGTCGCCGATCTCCTGGCCGGCGGCCCGCTCGATCGCCATCTCGAGGAGCGGGATCAGGCTTTCCGAGCCCTCGAGCGAGAAGCTCTTGGCCCCGAGAAACCGCTTCTGAATGAACTCCTCGAAGACGGCCGCGGTGGTCATCTGCCGGTAGATCCGCAGCTGCTGCCGCCGGTCGAGCTGGATGCGATTTTCACAGCCTTCCATCCGCACCTGGAGCCACTGCCGCACCCGCAGATCGTCCATGTGCATGAACTGCACGCCGATCGCCCGGCAGTAGGTGTTGCGCAGCCGCTTGATGATCTGCCGCAGCGACATCGACTGCGGCCCCTCGATCGTGTCGGTGGAGAACATGCGGTCCATGTCCTCCTCCGTAAGGTGGTAGAACTGCGGATCGAGCTCCGGGAGCCCGGGCCGCGGCCGGCCGAGCGGGTCGATCTCGGCCATCAGGTGGCCACGCACGCGGTAGGCCCGCACGAGCTGGTCCACGCGGTCCTGCAGGAACGCGACCCGTTCCTCGCCGGCCGTCCCGGTGGCCACCGGCGGCAGCGGCAGCGGCTTCGCCTCGCCGGCCGGCGCCGCCGGGAGCCGCACCTCGCCGTTCGAGATCGCGACCGCGCGCGCCGTCGCGATCCCATCGGGCGCGAGCAGCGACGACACCTCGACCGGGTGCCCGTTCGCCACGGCATGTCCGTTCACCCCGGTCCGCCCCGGCGCTGCCGGCGGCGCAGCCACAAGGCCACCATCCGCCGCGAGCGCGTCGAAATGCGCCCGCCACTCGGGATCGATGCTCCCGGGATCCTGCTGATACTGCTCGAACAACTCTTCGAGAAACGCCAGGTTGGCGCTGCCCGCCAGATCGACATCGCCGGCGGCGCCGGCTCGTTCAGTGGTGCTCATGGTCTCGCTCGAGGCCTTCCGTTCACATCGCCAGCAGCAGTCGGCCCGGGCTCTCGAGATAGCCGATGATCTCGTTGAGGAACCGTGCAGCCATCGCCCCATCGACCATGCGGTGATCGTACGACAGCGACAGCGGCATCATCAGCCGGGGCTCGATCTTGTCGTCGTGGACGACGGGCATTTTGCGGGAGCGGCCGAGCAGCAGGATCGCCACCTCGGGCCAGTTGATGATCGGCGTGGAGTAGGCGCCGCCCACCGCCCCCAGGTTCGAGATCGTGAACGTCCCGCCCCGCAGGTCTTCGAGGCCGTACTGGGCATTCTTGGCCTTCTCGGCCGTGTCGGCGATCGCCTGAGCGATCTGGGGGATCGACAGCTGGTCGCAGTCCCGCAGCACCGGCACGACGAGGCCCCGCGGCGTGTCCACGGCGAGGCCGATGTTGACGTAGTCCTTGTAGACGATCTCGCCCTTCTCCGGATCGATCGTGGCATTGATCGCCGGATGCTGCCGGAGCGAAAGGCTGACCGCCTTCACGACGAACGCGAGGGCCGTGAGTTTGAGGTTGTTCTTCGCATACTCCGGCGCACTCGCCTTCCGCAACGCCTCGAGCTCCGTCACGTCGGCGTCGTCGAAGTTCGTGAGGTGCGGGATCGTCTGCACGCTCCGCACCATGTTCGCCGCGATGGTCTTCCGCATCCGCGACATCTGCTCGCGCCGGATCGGCCCCCAGTCGTCGCGCTCGGTCGCCCCCGTGTCGGGCCTCGGGCGGTGCGTTGGAGCGGCACTGCTCGCCAGGCGCACGGCCGCGACGACGTCCTCGCGGACGATGCGTCCGCCGGGGCCACTGCCCCGGACACGGGCCAGATCGACGCCGAGTTCGCGGGCCAGCCGGCGCACGGCCGGGCCGGCGGGCTCCACGGCCGTCGCGACCCCGCCCTGCGGTTCGGGCTCGGGCTCAGCCGCCACGGCGGCGATCGGGGCGGGCGCGGGGCGAGGCGCGGCGGCCGCCGGGGCCGGCTGCGGAGCCGCGGGAGCGGGCGCGGCGGCGGGCGATGGCTTCGGGGCCGCGGCCGGTGCGGCCGGCTTCGCCGGAGCGGGCGCCGACGCCGCGGCTCCCGACGCGGGCTCGAGCGTCACGAGCACCTGCCCGACCTTGACGGTATCCCCCTTCTTCACGAGGACGCTCGCGATCCGGCCACCCGGCGGACAGGGCACTTCGATCACCGCTTTGTCGGTCTCCACCTCCAGGAGCGGCTGGCCCGGCTTCACGACGTCGCCGGGGGACACGAAGACCGTCACGACGTCGCCGGAGGCGATGTTCTCGCCGAGATCGGGAAGCTTGAATTCAGTGGCCATGTTCGTGGAATTGGGTCCTGGGGGCGGGGGCAACGACTGGAGATTGGTGCAACAAGGAAGTGGATGCGTGGAGGGCGGGCCGCCGCCCGCCGATCAGGCGAGCGCGGGGTCGATTTTGTCGGGGTTCACGCCCAGCCGCGTGATCGCCTCGGCGACCACGTCCTTGCCGATGGCCCCGGCCGCGGCCAGCCGCGAGAGCGTGCCGATCGCGATGCACTCCGCATCGACCTCGAAGTGCCGCCGGAGCGGGCCACGCGTCTCGCTGCGCCCGAAGCCGTCGGTGCCCATCACGAACAGCCCGCCCGGAATCCAGGGATCGAGCTGCTCGGGCACGGCCCGCACGTGGTCGCTCGCCGCGATGAACACGCCGTCGGCGGCGGCGACCGTCTCCTCGAGATAGCTCTTCCGCGGCGACGCGGTGGGGTGGAGCATGTTCCAGTGGCGGCACTGCTGCGCCTCGCGCCGGAGTTCCTTCCAGCTCGTGACGCTCCACACGGTGCTCGCCACGCCCCACTGCTCCGCGAGCAGGTCGGCCGCACGGAGCACCTCGCGCAGAATCGCGCCGGAGCCGAGCAGCTGCACCGACGGCAGGCCGGCGGGCTTCTTCGCGGCGACCTCGCGGAGTTTGTAGGCCCCCTTCAAGATGCCCTCCTCGCAGCCGGGCGGCATGGGGGGCATCTCGTAGTTTTCGTTGTAGACCGTGAGGTAGTAGATCCAGTCCTCGCCCTTGCCATACATGCGATCGAGACCGTCGAGCATGATCACGGTCGCCTCGTAGACGAACGCCGGGTCGTAGGCCTTCACGGTCGGATAGGCCGTCGCAAACAGCTGGCTGTGGCCGTCCTGATGCTGGAGGCCCTCGCCGTTGAGCGTCGTCCGGCCGGCGGTGCCGCCGAGCAGGAATCCGCGGGCCCGGCTGTCGCAGGCCGCCCAGATCTGGTCGCCGATCCGCTGGAAGCCGAACATCGAGTAGTAGATGAACAGCGGGATCATCGGCACGCCGTGGCTGGCATAGGCCGTGCCCGCGGCGACGAAGCTCGCAATGCTGCCCGCCTCGGTGATGCCCTCCTCGAGGATCTGCCCGTCCTTGGCCTCCCGGTAATAGAGCAACTGGTCGGAATCGACCGGCTCGTAGAGCTGGCCGGTGTGGGCGTAGATGCCGCACTGCTTGAAGAGCGGATCCATGCCGAAGGTCCGCGACTCATCGGGCACGATCGGCACGATGTACTTGCCAACGTGCTTGTCCTTGAGGAGCGAGGCCATCAGCGTGACGACGCCGGTGGTGGTCGAGACCTCGCGGCCGGCGCTCTTCTCGATGAACGGCCGGTACTCGTCGAGCGACGGCGTCTTGAGGAGCGGCCCCTGCTTCGGACGGCTCGGCACGTAGCCGCCGAGCGCCTCGCGGCGCTCGCGGAGATACCGCATCTCCTCCGAGTCCTCCGGCGGCCGATAGAACGGCGCCTTCGCCACCTCGTCGTCGGAGATCGGGATCCCGAACCGCGAGCGGAAGGCCCGCAGCTCGTCCTCGTTGAGCTTCTTCTGCTGGTGCGTGACGTTGCGACCCTCGCCGACCTCGCCGAGGCCGTAGCCCTTGATCGTCTTCGCAATGATCACCGACGGCTTGCCGTGGCACTTCATGGCGGCGTCGTAGGCGGCGAACACCTTCTCCGGATCGTGGCCGCCCCGCTTGAGCTTCTTGAGCTTCTCGTCGGAGAGATGCGCCGCCATCTCCGCGAGCTCCGGATCGACGCCGAAGAAGTGCTCGCGGATGTAGCCGCCGGGCATGACGACGTATTTTTGGTACTGACCGTCCACGACCTCGTTCATCCGCTTGACGAGCAGCCCCTTGTCGTCCTTCGCCAGGAGCGGATCCCAGTCCTCGCCCCAGATCACCTTGATGACGTTCCAGCCGG
>JBBAVM010000101.1:0-10664 GCA_040397685.1 Pirellulales bacterium
GACAGGCTGAAGCCTGTCCCACGCATGGCATGACAGGCTGAAGCCTGTCCCACGCGACTTTTTGCCCTTGCCTCGCTCCGGGGGTGTGGGCGACCATTTGCTCGCTGGATCTCGGCCCGTGCAGGAGGAACCGACGGATGGAACAGTTGGCAACGGTTGCGAAGGGATTCGTGTCGCTCCTGGGCCGCCTCATGCTCGCGGCGATCTTTCTGGCGAGTGCGATCGGCAACAAGATCCTGCAGTTCAAGGCGACGGCCGACTACATGCAGCAGGAGGGCGTGCCGCTGCCGACACTCGCGCTCGTGGGGGCCATCGGACTTCTCCTCCTCGGCGGCCTGTCACTCGTTCTCGGGGCCTGGACGCGGATCGGCGGGTTTTTCCTGCTCGTGTTCCTGGCGGCCGCGACCTACTACTTCCACGACTTCTGGCAGTTCGCCGATCCGACGCAGCGGCAACTGCAGACGATCCAGTTCATGAAAAACATGGCGATCGGCGGCGGGCTGTTGTCGCTGATGGCGTTCGGTGGCGGGCCGTGGAGTGTCGATGGCTGGATCGCCAAGCGTCGCGAGGAGGTCGAGTCGGGCGGCTCGACGGCCAAGCCGCGCGTCACCGCCAAGGTGCCGCAGCAGGGCTGATGCCCCCGGGGAATCAGCGGCGACGGGCGGCGGGGCGGCCGGCCGGCGCCGTGTCTGCAGCCCCGGCGAACGCGGCGAATGCCGCCGACGACAGGCCGGCCTGCTGCGGGGCGGCGTCACGCATGCCCAGCATGTGCACCGCGTTCGAGCCCGGCGTCTGGCCGAACGACAGCACGACCTCGTAGGCCCCGATCGAACCGACCATCGCGTTGCGGCCGGTGGCCGGGTTGTAGAAGGAGTTGCGATAGCCGGAGATGCCCACGAAGTAGGTGCCCGCCGTGCGGGCGGTGAACGTGAGGTAACTATCGAAGGAGCCTTGGGCGTCGTCGTTGCGGGCCACCTCCCGCCCCGTCGAGTTGAAGACCCGCACGAAGCTGTCGAGCCGCGAGGGGGTCGCGAGCGAGCGGGCATCGACATCGATGACGAAGGACTGGCCTGCCCGCAGGGTCACGCGGTAGAGATCCACGTCGCGGCTTCCGGAGGCACCGTCGCCGATCGTCCCCGAGAGCCGGCTCGTCCCGTTGACGGCCAGAGCGGCGGCCAGCGTGTCGCCGGCGTCGGACGTCGGAGTGGCGACCGGGGCCGTGACCGGCGCCGGGGGCGTGACGGGTGCGGGATCGACGGCCGGCGTCGTGCCGCTGCGGACGAGGGCGCCGAGCCGATCGAGCGCTCCTGCCGCGTTGAGGAGGCCGCCGGTCGCGACGCGTCCGGCGAGGCCCACGACCGGTGTCGTGCCCGTGAGGATCGCCGAGCGGATCTGGGCGAGGTTGGCCGTCGGATAGGCGGCGGCGAGCAGGGCCACGGTCCCGGTGACATGGGGCGTCGCCATCGAGGTGCCGCTGTAGGTCGCGTAGGCGTTGCCTGGCACGGTCGAATAGATGCCCGAGCCCGGCGCCGCCACATCGACGCTCGTGAGCCCGTAGTTTGAAAAGCTCGCGAGCGTGTTGTCGCGGGTCGTCGCGGCGACCGAGATGATCGACGAACCAGGGTATGACGACGGATAGTGGGCGGCGATGTCGGTGTTCGCGCCGTCGTTGCCGGCCGCCGCCACGAACAGGATGCCCGCCCGCCCGCCGTTGTCGATCGCGTCGCGGAGCAGTGTCGAGGAGCCGCCGCCTCCCCAGCTGTTGTTGCTGGCCACGATGTTCACGCCGAAGTCGCGACGCATCCGCGTGGCGTAGTTCACGGCGGCGATCGCGTTGCTCGTCGAGCCGCTGCCGGAGGCGGTGAGAAACTTGAGCGGCATGATCGAGACCTGCCAGTTGACGCCCGTCACGCCCACGCCGTTGTTGCCGACCGCCCCGATCGTGCCGGCCACGTGCGTGCCGTGGCCGTTGTCGTCCATCGGATCGGCGTCACGGTTGGCGAAGTCCCATCCCCGCACGTCGTCCACCAGCCCGTTGCCGTCGTTGTCGATCCCGTCGCCGGCGACCTCCCTGGGGTTCGTCCAGATGTTGGCGGCGAGGTCCTGGTGCGTGTAATCGACGCCCGTGTCGATCACGGCCACGACGACGCTGCGCGAGCCGATCGTCGTGTTCCAGGCCGTCTCAGCGCGGATGTCAGCGCCCACGACGCCGCCCGTCTGGCCGGCGTTGCGCAGGCCCCAGAGCCGGCTGAAGGCAGGATCGGAGGGGAGGGCCGTGGGGTTGATCGCGAAGTCGGGCTCGACGGCCGCGACGCCGCGGGTCCGCCCCGCCCAACTCACCACATCCGTCGATGCCGCCCCGGGGGCCGTGATGGAGAAGAAACCCTCGCCGAGCGAGCGGGCGGCCCAGGTCGTGGGCAGGCCGAGGGCGTCGACGGCGGCGGTGCGGTCGGCCAGGCGGGCGACCCACGCGTCGCCGATCGCATCGACCTGGCGGCCGTTCCAGTCGAGGTGTCGCAGGCCTCCCGAGGCCGTGAGGCCCAGATTGGCCGACATCGCGAGGCGGGCCTCGAGACCTTCGATCGACAGCGGGCCTGTGAACCGCCCGCGAGAAGAAGCGGCGCGAACCATGATGGCGGCCTTTCGGCTGCCGTCGGCCTTTGCCCCACCCGGTGTGCCGTCCTGAAACGGCCGACCGTGGTCGACGTGGTGTCGTCGAGCGGTTCACTTCGCCAAGGCGTCGTTCCCCGTTCGGCGAGCGAATTATCGCAGCGTCTCACGCAGCGTCTCATGAATTCGTCTTCGCGATTCGCAAACCGCGGAAAATGCTGGTATTCTGGCAAGATAACTCTTTGGTGGACACTTGGTAGCAACCCGCGGAGACGTCTCGAACCATGGTTTTTCCCGTCGGCGATGACAACTCCGACCGCAGGCTGTTTCCGATCGTCACGATCGCCCTCCTCGTGGCCAACGTGTTCGTGTTCGTCGTGCTGCAGGGGATGGGTGCCAACGAAGACTTCACGATGGCCTACGTGCAGGTGCCGGCCGAGATCATCTCCGGGCAGGACATCGAGACCGAGCCGGCGCCCAAGACGATCCACACGCCGCAGGGCGACATCGAGGTGACCGATCCGGGCTTGCGGAAGACCCCGATCCCGGTGTGGCTCACGCTCTTCACTGCCATCTTCATGCACGGCAGCATCATGCATCTCGCCGGCAACATGTGGTTCCTGTGGATCTTCGGCGACAACGTCGAGGATGACATGGGCCACGTGAAATACCTGCTCTTTTACCTGGCCACGGGCGTCCTGGCGTCGCTGGCGTTCGTGGCCTTCAACGCCACGGGCGAGGCCGCCCTCACCCCCTGCCTCGGGGCGTCGGGAGCGATTTCCGGCGTCCTCGGGGCCTACCTCGTGCTCCATCCCAACCGCCGGGTCAGCGTCATCCTCCTGCGGATGATGGTGGACGTGCCCGGCTACGTGGCCGTGGGAATCTGGTTCCTGTTCCAGGTCATCAGCGGCGTCTTCGATTCCAGCGGCGGGGGCGGGGGCGTGGCCTATTCGGCCCACGTGGCCGGCTTCGTGGCGGGCATGATCCTGGCCAAGCCGATGAGCATGGGGCACGTGCGGGAGGAGGCCGACCCGCTCGTGGTCCTCCGCCGCCGGATCGGGTGAGAGTGGCCGCGGCCGGCCGGCCGGGCTATCAATAAGGGCTGGATTCGGCGGTCGTCGGGTTCGGTTCGGAGGTGCGCATGGTCGGCGTGGCGGCGGATTCGGCGGAAGTGGTCGTGGTCGGCGGCGGGCCGTCAGGGGCCACGGTCGCCACGCTCGTCGCCCAGAAGGGCCGCCGCGTGACCCTCTTCGAGCGGGAGACGTTTCCGCGGTTCCACGTCGGCGAATCGCTCATCCCGGAGACGTTCTGGGTGCTCGAGCGGCTCGGCATGCTGGACGCGATGCGGTCGAGCCGGTTCGTCGAGAAGCATTCGGTGCAGTTCGTGAACGAGAAGGGCGTGCTCTCCGAGCCCTTCTATTTTTCCGACCACAAGCCGCAGGAGAGCTCGCGGACCTGGCAGGTGGTCCGGAGCGAGTTCGATGAGTTGATGCTGCGGAACGCCGCCCGGCACGGTGTGGACGTGCACGAGGGCACCCGCGTGCTCGAGGTGCTCTTCGACGGGGGCCGCGCGACGGGTGTGCGGGTCGAGGATGTCGCGGGCACCGTGCGGACCGTGCACGCCGATGTCGTCGTCGATGCCAGCGGCCAGGGGGCGATGATCATGAGTCGCCTGGGGCTTCGCGACTGGGATCCGGTGCTCAAGAAGGCCGCCATCTGGACCTATTGGAAGGACGCCGAGCGAGGCACAGGTCGCGACGAGGGGGCGACGCTCGTGCTGCAGCTCGACGACAAGCAGGGCTGGTTCTGGTACATCCCGCTCCACGACGGGACGGTGAGCGTGGGCGTGGTGGCGGGCTACGACTATCTCTTCAAGGACCGCGTTACGAAGGATCCCGAGGCGATCTACTTCGAGGAGGTGGCGCGGTGCCCGGGCCTCCAACCACGGATCGCAGCCGCCGAACGGGCGGCGCCCGTCCGCGTGGCGAAGGAGTATTCCTACCGCTCGCGCGACGTGGCGGGCGACGGCTGGGTGCTCGTGGGCGACGCCTTCGGGTTCCTCGATCCGCTCTATTCATCCGGCATCCTGCTCGCCCTCAAGAGCGGCGAACTCGCCGCAGATGCGATCAGCGCGGCCCTCGACGCGGGCGACACGTCGGCAGCCCGGCTGGGCGCCTGGGGCCCCGAGTACGTCCGCGGCATGGAGCGGATGCGGAGGCTCGTGTGCGAGTTTTACGACGGCTTCAACTTCGGCCGCTTCGTGAAGAAGCATCCGCACCTGAAGGGGCACGTCACCGACCTCCTGATCGGCGACCTGTTCAACGATCGTGTGGATGAGATCGTCGCCCCGCTCGAGGCCCTGCGGGCCGAGGACCGCGCCCGGGCATGACGGTCGCACTGGCGTACGACGAGTGCGGCGCCGGCGAGCCGCTCGTCATCCTGCACGGTCTCTACGGGTCGAAGCGCAACTGGGCCTCGATCGCCGGAGAACTCGGCCGCGGTCGCCGCGTGCTCTGCGTCGATCTGCGGAACCACGGCGAGAGTCCGTGGGACGGGCGGCACGACTATCCGGCGCTCGCCGCCGACGTGGGCGAGTTGATCCGGTCGGTCATCGGCCGCCCGGCAGCCGTGCTCGGCCACAGCATGGGCGGCAAGGCGGCGATGCTGCTCGCGCTCACCGAGCCCGCGCTCGTGGAGCGGCTCGTCGTCGTGGATATCGCCCCGGCGACCTCCCCCGGCACCGCCGCGATCGACCCGCGGGTCTTGCGGGCCGTGCCGCTCGCATCGTGTCCACGGCGGGCCGACGTCGAGGCCGCGCTCGCCGGCCAGGTCCCCGCCCTCGCGGTGCGGTCGTTTCTCGTGAAGAACCTCGCAAGCGGCCCGCAGGGGCTCGTGTGGAAGGTGAACCTCGACGCCCTCGACCGCCACTACGGCGACATCCTCGGGTTTCCCGAGATTCCACCAGGGCGCTCGTACGGAAAGCCGACGCTGTTCGTCGCCGGCGGACGGTCGAGCTATATTCAGCCGCAGCACCAGGCCGCGATCCGCGAACTTTTTCCCGCGGCCGAGATCGAGGTCATCCCCGAGGCGGGCCACTGGGTGCACGCCGAGGCCCCGCGGGAATTCGTCGGGATCGTCGAGCGATTTCTGGAGGGGAGCGGTTAATCGCCTCCCACTTGATCCTCGCGCGGACGAAGCCTCCGGTTCGACGGAAGCCCGAAGCGCAAGCGAGGGAACGGCCTTCACCCTCGCTTGCGCTTCGGGCTTCCGTACTCGGGCTTCCGTTCAGGGGAGGCGAGGGGTTGCCCCTGCCGTTGAGCCGGCGTATGTGACCAGCGCAGGCATGGATGCCGGAGCGCAGGCACATCCGAGTGAGTGAAGCCCAGGATGGGCGCAGCGAACGTCCGGCGAGACGGTACGGGGTAACCCCGAGCCGGATTGGGCGAGTTCCGGCATGACAGGCTGAAGCCTGTCCCACGACAAGCGGCATGACAGGCTGAAGCCTGTCCTACAGCAGCAAGCGGGACGCTTGCCCCACAGGGCAGCAATCGCCGTGCCGAACAGGATTGCGTGGAGGGCCGTAGCGAACGTCCGGCGAGACGGTACGGGCGTCCCCGAAGCCGGGTCGGCCGTGTTGGCGCGCGAGGATCAAGTGGGAGCCGGATTGGTCGCCCGTCAGTAGACGATGATCCCCGTGGTGGAGGGGTCGGCGGGCTGGAGTTCCACCGAGCCCCGCGGGGTGATGCCTTCGGGTCCGACCGTCGCGGTCCGCAGGTCCCGGTCGGCGACGGAATAGATCACGCTGCCGATCCGCGCCGTTCGCAGGAGCGACGAGTCGTGGATCACCGTGCCCAGTTGCGTGATGCCCCGGGTCGCATCGACCTCGAGGATGACGACGCCGTATTCGGAGTCCCAAGGCACGTAGGCCGCGGGATCGTTCGGATCGGGCGTGCCGGGCCGCATGCCCTCCACCGGGAGGGCGACGACTCCGATCTCGGTGAACAAGCCGAGCGCCCGGACGTCCCACTCGGCGTCGGACCACGACCAGCCGTTGTCGGGTCGGTCGATGACGAACGACGAGACCTCCCGCGGAGCGGCATCGTCGCGCACGTCGAAGAGCGAGACCTTGAGCCCCGTGGTGCGTCCCGTGGCGGGATCGGCGTCGCGACCGATGCCCAGCAATTGTCCGCTGCCGAAGGGCAGTAGGAAGCGGGAATAGCCCGGCACCTTGAGTTCGCCGACGATGCGGGGTGCGGATGGCGTCGAGAGGTCGATCGTGAACAGCGGATCGACCTGGAGGAAGGTGCAGAGGTAGGCACGGTCGCCGATGAACCGGGCCGACTGGATCGCCTCGCCCGGCGCGATGTCTTCCACCGCCCCCACCACCCGCAGCGTGTCGCCCTGCGTCGCGAGGACGCGGACGGCGTTGCGGCGATCGAACGTCCAGATCGGGATCGAGGCGATCGGGGCCGAAGCGATCGGCTGGCCGTCGGGCCCGGAGCCGATGATCTCGACCGTCGGAGGCGCCATCGAGAAGGTCGTCTGTGTGACCGCCACCCTCAGGAGCCCGTCCTCGCTGTCGGCCGAGAACTGGTCGAGCAGCGTGCCGGCGAACGTGCCCGTCGAAACCAGCCGCGGCACGCCGCCGCCGATCGCGAACCGCTGCGCGTCGGTCTGGTCGCCCGAAACGGCGTTCCAGCGCGGGCTGAAGAGATACAGGTCCTGGGCATCGAGGTGGATGAGCGACGTGTAGCCGCCGACCACGGAGGTCGTCCCGCCGATCGCGGGCGCGGATGCCGTGGTGTCGAGCGTCACGATCGACGTCAGGTTGGCCTCCATGCCCACCGCGGGAAAGAGAATGTCCTGCGGCCGCGACACGAGCCCCGACGTCGTCTTGCCGCCCGCGCCCGTCGTCGTCCACGTGGGCAGCAGGCGGTTCACCGGGCTGCGGTGCACCATCCGCACGAGCGACGCGTCGCTCGTCGGGATCGACATCGAGCCCGGCAACGCGTCGGCCGCCCCGCCAAGCCGCATCACCGCCGGACGCACGAGTGGCCCGCCATCCCAGAAGCCACGGAGCAGGTCGTTGCGCACGACGAGCACGAGCTGCCCGTCGATCATGCGTGAATCGCAGGCGGTGCCGTCGATGCGGGTGCTCGACACGACCTCCGGCGCCATCGGATCCGCGACATCGAACACCGTCACCTGCACCTGCCCGGCCTGCCGCGCGCAGAGGAGGGGCATGAAGGCGTCGCCCGAAGCGGGCCCCGCGTCCCAGACGCTCGAGAGCACGGTCAGCCGCCCGCCGTGGAGGTATTCGGCGATGGGCCAGCCTTCGATTTGCGTGCGCGACGCGACCGCGGGGGCGTCGGCGTCGCGGGCGTCGATGATCAGGAGCTCACCTCGAGACAGGACGTAGAGGTGGCTACCGTCGTTCTCGATGATGTCGCCCTCGTCCACGCCCGCCACCTGCGTCGTGGTCTGGGAGAAGTCGGCGTCGTTCTTCGCCGAGGGCGAGATCGATGTGCTTTCGGCCACGGCCGCGACACCGTTCGTGTTGGATGCGGGCAGGGCGACGGTGCGCACATTGCCGTCGGCTGCGGTGAGCACGGTTCCGAACCGCCCGCGGCCCCGCGCCGCGGCGGCGAGGTAGTCGCGAAAGGCGGCGGGCGAGCCGGCCCGCACGATCCGGTCGGCGCGTGTGGCATCAGCCACGCGGTCGCGGCCGCCGCTCGGCTCATACGCATCGCGGCCTGCGCCGCCGTTGATTTGGTTCACGCCGGCGCCTCCGCGCAGGAGGTCGTCGCCCCGGCCGCCATTGATGACCGTGGGCAGGGCGATGGCGCCGTTCGCCGGGTTCACGATCACCTGATCGTCGCCCGCGCCGGTGTCGATGCGGATCTGCCGGAGGCCGGCCAGCGGACGGGAGAGCGTCACGGCGCCGTTTTCGACCACCTCAATCCGGCTCGCGTCGCCGGCCGCGCGGCGCACTTCGATCACATCGTCGGCCGGCGTTCCGCGCACGGCGAGGATGCCGCGCACGACGTTCACGGCCATGAGCGTGCGGGTCTCGAGCGGTTCGGGTCCGAACACCGGCGCGGTGGGGCGGGGAGCTGAAGACCGCGGACGACGGGTGGCCATGGGAGGATCCTCGGGCGGGAGTGGCAGAGATGACCAACGGGGGGCGAGGACGATAGGGTTCACCCGCGTATGAGGCAAGTCGAAGGGCGGGGGATAGCGGTCGGCCGCCGCGGCCGAGCAGGCGGAGTGTTCAAACTGGGCTGACCCCCAGACTCATATACTAGCCACGGCGGTCGCCGTCCGTGGCCGTCGGGAGGAGCGAATGCTGCCGATGAGTCGTCGCCGGGCGCTTCAGGGGATGGCGGCTGCCGCGGCGGCCGGCCGTTCGCGTGGCGCCCGCGCAGGGACCCCGGCCGGCGCGCTTCGCGTGGTCGGCGTGCGGACGGCGTTCCAGGAACACCGCTACCGCACTCCCTACAAGTTCAGCGGTGCGCCGGTCGATCGGGCCACGATCCTCGACGTGACGATCGATGCCGTCGGGGCCGATGGGCGGAGGGTGCAGGGCTTCGGCTCGATGCCGCTCGGCAATGTCTGGGCCTTCCCCACTCGCACGCTCCCCTACGACACGACGCTCGGCGCGATGAAGGCACTGGCGGGGCGGATCGAGACGATCCTCGCCGGCTGCGACGAGGTCGCCCATCCGCTGGAGCTCGCGCACCTCCTCGAGCCGGCCTACAAGCGGGCTGCGGAGGAGGAGTCGGCCGCCCGTGGGCTCGCTGAACCGATTCCCGACCTTGCCATCCTCGTGACGGCGAGCCCGTTCGACGCCGCCCTGCACGACGCGTGCGGCAAGGCCCTCGGCCGCCCGAGTTTCCTCGCGCTCGAGCCCGCGCTCGTCGGTCACGATCTCTCCCGCTATCTCGGCGCCGACTTCCGCGGCGGCAACCTCCAAGAGTCGCTCAGGCCCGCGCCCGTCGCCCGCGTGCCGCTGTTTCATTCCGTCGGCGGCTCCGACCCCGTTCGGCCGGAAGACGTCGTCGAGCGGCTCGGCGATGGTTTGCCGGAGAGCCTTGGCGACTGGATCCGGTTCAACGACCTGTTTCGCCTCAAGATCAAGCTCCAGGGCGAGGGACTCGAGCGCGACCTCGCCCGGACGCTCGCGATCGACGAGGTCGCCCGCGTCACCAAGCCGCAGGCCGAATGGAAATATTGCTGCGACTTCAACGAGTCGTGTCCCGACGTCGCTTACGTGCTCGAGTTCCTCGCCAAGGTGCGGGAGCGAGCGCCGGCCTGTTTCGATGCGATCCAATACGTCGAGCAGCCCACCTCCCGCAACCTCCGCGCCGTTCCCCGCGTGGAAATGCATGCGGCCAACAAGCTGCGGCCGATCGTCATCGACGAGGGGCTCACGAGCATCGAATCGCTGCTCGAGGCCCGCGCCCTCGGATACACCGGCCTCGCACTCAAGGCCTGCAAGGGGCAGAGCCATACGCTGCTGATGGCCGCCGCGGCCCGTACCTACGGCATGTTTCTCACCGTGCAGGATCTGACCTGCCCCGGGGCGGCGCTCGTGCACTCGGCGGCGATCGCCGCGTGGGTGCCCGGCACCGCGGGCCTCGAAGCCAACGCGCGGCAGTACATGCCCGCGGCGAACGCCGCGTGGGCCGACCGCTTTCCGGGCCTGTTCCGGATCACGGACGGCATGCTCCACACCGCCGGCCTTGCCGACCGGCCCGGCCTGGGCGCGACGTGATCCACGCGACTCGCGTGGAGGAAGAAAAGTCGGGGCGACACGATTTGAACGTGCGACCTCTACGTCCCGAACGTAGCGCTCTAGCCAGGCTGAGCTACGCCCCGAAGTGTGCGGCCATCGCGAGCGAGTCCGCACGTGGGAGAGTCGTTAAATCCTACTGCCGATCCGCGGTCGGGACAACGCCGATCTGAAAACCGCGGCGGAATCACTGGGCGAGCGACACGCAGACGAGTTCGCGGTCGTTCCGCACGAAGATGCACCGGCCCGCGAACGCCGGATG
>JBBAVM010000102.1:0-10647 GCA_040397685.1 Pirellulales bacterium
CGCGGCCGACCTTCACGCCCGGCTCGTGGATGTAGATCCAGTTGTCGTCGAACCGCCTCGTCGGGCGAACCACGAGGGCGACGGTGATGAAGTCGCGGTAGCGGAGTTTCGTTGCGGCGTCGAGCGCAGCCTGAGGAATCCGGGGGCAAATTGCTGCTGCGAGCTCCCGCAAGGGGGCCGAGGAGATGACGTCGGTGGCCTCGATGATGCCGGTCGATCCGTCGCCTCGCGAGAACGTCACCTGCCAGCGATCGTCGCGCAGCTGCTCAAGGGCCGTCGCGCGAGCTCCCATCTCGATTGTGCCGCCCTGAGCGCGGGTGCGAGCCGCGGCGGCCTCCCACATCATGCCCGGGCCTTTCCGCGGATAGCGGAACGTGTCGATGAGCGTTTTGATCGTCTGGGAGCGATCGGCCGGCTTTCGCTTTGGAAAGAGGGCCGCCAAGATCGCACTCGACAGCGACAGTCCCTTGATCCGCTGGGCCGCCCAGTCGGCGGAGATCTCCTGGCAGCTCATGCCCCACACCTTTTCGGTATAGGTCTTGAAGAAAATATTGAAGAGCCGCCGGCCAAACTGATTGCTCACCCAGTCTTGGAACGACCGCGGACTACGCACGGGCAACAGCCGGGCCTTGGCGTAGGAGGCTACGCAGAGGGCCGACTCGAGGAGCCCGAGGTTGGAAAGCGCCTCGCCCGCCTTCAGCGGGTAGGAATAGAACTTGCCGCCGTAGTAGATCCGGGAGCTGCGGGGACGATGGAGCATGTCGTCGCCGAGCAGCTCGGTCCACAGATCCTCGACCTCCTTCGACTTCGAGAAGAACCGGTGGCCGCCGATGTCGAATCGGAAACACTGGCCGCCGGCCGCCGGAGACTCGTACGACACCGTGCGGGAAATGCCGCCGACATTGCACGCATCCGCCTCCAGGACGGTGACGGTCAGCCCCGCTTTGGTCAGGAGGTAGGCGGCCGTCAGCCCCGCCGGGCCGGCGCCGATGATGGCGACGGAGGGACGCGGTGCCGCGCCCGCAGGAGGCGCGGCCGGAGAGCGCTCTGAGACTGCTGTGACGGTGGTGCGGTCCATGCCCGTCAGCATACCGACGGTGGCTGGCTCGACGGCCGTGCGCCAGCCCGCCTCACGAAATTCAAACAACCGTCGGTGGTGCCGTGGTGGCCGCCGTCAGCGCGGGCAGGCTCGGGGCTGGGCAGTCACGAGCCGGCGCGGCCGAGTTGAAGCAGGCAAGCTGGACGCTTGCCCCACGCGTTACTTCAGCGCCGGCAGGCGGATCGTGATCGCCGTGCCCTTGCCGGGTGCGCTCTCGACGCGGATCCGGCCCTTGTGGGCTTCCACGATCTCGCGGCAGGCGGAGAGTCCCAGGCCGCTCCCGCCCTTGCCCGTCTCGTCGGGGCCGGACTTCGTGGAGAAGTGCGGCTCGAACATCCGCCGCATCACGTCGGGCGTCATGCCGCAGCCGGTGTCGCGCACCATGAGATCGACGCTGCCGAGGATCGCGTCGTGGGCCAGGCGCAGGATCAGCCGGCCGCCCTGCGGCATCGCCTGCCGGGCGTTGACGAGGAGGTTCAGGAGCACCTGCTGCAGTTGGCCTGGGTTCGCCGACACCTTCGGCACCGGGGCGAATTCGCGCTCCACCTGCACGCGATACTTCGTCATCTCGCGTTCGAGGAGCACGAGCACGTCTTCGACGAGCAGTTCGAGGTTCACCGGCTCCATCCGGGCCGAGCCACCGCGGGCCATGCCAAGGACGCTGGCTGTGATCTTCGCGGCCCGCGTGCCGGCCGAGAGAATCCGCTCGAGGGCCTTGTCGCGGGTGGGCTGGTCGCGGTGCCGCAGGCCGAGCTTGGCGTAGTTGAGGATCGTGGTGAGGGCGTTGTTGAACTCGTGCGTCGTCGTGCCGAGGAGCTCGCCGAGCGTGGCCGCCTTCCGGGCCTCGAGCAGTTGGCGGCGGAGGGTGGCGACCTCGGCGGCGTGCTTCAGCCGGGCGACCTCGAGCTGGTGCCGGAGGACGGAAGCCTCGTCGCGGCACGGCAGTGGCCCGGGCACGCTCTCCACCGGTGATTCCCCCTCGAAATCCATGCAGCGCAGCAACTTACGACCCCGCTCCAGACCCCTCTCGGAGTATCGGCCGGGGTCGCTGTGGCATATAAAGGTTGTGCGGATGCACCTTTTCGATGCCTTGACCGTTTCATTTCAGCAGCGGCCGGTGCAAATGGTGAACCTGGAGCGGACCGTGCCGGTGGCGTTGACCCGGTGGAGAGCCTTCATGAGGCGATTTCTGAAAACCGTGCCGTGTGGGATGGGCAAGCCAGCCTCGGTGGGCGTCAAGGCGGCGTTCACCCTCGTGGAGCTGCTCGTGGTGATCGCGATCATCGGCGTGCTGGTGGGGCTCCTGCTGCCGGCCGTCCAGAACGCTCGGGAGTCGGCCCGGCGCACGAGCTGCAAGTCGAACCTCAAGCAGATCGGGATCGCGTTTCAGATGTTTCTCGACAAGAAGACGCGGGGGCGGTTTCCGGTCGCGGCTCAGCAGCCGAGCTTCGAGGTGCTCTACTATCCCTTCACGCCGGCCCGCCCGCTGCGTCCGAGCATCGTGTCGGCGCTTGGCGACTTCACGGAAAACAGTCGTGAAGTGTTTCGATGTCCGTCGGATACCGTGTACTACGTGCAATCGGGAACCACCGCCGACGCCATCCAGGCCAAACAGGCGGCGATCATGTCTGGTACCGATTCGGCGGCGAAGCAGGCCGTTGCCCCGTACCAGTCGCTGGCATACGAGGGGACGAGCTACGAATACCCGACGCGTCGATTGATTAATGAAGATGCCACGCCACCGGTCGGCAAGACGCGGGAGGAGGCACTGTCGTCGCGGCGGATGGGGGGGAACCTCGCCACATCGAAGCTCTGGGTACTGTATGAGTTCGCACCGTTCCACATGAGTGGTGTTGCGGCCTTTCTCGCGCCCGACATTTCCGACACCAATGAATTCGACGGCTGGACGCCCCCGGAAGGCGCCCGCAACTTCCTCTACTTCGACGGCCACGTCGAAAATCTCTGACCCGCTGCGACAAGGTGCATGATGGCCACGGCAACGATCCGCTCCTCACGGCTGCCGCCGTCTTCGGACGGGCAGGCGTCGAACCCGGTACTGAAGTGGCTGGCCGGGGTCGCACTCCTCGCACTCCTCGCATTTCTCATCGCCTGGCTCGGCGGCTGGATTCGATTCACGACCGACCCTCGCGTCGCCGAAATCCAGAAACTTCAGGAGGAGGCCCGGCAGAAATTCGCCGCCAACGGCGGCCCGCAGACGCTCGCCGAGGCGACGGAGGCCGTGACGGCGATGGCGACGATCCGGCAGAAGGTTGAAGCCCTGCCGCCGCACCTCAAGCCGCAGGTGGAGCGGAGCGGCGGGAGCATGTTTCGCTCGGCGATGCGGCAGCGGATCGACGCCTACTTCACGCTTCCGCCGGAGAAGAGGCAGGCGGAACTCGACCGGCAGATCAAGCAGGAAGAGATGATGCGGAAGGCCTTTGAGACGGCGGGCCGGGTGGCCGGATTCTTCGGCGGCGGTCCGCCCGGGGGCGGGCCGGGAGGCGGTGCCGGTGGTCCGCCCGGGGGCGGTCCTCCCGGCGGTGGCCCTCCGCAGGGCGCCACGCAGGACAACTCGAACAAGTGGCGGAAGGGCATCATCGATTCCACGACGCCGGAGCAGCGGGCACGGTATGTCGAATACCGCCGCGCCATGGACCAGCGGCGGAAGGAACTGGGCGTGCCCCCAATGGGCCCGAGGTAAGGAAGCCGGCATGTCGGAGACGCTCGGGCTGCTCGCCGAGGCACGCCAGGTGGCGCACGATCTCGGCTACTTCGTGCGCGAGGAGCCGCTCGGCGACCTGCCCGGCGGCAGGTGCGTGGTGGGCGGCGAACAGCGCATCCTGCTGAACCTCGAGCACTCCGCGACGGCGCAACTCGACGTGCTCGTCGCCGCGCTCGCGGCCGACTCGCGAATCCATTCGCAGCCGATGAGCCGGCTTCTGGCGGCCCGGATGGGAGCGTAGGACAGGCTTTAGCCTGTCTGGCCTCGACGTAGGACAGGCTTTAGCCTGTCTGGCGTGTGTGGAAGAGTGACAGACTGAAGTCTGTCCTACGGATGGGCATGACAGACTGAAGTCTGTCCTACGTTACGCGTACAACCCGTGGGCGGCGATGTAGCGTTCGACGGCCCGCGGTGTGCGGTAGCGGATGCTCCTGCCTGCCTGGAGCGATGTGCGGAGGTCGGTCGAGCGGATGCCGATCGCCGGTACTGCCACTCGCATGCCGACGATCTGGGAGATGCGATCCGGTCCGAGCAGCGCCGCGAGTCGCGGTTCGCGCGTGATCGCGGCCACGTCGTCCAACCCGTTCCGCTCGACCGCGAGGATCGAGGCGAGTTCGAGGATCCGCGCCGGCTCTCGCCAATCCGGCAGGCTCGCGAGGGCGTCGGGGCCGAGGATGAGATGGAGCGAATCAACCGGGTGCGTCGCCCGCACCGCGGCGAGTGTCTCGACGGTGTAGCTCACCCCGCCACGATCGAGCTCGAGCGACGACACGGCGAAGGCCGGGTTGCCGCTCACCGCGAGCGTGAGCATCTCGAGGCGGTCCTGGCCCGATGCGGGCTGCCGGTCCTGCTTGAACGGCTGAAGCGCGGTCGGCATGAACAGCACGCGGTCGAGGGACGCCTGCTCGCGGCAGCGCTCGGCCACGATCAGGTGCCCTTGATGCACCGGGTCGAAGCTGCCGCCAAAAATCCCGATCTTCATGGGCCGTCCGCGCCTGTCGCGTCAGATGCTCTAATCGATCCGATGCAAAAGTCTACGGGCCAGCGGAGCCTTTTCGAAACCCAGCCCGCCTGGGTCGAGGACGACGCGCGCCAGGGTGTCGTCGCCACCGTCGTCTTGCCCGATGGCGTGGACAAGCCGCTGGACTATCTCGTGCCGGAGTCGCTGGCCGCCGCCGTCGAGCCGGGGAAGCGGGTGCGGGTGCCGCTGGGCCGCGGCAACCGTGAGCGGCTCGCCTATTGTGTCGCGGTGCGGGCGGGGGAACTCCCGCAGCAGCCGCTCAAGAGCGTGGCGGGCGTCGAGGACGAGGCGCCGCTTCTCTCGCCGCAGATGCTCGAACTCACGCAGTGGATGAGCGAGAAGTGGCTCGCCCGGCGGGGTGAAGTGCTCGAGGCCGTGCTGCCCGCCGGCGTGCGGGCGACGCGGAAGCGGCGTGCCGTGCCCCTTCTCGTGGCGACGGGCGCGACGCCGGCCCGAAAGCCCACGCCCGCCCAGGCGCAGGTGCTCGCCGCGGCGGCCACGCCGGCCACGGCAGAGGATCTGGCCCGGCGATCGGGCGCGAGCCGGGCGGTGATCGCGCGGCTCGTGAAGACGGGCCTGCTCACCGTGGCCGGTGAGGCCGAGGAGGCCGCGCCCGAGGACGGCCGGGCGCGGATCAGCCACGAGCGGCCGGCGGAACTGTCGCCGGCCCAGACGAGCGCGCTCGACGCGATCCTCGCGCCCATGCGCGACCGGCGGCACGAGACGATCGTGCTCTTCGGCGTGACGGGCAGCGGCAAGACGGAGGTCTACCTGCAGGCCGTCGAGGAAACCCTCGCGGCAGGAAAGCAGGCGATCGTGCTCGTGCCCGAGATCAGCCTGACGCCGCAGACCTGCGACCGGTTTCGGGCCCGGTTCGGCCGCGTCGCCGTGCTTCACAGCCACCTCACGCCCGCCGAGCGGCATGCCCAGTGGCGCGAGATCGCGCGGGGGCGGGTCGGGGTCGTCGTCGGGGCCCGCAGCGCGATCTTCGCCCCGACGCCGCGGCTCGGCCTCGTGGTCATCGACGAGGAGCACGAAAGCTCGTTCAAGCAGGCCACCGCACCCCGCTACCATGCCCGCGACGTCGCCGAGTGGATCGCTCGGAAGGCGGGCGTGCCGCTCGTGCTGGGCTCGGCGACGCCGTCGCTCGAGACGTTCGCCCGCTGCCTTGCCGGCGACTGGACGATGTGCCGGCTGCCCGACCGTGTGGGTGGTTCGCACCTGCCGCCCGTGATCACGGTGGACCTCCGCGATCCGGCGAGCCGGTCGCGCGGCGTCGTGAGCCCGCGGCTCGCAGCCGGCATGAAATGGGCGCTCGACTCCGGTGGCCAGGTGATGCTGCTCCTGAACCGGCGCGGCTTCGCCACGCACGTGCAGTGTCGGGCCTGCGGCCACACCGTGCGCTGCCCGCAGTGCGACCTCGCGCTCACCGTGCATCGCCCCGGCAACCGCGGCATCTGCCACGGCTGCGGCCTCGTGACCAGGCTCGCGCCGAAGTGCACCGTCTGCGACGCTCCGCACCCGGCCCAGCGGGGTACCGGCACGCAGCGGCTCGAGGACGAGGTCCGCGGACTCTTTCCCGGCGTGAGGGTGGCCCGCATGGACACCGACACGATGCGCACCCGCGGCAGCCACGAGCGGACGCTCGATGCCTTTCGGGCCCGGGAGATCGACATCCTCGTGGGCACGCAGATGATCGCGAAGGGGCTCGACTTTCCGGACGTGATGCTCGTGGGCGTCGTGAATGCCGACGCCGCGCTGCATCTCGCCGACTTCCGTGCCGCCGAGCGGACGTGCCAACTCGTGACCCAGGTGGCGGGCCGCAGTGGCCGCGGGCAGCGGGGCGGCCGGGTGGTCGTGCAGACGAGCACGCCCGACCACCCCGCGATCATGGCGGCGGTGAAGCACGACTACGAGGCCTTCGTGCGCAACGAGCTCCCCCTGCGCGAGGCGCTCCTCTATCCCCCGTTCGGGCACATCGCCCGCCTCGTCGTGCGCAGCATCGACGAGCAGGCCGCCGCCGACTGGGCCGCGCACATCGCCGATCGGCTGCGGCAGGAGGCGACGACGCTCGCCGGGACCACCACCGCAGCCGCGCCGCAGATCCGGGTGCTCGGGCCCGCGCCGGCCCCGATCGCGCGGCTCCGCGACCGCTTCCGCTATCACGTGCAGGCCATGGGCAGCGACGAGACGGCCCTCCGCGACCTCGTCCGCCGCGCCACGGCCACGCTGCAGACTCCCGACAAGGTCGCGTGGATCGTGGACGTCGATCCCGTCGAAATGCTGTAGGACAGGCTTCAGCCTGTCACCTCAACACGCCCAAGCCGCCTCGGGTTTACCCCGTACCGTCTCGCCGGACGTTCGCCTCAGCCCTCCAGGCTTCGGCTCTCTGCATGTCCGCTTCGCTTCGCCATCCACGGCTTCGCTCGCTCCCATAGCCCGGCTCAACGGTAGGGGTAACCCCTCGCCTCCCCCTGCGGAAGCCCGAAGCGCAAGCGAGGGAGAGAGCGATTCCCTCGCTTGCGCTTCGGGCTTCCGTGGGGCCGGCGCGCTCATCCGAGGCGAACGTCCGGAGCACGGGATATGGGGAGCCCGAAGCCGGGTTTACGCGTTGGGCGGAGGTGCGGGGGGCGGGTACGATACGGGAGTCATGGCCTACCGGTCGTTCACGGACATCGTCGGCGAGTCGAGCCTGGAGCGGAAATGCCGCTTCCTGTTCGGGCTCTGCCTCCTGCTGCTGATCACGGGTAGCTTCTGGTGGTACGGGTTCCGCACGGAGGAACTCGTTTACACGACGACGCGGAACACGGGGCGGAACTTCGTCGATGCGACGATGCTGCAGTCGCACTGGGAGAAGCTCGAGCCCGACCGCAAGTTCACGGGCCTGATCGAGCAGCTCGGGGCGGTGCTCCGGCCGCAGCAGTACCGGTCGTGGGTGCTCGATCCCGCGATCCCGGCCGAGGAACGGGCCCGCCGCAACTACAGCCGGCTCGACATCGCCGTGCTCGACTATTTCTCCAATCGGCCCGCCGACGCCCCCCCCGGTCCGGCGCAGGCCGATGCGGGCGAATACCGCGAGTTCCGCACCGCCGACAACAAGGAATACCACTACTATCAGCCGATCCGCTGGAAAAACAGCTGCAAGGTGTGCCACGAATACCGGGGCCTGATCGGCGACGTGCCGGCGCAGGCCGAGGCGGGCGGCGGTCATGCGCATTGGATCGAGAACGACCTGATGGCGGTCGTGAAGGTGGTGATGCCCGATTCCGTGACACGGCGGGCGATCAACTGGAACCGTGCGCTCCTCCTCGCCACGGCGATCATGACGGTGTTCCTGGCGATGCTGGTCGCCTACGCGATCGTGCGCTACGTGATCGTCAAGCCGCTCGGCCACCTGCGCGACGTGGCCGACGAGGTCCGCAAGGGCAACGTCCAGGCCCGCGCCGAGATCCACACGGCCGATGAGTTCGAGGAACTCGGCGTGGCCTTCAACCGCATGCTCCGGGGGCTCGTCGATTCGCAGGAGGAGCTCCGCAAGGTCAACGACAGCCTCGACGACAAAGTGGACAAGCTCGCCCAGGCGAACCTTCACCTCTACGAGATGAACCGCCTCAAGAGCGACTTTCTGGCGACGATGAGCCACGAGCTGCGGACGCCGCTCAACAGCATCATCGGGTTCTCCGACGTGTTGGGATCGATCCAGTCGCTTGACGACAAGCAGCGACGCTATGTGCAGAACATCCGCTCGTCGGGCCGGATGCTCCTGGAGATGATCAACGACATTCTCGACCTCGCGAAGATCGAGGCCGGCAAGATGGAGGTGCGGCCGAGCACGTTCCGCATGGAGGCGATCGTGTCGGCCCAGTGCGACATGGCCCGGCCGCTCGCCGAGAAGAAGAACATCGATCTCGAGTTCGACGTGGAGCCGGGGCTCGAGGCGATCGAACAGGATCCGGCGAAGGTGCAGCAGATCCTCGCGAACCTGCTGTCCAACGCGGTGAAGTTCACGCCCGAGGGCGGCCGGATCGACGTGCGGGCGCGGCTCGAGCCCGGCGAGGAGCCTGCGGTGCCGGCAGCGCTCTTGCTCGAGGTGTCGGACACCGGTGTCGGCATCGCGCCAGAGGAGCAGCAGACGATCTTCGAGAAGTTCCGCCAGAGCCGGGTGTTTCAGGCGGGTGACGACGCCATGACGCGGGAGTTCTCGGGCACCGGCCTCGGGCTCTCGATCGTGCGCGAGCTGTGTCGGCTGCTCGGCGGCGACATCAGCGTCGAAAGTCAACTCGGGAAGGGCAGCCGGTTCACGGTGCGGCTGCCGCTCGCATATCCTGGGCTCGAACGCGAGGCCGACGCCGGCCTGCTCGCCGACGCCACCCAGCCCGCCGCCTGACGCCGGCCCCCGGCACCTGAGGACGAGTCGATGACGAAGGACCGCAAGCCGATCGAAGTGGTGCTGTTCACCGACGGCGCGTGCAGCGGCAACCCCGGCCCGGGCGGCTGGGCCTACATCCTGCGGCATCCGGAGACGGGGCGGGAAGTGGAGGCCTCGGGCTCGGAGGCCGAGACCACGAACAATCGCATGGAGCTCACCGCGGCCGTGCAGGGGCTCGCGCAGCTCAAGCGGCCCACGTGCGTGGAGCTCGTCACCGACAGCGTCTACGTGGGCACGGGCCTCTCCGAGTGGCTCCCCAAGTGGAAGCAGCAGGGCTGGAAGCGGAAGGAGAAGGGCCGGCTCGTGCCCGTCAAGAACGAAGACCTGTGGCGGGAGCTCGACCGCCTCGCGATGCTCCACGACGTCGTGTTCACGCACGTCGCCGGCCACGCGGGCCATCCGGAAAACGAGCGCTGCGACGAACTCGCCGTCGCGGCGTACCAGCCGTATCTCAAGAAGAACAAGTTACGCCCCACGTAGGACAGGCTTCAGCCTGTCACGCTCCAAGTGGCGTGCCGGCTTCGGGCTCCCCATATCCCGTCACCGGACGTTCGCCTTCGCCCTCCAGGCTTCGGCTCACTCGGATTTGCCTGCGCTCCGGCATCCTGCCTGCGCTGGTCAAATACGCCGGCTCCCGGGACACGGGGAGCCCGAAGCCTCGTCAACTGGCTGGACTGGAAAAGGGGGAGGCTCGGGGTTGCCCCTACCATTGAGCCGGCGTATGCAGGCAAGCGCAGCCATGGATGGCGCAGCGCAGCCGGAGTCGAGCGAACGGAGGCCTGGAGGGCCGCAGTGAGCGTCCGGCGAGATGGTACGGGGCAACCCCGAGCCGGCGTGTTTCCGTGAGATGACAGGCTGAAGCCTGTCCCACATGGCAAGCGAGACGCTTGCCCCACGGGCACCCGCTACACTGCCCGCATGGACCAGCCGCCGCCCAGTCTGATGACGCCGCTCGAGCGGTTGCCGGGGGTGGGCACGGCGCGGGCGCAGAGGCTCGCGCCGCTCGGGCTCGAAACCGTGCGCGACGCGCTCGTGCACTTTCCGCGTGAGTACAAGGACTTCAGCGGGGCCCATGCGTTCGGCGACCTGGTCGAGGGGGAGCACGCGTCGGTGACCGGCACGGTGGCCGACGTGCGGCAGCGGACGACGGCGCATGGCCGATCGATGCTCACCGTGCTCGTCGACGGGCAGGGGGGGAGCGTCCGCGGCGTGTGGTTCAACATGCCGTTCATGGCCAAGAAGTTCGCGGCGGGGATGAAGGTGGTGTTCGCCGGAACGCCGAAGCGGGCCGGCCGGGCGTGGGAGATGACGCATCCGGAGGTCCGTTTTTGCGCCGGCGGCGAGGACACGGCCCAGGGGGAGTTTCTGCCGATCTA
>JBBAVM010000103.1:0-3177 GCA_040397685.1 Pirellulales bacterium
ACGGCCGCCATTCGAGGCCGAGGATCGAGACGTCGTCGAGCGGGCCCTTCGGCTGGCACCACTGCTCGACCGTCTCGAGCAGGCCCGCGACCGTCGCCTCGAGCGGCTGGGTGCGGCCGGCGGCGATGCAGTCGGCAAGGGCCTGTTCGCCGAGCTGGTTCTGATCCTTGTCCATGGCTTCGGTCACGCCGTCGGAATACAGATAGATGCGGTCGCCCCCGGCGAGCTGGAGCGATTGCTGCACGTACTCGAACTCGGGGACGAAGCCGATCGGGAAGCCCTCGGCGCCGTGGTAGACGGGCGGGCCGCCAGCCGGCAGGTGGAGAAGGGCGGGATGGCCGCCGGACACGTAGTCGAGGCGGCCGGATGGGAGGTGGAGCACGCCGTAGAGAATCGTGAAATAGAGGCCGGAGAACTCGTCGGCCTGGAACAACCGGTTGAGTTGCGTCGCCACGTCGGCCGGCGTGGCCACGGCGATGCTGCCGTCGGGCCGCTGGCGCACGAGGAGCGACTGGTCGGACACCTTTGGCGACAGAAAGCGGCCGACGGTCACGGCCATGAGCGACGAGGGCACGCCATGCCCGCTGACATCGACGACAAACAGGCCCGCGTGCTCCGCGTCGAGCGGGAAGAAATTGAGGAAGTCGCCGGCGAGATCCTGGCACGGGACGTAGCGCCAGGCCACGGTCGCCGCAGAGAGGGCCGCATCCTCCGGGGGCAGGAGCGAGCGCTGCACCTTCGCGGCGGCCTCCAGGTCGCGCACCATCCGGGCGTTGATCGAGGAGATCCGTTCGTTGAGTTCCGACAACTCCGAGTTCGTCTGCTGGAGCCTGTCGCGGGCGATCGAGAGATCCTCGTTGGCCGCGATCAGTTCCTGGTTCTTCGCGACGGCGTTCTCGAAGGTCGAGACGAGGAGGTTGAGCACCTGCTGCCTGCCCGCCTGCACCCGAAACTTCTGCCCGGCGATCGCCACCTCGAGCGTCGCCTCCTCGGTCGGCTCGCCGAGCGGCGTCGCCAGCAGCGACTGCATGCGGCCGAGGAGGTAGTCGGGGTCGTACGGCTTCGTGACGTAGTTGTCGGCGCCGGCGTCGAGGCCCCGGATGATGTCGATCGGATCGGAGAGCGTCGACATCAGGATCAGGGGCACACCGCGCAGGGCCGGGTCGGTCTTCACGGCCTTGCAGAACTCGTAGCCCGTCATCACCGGCATCTCGATGTCGGAGATGATGATGTCGGGCCGCTGCTCGCGGGCGAGCTTCAGCGCGTCGGCGCCGTTTTCGGCCCAGCGGACCGCGTGGCCCGCGTCCATGAGCCGCTTTTGCAGGATTTTCGCCTGAATGCGGCTGTCTTCGGCGATCAGGACATCGACGCCGGCCATCAGGTGAACGTGGCCAGGGCCGTGGGCGCGTCTTTGTGGATGCTGAAGAGCTTGTCGAGGCTCGTGAGCTTGAAGACCTGGAAGATCTCGGGGCGGATGCTGCACATCTTCAGCCGGCCGTGGCCGGCCGTGATCTTGCGGTGCAACTGGCCCAGCAGCCCGAGCATCGCGCTCGACATGAACTCGACGTTGCCGAAATCGAGCAGGAGGTCGGGGCCGGTGGACTTTCCGAGGAGCGTCGTGATCTCCTTCTTGATCTCGTCGAGCGTGGTGTCGTCGAGGATCTTCTTGTCCTTGAAGACCACCATGTGCACATCACCGGTCTTGCCGGTCTGAATTCTGCGATACAGGTCCATCGTGTCTCCTCGCGGCCCGGACTGGGCAGGTCTGTAGCCTAATCCTGGGCTCCAGCGGCGTCCAACGGGCGTGCGCCCGGTCAGTCGCCCAGGACCATGCCCGCCGTGGCGAGCCATTCGAGCTCCCCCGGGTGGCCGGGGCCATCGTCGAGGCGGACCGATGCGATCGCCCCCTTCTGCATGCGGATCGCCGCCGCCCCGGCGCCGATCGACAGGGCGACGAGACGGCCCACGCACGGCATGTGCCCCACCCACGCCACGCGTTCGGCGTCCTGTTCGATGGTCCACTCCACGAGCGCCTGCCAGTCCGCGGCCGGGGCGAGGGCGTCAACGACGACCGGTGGGGGCGTGCGAAACACGTCGGCCAGGATGTCGGCCGTCTCCCGGGCCCTCACGAGCGGGCTCGTGGCCACGAGATCGACGTCCATGCCGGTCTGCCGCAGGTGCCGGGCGAACGCGTCGAACCGGCGGCGGCCCTTCTTCGTGAGCCGGCGGGCGTGGTCGTCGATGCCCGGCCCCGGATCCTCGGCCCAGGCGTGGCGGATGATGAACAGGCGGGTGGTGAGCGTGGCCATCGGTCCTCTCGTGGGCGGATTGTGATCCGGCCGACGCGCTGGAGCAAGTTCATGCGCGGCGCCAGAGGTCGGCGACGGGAATTCCCGCCGCGTCGATGGCCGAGGCCGCTTCCATCCGCCAGCGCCGGGCATCGACCGGATAGCCGGCCGTCGGGGTGAGGCCCGGCATCCGGCCCGACCAGAATTCGTTGAATGCCGCCATCGCCAGTTCGCGCAGGTACTTCGCCGTCATGCTCGCCAGTGCGACGGGAATCCGCGACTCCCCCCCCACGCAGAACTCGACGCGCAGCCCGGCCGCGGGGGCGATGTAGACGGAGCGGGCGGCCGTCTCCTCGACGGGCTGCACGAGCGGCACCGAGAAGTGGCGGGCCACGAGCAGGGCGTAGCTCCTGCGGCCGCCGTGCCGGTCGCACCACACGACCGCTTCCCCGGGGCCGAACCGGTCGCGGAGGTCCGCGGCCAGGTCGAGCGTCGTTTGGGAGAGGATGTCGGACTTGTTGAGCCCACGGTCGAGGAGCCGGTTGAACTCGCCCGGGTAGACGCCGCGGCAGGCGACACCGACGAGCTCGATCCCTGCCGACCCAAGCGTGGATCCGGCCGCCTGCGCCGCCCGCTGGCAGGCCTCCGGGGAGGCGGCGCGCGGCAAGGTGAGCGAGTCGAGCGCCGTCCACCCCGCGGCCGCCTCGGGCTCCGGCCCGATGGCGCCGAGCGCCGCCGCGAGAGTCTCCCAGTCGTGGGCCGGTCGGTTCGTGAGCGCGAGCGCCGCATGCACGCCGCGCTCGAGCGCCGCGAAGCCGGCGCCGGCGCGATACACGGTCTTGGAGTCGGCCCAGAGCGGGGTGGATCCGATCCGGCCGACGGCGGCGAA
>JBBAVM010000103.1:3277-8890 GCA_040397685.1 Pirellulales bacterium
CCATACCCGGCCTCGTCGGTGCCGATCACGAGCGTCATGGCGGAGCCCGCCGGGGAATCTGCCGGCAGTATTCGTAGATCGCGATCGACGCGCTCGTGGCGGCATTGAGGCTGTGGGGCAGGCCGGCCATCGGGATTTCGGCGACGCGGTCGATCCGTGCCAGAAGCTCCTCGTCGAGGCCGGTCCGTTCATTGCCCACGACGAGCGCCGTCCGCGGGGCGAAGGCGAAGTCGAACAGCGTCTCGGAGCCGGTGGTCTGCTCGAGCCCGACGAGTTCGTAGCCCTCCTCCCGCAGCCGGTCGAGCACAGGCGGCAGGCTGCGGTGCACCTCGAGCGTGACCTGCGTCGCGCCGTCCCGGGCGATCTTGTCGTCGAGCCGGATCGCGCCGGTGGCGATCACGCGGGCGATGCCGAAACAGCCGCAGGTGCGCACAATGTGGGAGAGGTTGACGTGGCTGCGCATGGGCGCGCAGGCGACGACGAGCTCGCGCGGCATCGCGAGCGTTTCGGGAGGCTTGTGGCGGATGTGGACGAAACGTGGCATGGGATGGGTGATTATGGCAGTCCTGGCCGCGGGCTGCGCCGCGGCGCAGCCCGAACCGGCCGTCACGCTGCGGCTCGTGGACCGGGCGGGGCTCGCCGCCGAGATCGCGGCCTGCCGGGGCCGCGTCACCGTGCTCGACTGCTGGAGCACGTCGTGTCCGCCCTGCGTCCGCGACTTTCCCCGCCTCGTCGCGCTTTCCGAACGGCATCGAGACACGGTCGCGTGCCTCTCGCTGTCGTTCGACTACGAGGGGATCGGCACGCCTGCCGACGTCGTGCCCAAGGTGCGGGCCTTCCTCGAGGCCAGTGGGGCGCGGCGCGTGACCAATCTCCTCGGGACCGAGGAGTCGGATGCCCTCGCAGCGCAGCTCGAACTCGTGGGGGTTCCGGCGGTGTTCGTCTACGACCGCGACGGGAACCTGCTCGAGCGGTTCGACGAGGAGTCGGCCCGGAAGCGACTCGGGCGGCCGTTCACGTACGACGACGTCGAGGCGACAGTGCGGGAGGCCTTGGGGGCCGCTGCGACACGGGAGTAGACTGACGACACCATCGGAGAACGCGCGGCATGCCTCCTGAGAAATCCCGGTCCGGTCCTGCCGGCCGCCCGGTGATGGCCCCGGCCGGCGGCCACGACAAGCCGCGGCCCGGCGACACGGTGCGCGGTCCCCTCGGCTACGGCCGCGAGACCGTCGAGTCGATCGTGGTGGCGTTCACTCTCGCCCTGCTCTTCCGGGCGTTCGAGGCGGAGGCGTTCGTGATCCCCACCGGCTCCATGGCGCCGGCCCTCATGGGGCGGCACAAGGATCTCGTCTGCGCCGCCTGCGGCCGCGATTTCCGCGTCGGTTGCAGTGCCGAGGAGGACGACCAGTCGCAGAGCCTGCGGACGGAGGCGGCGCGGCTCGAGCGCGAACTCGAGGGCCTCAAGAGCCGCCTCGGCGATGCAGGGATGACCCCCGACGCCCGCGAGGCGGCGCGGCGGCGCGTGGACGTGCTGGAAAGCGACCGCGGTCCTCTCGCCCAGCTGCGGATGCGGCTCGGGGCCAAACTCGTGCCCGCGGCCAGGTGCCCCAACTGCGGCACCGTGATGCGGCTCCTCGCGAACGCCGCCGCCGAGCCGACGTACGACCCCCGCTACCCGTCGTTCAACGGCGATCGGATCCTCGTCAGCAAGTTCGCCTACGATTTCTCCGAGCCCGCCCGCTGGGACGTCGTCGTCTTCAAATACCCCGAGGATGCGAAGACGAACTACATCAAGCGGCTCGTCGGCCTGCCGGGGGAGACCGTGTCGATCTCCGCGGGCGACATCTGGACGAGCCGCAACGGGGCGGCCCCCACGATCGCGCGGAAGCCGCCGGCCAGGCTCCGCGCGATGCTCGAGTGCGTGCACGACAGCCGGTTCGTCGCCCCTGCACTCCGTCGGGCCGGCTGGCCGCTCGCCTGGACCGACTGGTCTCCGCCGGGAGGCGATGGCCCGACGTGGGCGAGCGCGGACGAGGGACGGTCGTACGAGGTCGCGGCGAGCGGCACCGCCGCATCCACACTGCGCTACCGCCATATCGTCCCGACGGGCGAGGACTGGGCGGCGATCCAGCGGGGCGAACCGGCGGCACCGCGGGCGCGGCCGCGGCTGATCGACGACTTCCAGCCCTACAATGCGATCGCCACGCGACCGCACTGGGTGGGCGATCTCGCCGTCGAGTGTCGGCTCGAAAGCCGTGGCTCCACCGGCAGCGTGACGCTCGATCTGGTCGAGGCCGGCCGGGCCTCCCGCTGCACGATCGATCTGGCCGACGGCACGGCGCGGCTCGGGCTCCCGGAGGCGGGGGCCACCGAGGCTCCGCGGGCGAAGACCGCGGTGCGCGGCCGCGGCGCGTGGCGAATCCTGTTCGCCAACGTGGACGACGAACTGTCGCTGTTCATCGACGGCCGTCCGGTGCCGTTCGACCGGCCCACGCTCTGGAGCCGCCCGATCGACGTGGCCGAGGCGAGCCTGCCCGACGACACACCGGCCGAGCCCGGCCGCACCGCGCCGGGAGATCTTGCCCCCGTCGGCATCACGGCCGCGGGCGCCGACATCCGGGTCGCCGACCTCAAGGTGCTCCGCGACGTGTACTACATCGGCGCCCTCGACATCGGCGCCCGCCCCGGCGAGTTGATCGAGCGGGAGCGGCTCGAGTTTCCCCTCGGAGCGGACCAGTTCTTCGTGCTCGGCGACAACTCGGCGGCGAGCAAGGACAGCCGGATGTGGCTCACCGGCCACCACGTCGATCGCGAACTGCTCATCGGCCGGGCCCTGGTCGTCTTCTGGCCCCACGCCGTCCCGGCAAGCTGGAGCGTCCCGGTGAAGATCGGGGGGCTGGAGCTGCGATTGCCCTCGTGGCCCAACTTCGCGAGGATGGGCTTCGTCCGCTAGGACCCGCGTCCGACCGCGACGCGGCCGTGTCTCGCACCGGCTCAGGGAGGAGTCCGTGCCGCTGTTGTCCGTCGATGGTCTGGTGAAGAACTACGGCCGCCGTCGCGTGGTGGACGGAGTGTCGTTCCACGTCGAGGCCGGCGAGATCGTGGGTCTGCTCGGCCCCAACGGCGCGGGCAAGACGACGAGCTTCCGCATGACCTGCGGCCTGGTGATGCCCGATGCCGGGCGGGTGCTCCTCGACGATGCCGAGATCACGCACTGGCCGATGTTCAAGCGGTCGCGCGACGGCGGGATGGGGTACCTCGCCCAGGAGCAGAGCGTCTTCCGCAAGCTCACTGTCGAACAAAATCTGCTCGCGATCATGGAACTCGTGGGGATGGACCGGAAGGAGCGCCGGCGGCGGTGCGAGGAACTGCTCGAGCAGTTCGACATCGTGAAGATCCGCAAGTCGAAGTCGCATTACATCTCGGGCGGCGAGAAGCGGCGGCTCGAGATCGCCCGCTGCCTCGTCACCGAGCCGCGGATCATCCTGCTCGACGAGCCGTTCACGGGCATCGACCCGGTCACGATCCACTCGATCCAGAAGATCATCCGCAGCCTGCGCGACGGCGGGATCTCGATCCTGATCACCGACCATCGCGAGCGCGAGACGCTGGCGATCACCGACCGCAGTTATGTGATCCGGGCCGGGCAGGTGCTCTGCCACGGTACGGCGCACGAGGTGCTCTCCAACCCCGACGCCAAGAAGTACTACTTCGGGGAGAGCCCCGGTGTCGTGGAGGCGGCCTGACGCGGGCCGGCGGGCGGTCAGCCGCGATTGAGGGCGATGCCCTTGAGCGTGAGCACGGAGCCGACCGACATCAGCGCGAGCCCCAGCCACCGCGGCGGCTCGACGACCTTGCGGCCCGGGCCGTTGCCCCAGAGGGGCTGCTGCTGCGAGGGGCCGCCGCCCATCTGGGCCGAGACAAAATGGCTCGATGGCTCGCTGAGCGTGAACGATTCCACGACCCGGAACTGCACTCCGGTCAGGAACACGAGCAGGCCGACGATCAGGATGGCTTGGTTTCTCATGGACGCCTTCACGGTCTTCGATCAGCCGGGGCATCCGGCTGGAGTCGGGGCTGCAGGCATCCGGCCGTAGCGATCGTGCCGGTCGTGCACGCTCACGCGGGGCGGCGGGAACGCACGAGGGAGAGCAGGGCCCGCTGGGGTTCGACGAACTTGTCGATGCCCTCCCGCATGAGCACCTCCTCGAGCCGGGCCATGTCCACCTTCGCATCGAGTTCCGCCAGCACGGCGGCGGCCGGCAGCCGATCGACCTCGCGACCGAACGACCGTGTCGGGACGTCGGCGGCGTCGTTCGTGGCGGGGGGATTGGTCTGGATGTCGGCCCCGGCGAGCGCCGCGACATACCGGCAGGGATCGACGCCCGGCTGCTTCACGCCCGTGCTCGCGAACACGATCTCCTGGGCGAGCGGTGTCGGATGGGCCCGCCAGAAGTCACGGTTCGCCAGCCAGATCCGCTTGGCGTTGGCGATGGCGAGCATGCCCTGGGCTGCGGGCGACAGGTCCGGGACGTGTTTCTCGGTGTAGACGTCGATGCGGGAGACGAAGACGCTGTAGACGCTCTTGAAGGTGTCGAGCGTCGGACGGCGCGCCGCGCCCCGCCAGATCGCGTCGCGGGCCCGCTCGTACTGCGGCTGCGTGAAGATGAGCGTCACGTTGAGCGGCACGCCGGCGGCGGCGAGGGGCTCGAGCGCCCGGATGCCGGCCGGCGTGGCGGGTACCTTGATCATGCGGTTGCAGTGGCCGGCCACCCAGCGGGTGCCGAGGGCCACGTAGCGGGCCACGCGGTCGTCCTCAGACAGGCTGCCGCGAGGATCTTCCAGGAGCGGGTCGAGTTCGAAACTCACCCAGCCGTCGTTGCCGCCGGATCTTTCCCAGACATCGCGAAACACCTCCTGCGCCCCGCGCACCAGGTCGTCAGCGAGCATCCAGGCGATCGCTTCGTCGTCGTCGCCGGCCGTGACGCGTGCGGTGATCCCGCGGTCGAACCGGCCGGTCTTGATGAGGTCGGAGATGATGACGGGGTTGCTCGTGGCCCCGGTCGCGCCGGCAGCCCTGGCTTTGCGCACGAGATCGGGGTCCACCGAATCGAGCCAGAGTTTCGTGCCCGTGGCGACGAGCGAGGCGAGACCGTGCGACACGTGTGGAACTCCCGGGTTGTTGGCAGTTTGGGTTGACTGGGCCGGAGCGTGACGATTGGGCCAAAAATTTGTGTTGGCCGGGAACTGCCGATGACGAAGAAGTGTAGCGACTGTGATGGTCATGACGGCAACGCCGGCCGACAGACGGGAACCCCTCGTGCGATACCCCCGATACCTCGCCTCACCGACGCTCTGGACGATCGCGAGCCTGCTCGGCCTCGTGACCCTCGAAGGGGTTGCCGTCGAGGCGGAGGAGATCGTGCCGATCCAGTTCGCCGACCTGGTCGAGACGGAGAATCCGGGCGCTGCCGTGCTCGAAATCCCCAGCGTGATCGCGGCGGAGGAGCCGGTGCCCGGCACGGAGAAGATCATCTCCGATCGGCCGTTGGGCGGGGATGGGGCGGCGGGGAGCGCCGAGTCGATCGTCTCCCCGGAACCCCTGGTCTC
>JBBAVM010000103.1:8990-10260 GCA_040397685.1 Pirellulales bacterium
CGGAACCCCTGGTCTCCACGTCTTCCCGCATGCTCGACGGCATGCGGCTCGACGAACTCACGCTCGACGAAATGCCGTTCGAGGCGTCGAGCGGCGACTGGTTCTCGAGTGGCCGCTGGTATGGCTCGGCGGAGATGGTCTGGTTCGATCGGAGCCGCAACTACCGCCGGCTGCTCGGATACGACGTGACCAGTCCCCGTCCCACTCCGACGAATCGACTGCCGGTGGGGAGTTTCAACACGACCGGCATTCCCTTCCCGCTCGCCCCGGGGGCCCGGATCACGCTGGGCGAGTACCTCGGCCGCGACTACCTCGACCGTGATCAGTCGCTGGAGATGACCTACTACGGTGGCCTCGCGTTTTTCCAGGAGGATCAATTCAACGCGCTACCGAGGTCGTTCCTCGTGACTCCGCTGACCGTGAAACTTCCGGGCTTCAGCGGGGCGCAGACCTACAACACGACCCACAATTCGATCTTCAACAGCATGGAGTGGAACTACAAACTCCATCGCCGCCTCGGCCGGGACCAGCTCGTGATGTCACCCAACGGCAACTGGTCGCGACACGCGGAGCGGGCCTGGCTGCCGGCCCTGATCGTCGGCACCCGGGTGACGAACGTGAACGAGACGTTCAACTTCGCGAGCCGACGGAACGACACCGATCCGAGCGTGTTCGCCGGCAACTACCTGATCGACACGCAGAACTGGCTCTGGGGCATGAACCTGGGTGGCGAGTTGATCAGCCAGAACGAGTTCTACTTCTGGGGGCTCCGCGGCCGGGCCACGCCGTCGATGAGCTTCACCGCCAATCAGCAGACGGCCAATGGTGTCGATACGCTGACGACACTCCCCAACCCGAGCCCGCCCCCCGCCACGATCAACAACCCGTTCACGCAGGGCTCGTTCAGCCGCTCGACATCGCGGCAGCAGCTCGTCCCCGGATTCGTCGGCGACCTGTCGCTGTTCGCCGGCTGGAACGTCACGCCCAACTTCGCCCTCAAGGTCGGCTACGACTTCCTCTGGGTGGCCGGCATCGCCACGGCGACGCGGCAGTTCAACCTCGACAACGTGCGGCAAGACGCCCACGACGGCGGCGGCCAGATCTTCTACAACGGCCTCTCGTTCGGCTGCGAGGGGAGCTGGTGACGTCTGCGCCGTGAAATCGCGCCAGGCCCGGAGGGCCGGTTTCGTGCCAGCCGGCGGAGGCCGGCGAAGGGACGGTCGGCATGATGCCGAGCCGTCCCGTGCATACGGCTGCGAGGGGAGCTGGT
>JBBAVM010000104.1:0-7704 GCA_040397685.1 Pirellulales bacterium
GACCCATGAGCGTGTTGCCGTAGGTCGGCGTCATGTAGGCGCCGTCGAGGAGTTCTTCGACGGCGAAGCGGGTCCACTGCGGCGTGAACTCCGTGCCGCCGGAGAAGATGCCGGTGATGCCCGCCTTGCGGATCGTCGTGCCCTTCTTCTCCAGGGCCAAGGCGAGGGCTTCGAGGAGCTTGGGCGTCGTGAACATGCAGCGCACGTCGTGGCCCGCCTCGAGGATCGTGATCGCCTGGTCGATGCAGTGCTGCTTGTAGGCCTCGAGGTGCTCCATCCAGCCCTTCTGGATGAGCTTGATCACCCAGCGGGGATCGAGATCGACGCAGAAGCAGATGCCGCCACGGTACTGCGCGAGGTGTTCGATCGAGAGCCGCAGCCGCCGCGGGCCCGAGGGGCCGAGCATGAGCCAGTTGGCCCCGCGTGGAAAATACTCCTCGGGGAGCGTGTCGCTGAACATCTCATAGTCGGTGCGGAAGTCGCGGTGGTTGACCCGTGACTTCGGCACGCCCGTCGTGCCGCCCGTCTCGAAGACGTACATCGGCTTGTCGGCGAGCCCCTTCGGCACCCACCGCCGCACCGGGCCGCCGCGCAGCCACTCGTCCTCGAACGGCGGGAACTTCTTCAAGTCGGCGTAGCACTTCACGTCGGTGAGCGGGTTGAACGAGAGCGACTTCGCGTAGTCGAGCCAGAAGGGGCAGCCGGTGGACTCGTGGAAGTGCCAGGCCATCATCTCGACGGTGTGGGCGTCGAGCGCGGTGCGGGCCTCTGCGATGCTCTTGTCGCGCGCGACTTCGAAGACGGGCGCCTTTGCGGGAGAGGCAGTGGCCATCGCGAGTTCCTCCTCGGGCATCGATTCGAGATCGTGGGTATAGCACCGGCTCGGGGGCGGCAAAAGTCTTGTCGCGTGGGCCGCGGCGGCCCAAGGCTCCTCGAGCGTTCGCCGACCCCCTCGCCTCCTCGCTCCAACCGCTACCCGTTCTGGGCGGGGCCGGGTTGGGGCAGGGGGGCGCCGAGTTGGGCGAAGAGCTGGAGCACGCCGTTGAAGTGGGCGAGCCGCGGGCCGTAGCGGTCGATGAACTCGCCGAGGGCGTATTCGCTGTCGGTGAAGTCCTCGGCGTTCTCCGCGGCATCGCGGGCGATGCCCGCGAGGAACTCCGTGTGGACCTTCGAGAGCGACTCCGCCGCCTGGCGGCACGATGCCGCCAGTTCGGGATTGGCCTCCTTCCAGGCCTTGAGTTCGGCGACCCGCTGCCGCTGCTGGAGCGAGACCTGGTTGACCAGTTCGGTGAGCAGTTCGCACGACTTCATCTGGAGCGCGATCATGTCGCGGAGGAGGCGGTTGGTCTCGCCGGGGTCGCCCGCGAGCACGGTGCTTGGGCTGGCCGCCACGGAGTTGGCGGAGATGTCGAGTTGCGTGAACACGGGCGGGCGGTCGTGCATGGCAGGGCCCCTGCGGGAAGGCTCGGAACGGAGGCGGCGAACGACCCCCGTATCGTAGGCAGGATGGGAGCGGTTTGCCACGAACGGGAGCTTTTCCGGACGGGGCGTCAGGGTTTTCCTGTCTTGGCGGAACGGGGGCCGGGAACGGGCTCCGGTCGGAGGCAACCGCCGGGGCTCAAGTGGTCGCCCCAATCGCCCGATCCCAAGGAGCGACGGGTCGCGGCGGGCGGCCCGGCACGCTCCAGGGCCGTGACGGCAACCGATGGACCAGGCTGCAACGACCACCACCTACGGCTTTCTCACGACCGTCGAGTCGCCGACGCACGGCCTGTTCGGCGGATACCTGCTCGTCGATCCGGCGGGGCGGCCGCTCGAGTTTCACTGCACGGCGCCGGTGAAGGTGTCGCGGGCCCAGCAGATCCTCTACGGGGCGACGCTCCACGGCCATCTCCACGGCCGGCAGATCGGCGCCGCGCTCCTGGCCGCCGGGTCGATGGAGCCGCGGGTCGTGCTCACCGACGTCGAATCGATGCTCGCGGTGCGGGCGCACACGACCCTGCCAGTGGCCTTCGTGACACCGGCCGACGCCGGGACCGGGCTCGAGATGGGCGCCGCCCGCGTCCATGGCCCGCCGGGTGACGACGCCGTCGCCGCCACGCTGCGCGAGGCGATCGAGCCGCTCGCGGCGGCGGTCGATCTCCGCGAGCCGTTCGAGCGGATCCGGGCCGCGATCGACGAGGCGCAGAGGCACTGACGCGCGACGGCCGCCGGCCCGGCGGCGACGTGGGAGGCCCCATGACGGTCATCCAGGCTGCCGAGGATCTGCGTTCGTGGCGCGCGGCCGATCTCGCGCTGCCGCCCGTCGCGGTCGCCCTCGCGCTCGATCCGCGGCTGGCCGCGCCTGCGACGCTGCGGCTGCCGATCGATGCCGCCGCCCCCGCCGTCGCCCGCGTGCCGCTCCTCGAGGCGCGGCCTGCGGTCACGAGTTTTTCCTTCGGCCCGCCCGCCACGCCAGCGTTGCCACCGCCGCGGCTGAAGCCGGCGGCTCCCGCCGCGATCGACGTGATCGATGCGGCTGCTCCGGCCGAGTCGCCGCCAGCCGCCACGCCGAAGCGGACGCGGGTCGTGCCCCCGCGCGACGTCGTCAAACTCGCGGAACGGTTTTTCTTTCTCCTGCAGCCCGACCTCGAGACGATCCTCGAGACGAGCCGGCTCGAGTTTCCGCGGCAGCCGTTTCCGTTCCAGCTCGACGGCATGGCCTTCCTCCTGCCGCGGCACGGCGCCGTATTGGCCGACGAGATGGGGCTCGGCAAGTCGATGCAGGCGATCTCGTCGCTGCGACTGCTTGTGCGGTCGGGGCAGGCCCGGCGGGTGCTCGTCGTCTGCCCCAAGGGGCTCGTGTCGAACTGGGCCCGCGAACTGGCCGACTGGGCGCCCGAACTCGTCGTGGCGACGATCGAGGGGGAGCAGTCGCGGCGGCGCTGGCAGTGGTCGCTCACCGACGTGCCTGTGAAACTCGCCAATTACGAGGTCGTGGTCCGCGATCGCGATCTGGTCGCGGAGCTGGGCCTGGAGTTCGATCTCGTCGTGCTCGACGAGGCGCAGCGGATCAAGAACCGCTCGAGCCACACGAGCCAGGCCGTACGGGCGCTCAAGCGGAGCCGCAGCTGGGCGCTCACCGGCACGCCGGTCGAGAACCGGGCCGAGGACCTCGTCTCGCTGTTCGAGTTCGTCGCGCCGGGCCACCTCCACGACCGGATGTCGCCCAAGGCGCTCGGGGCGGCCGCCGCCGACCACGTGCTCCGCCGCACGAAGGACAAGGTGCTCACCGACATGCCGCCGCGGCTCAACCGCGACGAGCGGATCGAGCTTTCGCCTGAGCAGCGGGAGACCTACCGCCTCGCCGAGGAGGAGGGGGTGCTGCGGCTCTCGGCGCTCGGCAACGAGGCGACGATCCAGAACGTGTTCGAGCTCGTGCTGCGGCTCAAGCAGATCTGCAACTTCGACACGGCCACGGGCGCGAGCGCGAAGCTCGACTGCCTCGAGGCCGAACTCGAGGAGGTGCAGGCGAGCGGCCGCAAGGCGCTTGTCTTCAGCCAGTGGGTCGAGACGCTCGGCCGGCTCGAGAAGCGGCTCACCCGGTTCGGCGCGCTCACCTACCACGGCGGGATGTCCACCATCGCCCGCGACGAGGCGATCCAGCGATTCAAGCACGAGAAACAGCACTCCGTCCTCCTCCTCTCGTACGGCGCCGGCGCCGTCGGGCTCAACCTCCAGTTCTCGCAATACGTCTTTCTCTTCGACCGCTGGTGGAACCCCGCCATCGAGGACCAGGCGATCAACCGCGCCCACCGGATCGGCGCCGCGGGCGCCGTGACGGTGACCCGCTATCTCTCGGCGGGCACGATCGAGGAGCGGATCGACGAGGTGCTCCGCACGAAACGCGACCTCTCCGACACGATCCTCTCGCAGGCCGAGGCCCCGGCCTCCTCCGGCCTCACGGCCGACGACCTCTTCGCCCTCTTCAAGCTCGCCCCCCCGCGCCGCGCCGCGGCGTGACGGTGCCCGCACGTCTGCCGCGAGTGCGCCGGCTTCGGGCTCCCCACATCCCGTGCTCCGGACGCTCGCTGCGCCCTTCCTGGGCTTCGCTCGCTCGGACTCACTGGCGCTCCGCCATCCTGGCTTCGCTGGTGAGTAACGCCGGCTCCCGGGACATGGGGAGCCCGAAGCCTCGTCAACCGGAAACGACGAGGCGAGGGGTCGCCCCTACCAATCGAGCCGGCTTTGCCGAAAAGCGGAGCCATGGATGGCGCAGCGCAGTCGGCAGGAGTGAACGAAGCCCGGAGGGCGGAGTGAACGCCCGGCGAGATGGTGGGGGCGACCCCGAAGCCGGTGGCAACGGGTTGAGGCATGACAGGCTGAAGCCTGTCCTACGGGGCGGGTGGTATGCTCGGTCGCATGACGTGCCGCTACGACTATGACGTGATCGTCGTCGGGGCCGGGCATGCCGGCGTGGAGGCGGCGTGCGCGGCGGCGCGGCTCGGCGCGCGGGTGGCGCTCCTCACGGCCAACTGCGACACCGTCGGCCAGATGAGCTGCAACCCCGCGATCGGCGGCGTCGGCAAGGCGCAGCTCGTGCGCGAGGTCGATGCGCTCGGCGGCGTGATGGGGCGGGCGATCGACGCCACGGGGATCCAGTTCCGCGTGCTCAACCGCTCGAAGGGGCCGGCGATGCACGGCCCACGGGCGCAGGCCGACAAGCGGCTCTACCAGATGGAGGTGAAGCGGCTCGTCGAGGAGACCGCCGGGCTCGAGCTGCGGCAGGAGACCGTCGAGGACCTGATCGTGGAGCCGGTCGCCGAGAGCGGGCCTGGCCGGGCGGCGTGGCGCGTCACGGGCGTGCGGGTGCGCGGCGACGCCGAGTATCGCGCGGCGGCGGTCGTGCTCACGACCGGCACGTTCCTCCAGGCGGTGATGCACACGGGCGAGGCGCAGACGCCCGGCGGACGAGCTGGGGAGGGCACGACGGCGGGGGTGAGCCGCGCGCTCGATCGCGCGGGCATCCGCATCGATCGCTTCAAGACGGGCACGCCCTGCCGGCTGCTCGCGCGGTCGATCGACTTTTCGCGGCTCGACATCCAGCCGGGCGACGACGAGCCACAGCCATTTTCGTTCCTCACCGACGCGATTCTGCAGGAGCAGTTGCCCTGCTGGATCACCCGCACGACGGCCGCGATCCACGACCTGATCCGGGCCAACCTCCACCGCGCGCCGATGTACACCGGCCAGATCGGCTCGCGCGGGCCGCGGTATTGCCCGAGCATCGAGGACAAGGTCGTCCGGTTCGCCGACAAGGAGAGCCACCAGCTGTTCCTCGAGCCGGAGGGACGGCGGACGCAGGAGATCTACGTCAACGGGATCTCGACGAGCCTGCCGCGCGACGTGCAGGACGCGATGATCAGGCTGGTGCCGGGGCTCGAGCGGGCGCAGGTGATGCGCTACGGCTACGCCGTCGAATACGACTACTGCCCGCCGGACCAGCTCACGGTCGCGCTCGAGAGCAAGCGGGTGGCGGGGCTGTTTTGCGCCGGGCAGATCAACGGCACCACCGGCTACGAGGAGGCCGCGGCGCAGGGCATCGTCGCCGGCGCGAACGCCGCGCTCGCCGCCGCGGGCCGTGAACCGATGCTGCTCGGCCGCGACGAGTCGTATGTCGGCGTGCTCATCGACGACCTCGTGACGAAGGGGGTGGACGAGCCCTACCGGATGTTCACGAGCCGCGCCGAGCACCGGCTCGCGCTGCGGCACGACAACGCCGACCGGCGTCTCACGCCGCTGGCCGCCCGCCTCGGCCTCGCGGAGCCGGAGCGGATGGCGCGGCTCGCCGCCAAGACGGCGGAGATCGAGGCCACGCTCGCGACGCTCGCAGCGCGGCGGGAGGGCGGAGTCACGCTCGCGGAACTGCTCAAGCGACCGGAGTTCGGCTGGGCGGAGGCGGTGGCCGCGCTGCCCGAACTGGCCGCCGTGTCGCGCGAGGTGGCGGCCCAGGTCGCCTCCGACATCCGCTACGCCGGCTATCTCGCGCTCGAGCGCGACCAGATCGAACGCCGGCGCCGGCAGGGGGAGCGGGTGATTCCCGAAGGGCTCGACTACGCCGCCGTGCGACACCTGCGGGCCGAGGCCCGCGAGAAGCTCGACCGGGTGCGGCCGCGCACGCTCGAGCAGGCCGGCCGCGTGAGCGGCATCACGCCCGCCGACCTCGCGCTCGTCCTCATCCACCTCGAGGCCATGTAGGACAGGCTTCAGCCTGTCACCACCACGACAGGCTAAAGCCTGTCCTACGTCCACCACGACAGGCTAAAGCCTGTCCTACGTCCACCACGACAGGCTAAAGCCTGTCCTACGTCTGTCTCATGAAAATCGTCCAGATCACGGCCGGGGCGGGGGGGCGGATCTGTGGATCGTGCCTCCACGACAACGCGCTCGTGCGGGCGCTGCGGTCGCGAGGCCGCGATGCGATCCTCGTGCCGGCATACGTGCCGACGACGACCGACGAGGACAACGTCGCCGAGCGGCGGATCGTGTGCGGTGGCGTGAACGTGTGGCTCCAGGAACACGTGCCGCTGTTCCGGCATACCCCGTGGTGGCTCGATCGACTCCTCGACGCCCGGGGGCTGCTCGAGTGGCTGTCGAGCCGCACCGGGGCTACGACGCCGGCCGACGTGGCCGGACTCACCGCCTCGACGCTCGCCGGCGAGGCGGGACACCAGCGGAAGGAGGTCGAGAAGCTCGTCCGCTGGCTGGCCGCCGAGGTGCAGCCCGACGTCGTGCACCTCTCGAATGCGCTGCTCGTGGGGTTCGCCCGGAGGATCGGCGAGGCGACGGGAGCGAAGGTCGTCTGCAGCCTCTCGGGCGAGGACGTCTTCGTCGAGCGGATTCCCCAGCCGCACTACGGCGACGTCCGCCGGCTGCTCCGGGAGCGGAGCCGCGACGTCGATCGCTTCGTGGCGCTCAACGAGTTCTTCGCCGACTTCATGGCGTCGTATCTGGACGTGCCGCGGGAACAGATCGCAGTGATCCCGCACGGCGTCGATCTCGTGGGCTACCCCGCCGCGCCTCCCGATCTCGCGATGCGGCGGGCCGCCAGAGGCGGCTCGCTCGTCGTCGGATCGCTCGCCAGGCTGTGCCAGGAGAAGGGCCTCGACCAGGTCATTCGCGCCGTGGCGATGCTCGCGCCGTCGCTCGACGTGAAGGTGGTGGCCGCGGGGGCGACGAGCCGGGCGGAGGAGCCGTATCTGCGGGAGTGCCGTCGGATCGCGGGTGAGCTGGGCGTCGCCGACCGGTTCACGTGGCTCGGGCAGGTGGACCGGCCCGGCAAGTTGCGGCTGCTCGAGACATGCGACGTGTTCGCGATGCCGACGGCGCACCCCGAGGCGAAAGGGCTGCCCGCGATCGAGGCCATGGCGGCCGGCGTGCCCGTGGTGGCGCCGGCGCACGGTTCGTTTCCCGAGTTGCTCGGCGGCGCCGCGGGCCTCTTGCACGCGCCGAACGACCCGGCGGATCTGGCGCGGGCGCTCCGTGCCGTGCTCGACGACCCTGCCCGGGCGGCGACCCTCGCCGCCACGGGCCACGCACGCGCGCGCGAAAGGCACACGTTCGCGACGATGGCCGCAGGCCACGAGCAGATGTACGAAGAACTCCTCTCGTAGGACAGGCTTCAGCCTGTCGCGCTTCACGTAGGACAGGCTTCAGCCTGTCGCG
>JBBAVM010000104.1:7804-10107 GCA_040397685.1 Pirellulales bacterium
TAGGACAGGCTTCAGCCTGTCGCGCTTCACGTAGGACAGGCTTCAGCCTGTCGCGCTTCACGTAGGACAGGCTTCAGCCTGTCGCGATTGGTGACAGGCTGAAGCCCGTCCTACGCTACATCTCGAGCGGAAACGGGCTCAGGTTCTCGAGGCCCGTCGCCGTGACGAGATAGTCGTTCTCGATCCGCAGGCCGCTCCCGAGTTCCGGTGCGTAGAGCGCGGGCTCCACGGCGATCACGTCGCCCTCCTCGAGGGTGTCGTCCCAGTTGGGGTTGAGGTGCGGCGTCTCGTGGACCCAGAGACCGATGCCGTGGCCCAGGTGGCTCGACCACGTGCCCACGGGGGCCGCAGCGAGCCAGGCCTGCACCTCGGCGTAGATCGCCCGGCAGCTCACGCCCGGCTTCGCGATCCGCTCGACGAGCTCGAGCGCGCCGCAGACGTGCCGCCAGGCGGCCAGCTGCAGGTCGGTGGGGCGGCGATCGACGGCGAGCGCCCGCGACGTGTCGGCGAAGTAGCCGCGGTACGCGGGGCCGAGATCGAGGATGTAGAGTTCGCCGGCGGCGCACGCCCGGTCGCGCGGCGGGCCGCCGCGGACGCCGCAGGCGTAGTCGTTGCCCGTGCCCGTGAGCATCTCGCCGCACGAGGTCACGGCCGCCGCCTGGAGCGCCGAGAACACGTCGAGTTCGTTCACGCCCGGGGCCAGCATGCCGCGGGCCGTCTCGTACATCGCCCCGGCGGCCGCGATCGCCCGGCGCAGGAGCGCGAACTCGTCGGCGTCCTTGCGGCGCCGCATCCGCCAGAGCGCGGGCTCGATGTCGAGGATCTCGGTCTGCGGAAAGAGCCGCGTCACATGCGGTGGGCACGCCGAGAACTCGACGCCGACCCGCCGCCATGCCGGCCGCGCCGCGAGCCAGTCGGCGAGGACCTTCGCCGCGGCCTCGCGCTGGTCGTTGCGCAGCGTGGACCGCCACTTGGCCTCGTAGGTGCGGATGTCGTCGGCCGCCGCCCGCTCGACGGGCTTGTCGGGGCAGACGAGCAGCGTCGTGCCCGCGGCGTCGATCGCGGCCAGCGGCGAGAAGCGGAAGTCCCAGCGGTGGCCCGTGAGGTATTGCACGTGCTCGGGCGACACGACGACCAGCCCGTCGAGCCGTTCCGCCGCGAGGCGATCGAGCAGCCGGCGTTGCCGCGCCCGGCAGGCATCGAGATCGAGGAGGGGGATGCCGTTCATGAGAAGAGAAGGTCAGTCGAGCTTCGTGAGCAGGCTGGAGTCGAATGGCGGAAACTTCGGGTCGAGCCGCTCGAGAGTCTTGCGCACGAGCCGGGCCACGACGAGATTGCGATACCACTTCTTGTCGGCCGGCACGACGTGCCACGGGGCGTGGTGCGTGTTGCAGTCGGTGAGCGCGTCGTCGTAGGCCTTCTGGAACTCGTCCCAGCGCTTGCGGTCCTCGAGGTCGTCGGGGCCGAGCTTCCACTGCTTCTTCGGATCCTTGAGCCGGTCTTCGAGCCGCTGCCGTTGCTCCTTCTTGCTGATGTGCAGGAAGCACTTCACGAACGTCAGCCCCCCGTCGTGGAGCAGTTTCTCGAAGGCGTTGATTTGGGCGTAGCGATCCTGCCAGACGTCCTTGGGAACGAGCTTGCGGACCCGCACGACGACGACGTCCTCGTAGTGGGAGCGGTTGAACACGCCGATCCGGCCGTGCGGCGGGATCGCCGCATGGACCCGCCAAAGGAAGTCGTGGGCCAGTTCGAGCGCGCTTGGAGCCTTGAAGCTTTTCACGTCGAGACACTGCGGGCTGATCCCGCTGGCGAGCATCCGGATCGTGCCGTCCTTGCCCGAGGTGTCGATGCCCTGGAGCACGACGACGACCGCCCGCTTCGCCTCCGCGAACAGCCGGTACGCGAGTCCGTCGAGGGCGTCGAGATGCTCGCGGGTCTCCTTGTCGGCCGCCTCGCGATCGAGCCCCTCGTGGAAGTCGGGGTCGAAATCGGCGAGCCGGATGTCGCGGCCGGGCGGCACGGTGAGCGGCTGGTCCATGATGGTGACAAGTCTATCACGCCCGCTCGTAGGACAGGCGTCTCGCCTGTCACTGCCTTCAAGGAGCGCACCGGCTCGGGTTTACCCCGTACCGCCTCGCCGGACGTTCGCCTGCGCCCTCCAGGCTCCGGCTCACTCGGATGTGCCTGCGCTCCGGCATCCATGCCTGCGCTGGTCACATACGCCGTCTCAACGGCAGGGGTAACCCCGAGCCTCCTCAACTGGAAAGGGGGAGGCGGCGGAGACGGTCGGTGCGATGCGGAAG
>JBBAVM010000105.1:0-9986 GCA_040397685.1 Pirellulales bacterium
CGCTGGTTCACGGGCCCGGCTCCTGGCCCCGTGGCGGGGGCGGGAGGTTGTACCGAGCCGTTACATCGGGAGTAACCGCAAAAGTCGGCCTCGAAGCGGCAGCCACGAGCCCGCCCTCCTGCCCGTTCAGGCGGCGGCTCGCTCAAGGCTGCGTGTTATCCTTGAATCATGGTGGGATCCGCCCACTGACGGCTGCGGGCCCATGCAACGCAATATCCTCCTCGTCACCGGATCGTCGGGCCTGATCGGCAGCGAGGTGGCGACCCACTTCGACGCCCTCGGCTGGACGGTGCACGGCATCGACAACAACCAGCGGGCCGCCTTCTTCGGCCCCGGCGGCGACACCCGCTGGAACCGGCAGCGGCTCGAGACCACGCTGGCCCGCTTCCACCACCACGAAGCCGACATCCGTTCCCGGCAGCAGATTCTCGAACTCATGGCCGACCTGCGGCCCACGGCGATCGTTCACACAGCCGCGCAGCCCTCCCACGACCGTGCTGCCGCGATCCCGTTCGACGACTTCGATACCAATGCCGTAGGCACTCTGAACCTCCTCGAAGCCGCGCGGCGCTCGTGCCCCGAAAGCGCGTTTGTGCACATGAGTACCAACAAGGTGTATGGCGACGCCCCGAACGAGATTCCGCTTATGGAACTCGCCACCCGCTGGGACTACGCCGACGCGGCCCACGCCCACGGCATTCCCGAATCGTTCCGGATCGATGCGAGCAAGCATTCGCTCTTCGGGGCGTCGAAGGTCGCGGCCGACGTGATGGTGCAGGAATACGGCCGCTACTTCGGCATGCCCACCTGCTGCCTGCGGGGCGGCTGCCTCACGGGCCCGTCGCACTCCGGCGTCGAACTCCACGGCTTCCTGAGCTACCTCGTGAAGTGCAACCTCGAGGGACGGCGCTACACGGTGTTCGGCTACAAGGGAAAGCAGGTCCGCGACAATATTCACGCCGCCGACGTGAGCCGGTTCATTGCCCGCTTCATCGAGTCGCCCCGCCCGGCGGCCGTCTACAACATCGGCGGCGGCAAGGCGAACAGCTGTTCCGTCCTGGAGGCGTTTGCGATGGTGGCCGAGCGGAGCGGCCGGCCGATGGAGTGGACCTACGACGAGAAGGCCCGCGAGGGCGACCACATCTGCTACTACTCCGACCTGCGGCGGATCGAGTCCGACTACCCAGGCTGGCGACCTGAGATCTCCCTTGCAGAGACGTTTGATCAGCTCGTGGAGTCGTGGGAGCGGCGGCATACGTCGCAGCCCACAGGCTCGGGCGGCAAGTCATCATGAAGATCCTCGTCGCCGGCGGCTGCGGGTTTGTTGGGGCGGCCGTGTGCCGCCGGCTGCTTGCCACCCGCGAGGGCCTCGCGATTACCGTGCTCGACAGCCTGCGGCGGGCTGGCTCGGAGACCAATGTCGAGCCATTGGTGGCCTTGGGCGTGCGGGTGCTGCGCGGCGATGTGCGAGTCGAGAGCGACATCCTCGCTGCCGCCGGCGGGGGCGGCTTCGACTGGGTGATCGACGCCGCAGCCGAGCCGAGTGTCTTGGCTGGAACGGCGGCCGGCGCGGCCGTCTCAACGGCGCAACTCGTCGACCACAACCTCATCGGCACGTTCCGCCTGCTCGAGGCCGCGGCCGGGTGGAACGCGGGCGTGATCCTGCTGTCGACCAGCCGTGTCTACTCGATTCCGGCGCTCGTGGCCGTGCCGCTCCGCGTCGCAGACTCGCCGCGGGGCGAGGCCTTCACGATCGATGGCGGGCAGCGGTTGCCGCCGGGCCTCTCGCCGGAAGGCATCACCGAGCAGTTCTCCACGGCTGCGCCCGTATCGCTCTACGGCGCGACGAAGCTCGCGAGCGAGGTGATGGCTGCCGAATATGCCCATCGCTTCGGCGCGCCGCTCTTTATCGACCGCTGTGGCGTGATGGCGGGCGCCGGCCAATTCGGCCAAGCCGCGCAAGGGATTTTTTCGTGGTGGATTCATTCGTGGGCGGCCCGGCGGCCGCTCTCCTACATCGGCTTCGGCGGCCATGGCCGGCAGGTCCGGGACTGCCTCCACCCAGACGATCTGGCGGATTTGCTGGCGATTCAAATGATGTCAGGCCAGACGTCGCCGGTCGTCTGCAACGTGTCCGGCGGCAAGCCGTCTGCCATGAGCCTGGCCCAGCTCTCGGGATGGTGTACCGAGCGGTTCGGCCCGCATGCCGTGGGCTCGTCGGCGGCTGACCGGCCCTACGACGTTCCCTGGGCCGTGCTGGACCACGCGCTTGCCTCGTCGCGGTTTGGATGGCACCCTCAACGAGGGGTCGCTTCGATTCTTTCCGAGATCGCCGAACATGCCGAACGCCATCCAGACTGGCTCGACCGCTGTGGGCGGTAGCGACGCAGGCGGCGCGCCGACCGCGCTGCAACTGCTCTCTGTCGTCATTCCTGCACGCGACGAGGAAGGATGCATCGGCTCGACGGTCGAGCATCTGCATCTGGAATTGCAACTTCGCGATGTGCCCCACGAGATCGTCGTCGTGGACGACGGGAGCACCGACGGCACGTGGCGCATCCTCGAGGCCGCTGCCGAGAAGATCCCTCAGCTTGTGCCGGTGAAGAACCCGGGCCTGCACGGCTTCGGCCGAGCGATCCAAAAGGGGTTTGAAGCCGCGACGGGTGACGCCATCGTGATCATGATGGCCGACGAGAGCGACGACTGCCGCGATGTCGTCCGCTATTGGGCAAAGCTCAACGAAGGCTTCGACTGCGTTTTCGGCAGCCGGTTCAAGAAGGGTGGCGGCACGATCGACTACCCGCGGATCAAATATTTGTTCAACCGTGCAGCAAACTACTTCATCAAACTCGTGTTCAGCATTCGGCTCAACGACACGACGAACGCCTTCAAGGCCTATCGCAAGACGGTCATCGACGGCTGCCAGCCGATTCTCTCCCCGCACTTCAACATCACGGTGGAATTGCCGCTCAAGGCCATCGTGCGCGGCTTCACGTGGACGGTCATCCCGATCACCTGGCGGAATCGTCGCACCGGACTGGCAAAGCTCAAAATCAGCGAGATGGGCAGCCGCTACTTTTTCATCGTCGCGTACGTGTGGCTGGAAAAGTATTTCAGCCGCGGCGACTATCGGCGGCAGGAAACAGCCCGATGACGAAGCGATCCTTCAGGCCGGCCATCCGACCGGCCTCCCGACGTCAACCCGGAGCATAACCGTGGGCATGAGTGACTCGCTGTCGGTGGTCGTACCCTGCTTTAACGAGGAAGCGGTGCTTCCCGTCACGCACGAACGACTGCGGGCGTCTCTGGACGCCATTGGCATGCTCTGGGAAATAGTCTATGTCGATGACGGCAGTCGCGATCGAACTCGAGAGTTCCTCCTCGCGCTCGCGGCCGCCGACGATAGGGTCAAGGTCATCGCCTTCTCAAGAAACTTTGGACACCAAATCGCTGTGACGGCGGGGCTAAATCATGCCTGCGGCGCTGCGGTCGTCATCATCGACGCCGACCTTCAGGATCCGCCCGAAATGATCAGTAGCATGGTGGAGAAATGGCGGGAGGGCTACGACGTTGCCTACGGTCTTCGCACCGAACGGGCCGGCGAGTCGCCCTTCAAGCGTTGGACGGCGCAGGTGTTTTATCGACTCATCAACCGGCTTTCGGACGTTTCCATCCCGCTCGATGTCGGTGACTTCCGCCTGCTGAGCCGGCGGGCGGTCGATGCGTTCAACTCGATGCCCGAGTGCGACCGCTTCATCCGCGGCATGGTGGCCTGGGTGGGCTTCCGGCAGATCGCGGTGCCCTACGCCCGCGACAAGCGTTACGCTGGGGAGAGCAAGTATCCGTTGCGCAAGATGATACGGTTTGCCCTCGACGGCATCATTTCCTTTTCCGACGCTCCGGCCCGCCTGGCGACCACGGTGGGGTTTGTCTCGCTCGCAATCGCCGCACTGGTGTCGCTGCAAGTGTTCGTCGCCTACTTCTTTGCCCATGACACCGTTCCGGGCTGGACGAGCACTTTCCTCGCCATAACGTTTTTGGGCGGTGTTCAGAGCCTGTGTATCGGGATTCTCGGGGAATACATCGCTCGTATCTATCGAGAGGTCAAGCGGCGACCGCTGTACCTTGTCGCCATCACCGCGAATCTCCCGGAGCCGATCGAACCCCGGGCGCGTGGCGCGGCACGGCCCGATGGCCTCCCGGGGCGAGCCTTGTCCGAGACGCGATCGTGACGACACCCACGATTTCGATCTGCATTCCAGCCTACAACGCAGCTGCGTGGATCGAACAGACGCTCGATTCGGTACGCTGCCAGACTCGCGGCGACTATGAAGTCCTCGTCCTTGACGATTGCTCCACCGACGACACGCTCGCCGTGGTGCGACGCTACGAGGATGCTCGCATACGAGTGCTCGAGAACGAGCAAAACCGCGGCGCCGAGGCCTCGTGGAACAGGCTTCTAGTTGAAGCACGGGGTGAGTTTGTCAAACTACTGTGCTGCGATGACCTGCTGTACCCAGATTGTCTCGCCGTGCAGGCCCAGGTTCTCGAGGATTCGACACGTAAGTCGGTGGGAGTCGTGTGCGGTCCTCGCGACATCATCGACGATTCGGGGCGTGTGCTGTTCCGTCGGCGGGGCCTGCGACCCACGGCTGCCGTCGCAGGCCAAGAGATCATCCGCCGGATCGTGAGTTCAGGCCGCAATCTTCTCGGCGAGCCACTGACCGTTCTGTTCCGAAGAGACCTCTTGCAAACCGTAGGCGGCTTCGACGCTTCGCAGCCATACTGCATCGACTTGGACATGTGGTGCCGCCTATTGGCCGTGACTGACCTTGCAGTAGTGCCCGACACGGTCGGGGCGTTTCGCGTCTCCGTGTCGTCGTGGAGTTTCCAGCTCGCAGGGCGACAGGCATCCCAAGACAGGGCCTTTTTCGCCCGCGTAAGATCGGAGATCACACCCGATGTCCCGGTCTGGCAACTTTGGCTGGGTCAGGTTCGCTGTACACGGGACGCGTTTCTTCGGCAGTTACTCTATGCATGGCTCCGGCGGCCTGGCCGCCCAAATACCTGATGCGATCGCTTCGAGCCGGGGCCACTAGCCCGTGGGAATACGGCCGTCGTCGGGGAACCGTTGCAGCGTTCGACCCAGTAGCCAACACTGGGCTTCATGGCTGACACACGCAGGCGTCAGGGAGTGCTGCATGCCCTCGGGCGCGCCCGTTGGTTCCACCGCCTCGTTCACCTCACCGGCCTCTACGCCGCGGCGAATTGGCTGCTCGGCCGCATACCGCGGCGGCGACGGTTGCCGCGGAGCGGATGTGTCCTGAGGATTCGTTCGGTAGCCGGACTCGCACTGGCGGAGGAGATGCTCCAAGACGGCGCCTACCGATCCCTCGCGGGCTTCGGGCCCTTCACCACATTCATCGACTTGGGATGCAACGTGGGGTGGTTTCCCTGCCTGCTCGATGAATACGGGGGCGACGAGCGCCTCACCGGTATCGCGATCGACGCCGATCCGGACATGGTGCGCGAGGCGGAGTGGCACCTGGAGACGAACAAAATTACCGGACGCTGCATCTTCGGGGCAGTGGGGGTCCCTGGCCATGATTCCGAGTCGGTGGCCTTCCACGTGAACCCGGCGAATACATCTTCGTCGCTAACACCGTTCTCAGGCGTACATCCCTTTCCAGTGAAGGGACGCGTCCGTGTGATCGCCGTACCGGTCGTCCGCGTCGCCGACGCATGGGAGGCATATCTCCCCGATCGGTTCGTCGATGTGATGAAAGTCGACATCGAAGGCGCGGAGTTCGATTTTTTCCGCGTGGAGGGCGACTTCATCCGCCGAAAGGTACGCTTCCTAATCTGTGAGTGGCATTCCTGGCACGGCGACCTTGCCGAGCTCCGCGCAACGACCGCTCCTCTCGGTCTGGAACTTGTTGAAGTCTGCCAACAGGACGAAAACGGCGGGGTCGCGTTGTTTCGTAATCCCTATGTGCCGCTGACATTCCACGATCGTCGCCCCGGAGTACAGCCACCATGAAAACCGGCCTGCTTGCCCACTTCGCCCGACGGGATGCCGCCGTGATGGCCACGGTCTGTCTCGTATGCGTGGCCGCGTGGGGCATCGCAAACGGCAAGTGGTCCGCGTCGTCGTGGCAACTCCCGACGACGTACGTCCACGACCCCGAACGTGGTGATTTCCTGGCGAACGCTGCCCAACTGAAAGCATCTTCCGCTTGGGGTGGCATGCCATTCCGTTGGAAAACCGTCCCCGACCTCGGGACGCCATACGACGCGAACTGGAACGACTTCCCTTCGCTCGACGAAATGGTATTCACGATCCAGGTCGCCCTGACGCGATTCTTCGGCCTCTTCGCCGGCATAAACGTCAGTTTCGCGCTGGCGCATGTGCTGGCCGCCCTCGCGTTCTATACAGCCGCCCGCCTCTCCGACGCCAATCGCACGTGGTCGGCCTTGGGTGCCTTGGCATTTGGCGTCTCACCGTTCATTTTCGCCCAGTCGCCTCACCACATGCAGGTCGCCTACCTCTGGCCCATAGCGTTCTTTCCGCTCGTATGGCGGGCCGTCTCCAATTCCCACGGCCTCGCCTGGGGCTCGCGGCGATTCAGGCTCGCTGTCGGCTTCGGATTCGTCACTGGCCTGCATTTCGTTTACTACACGAACGTGTTCTGCCAGCTTGTGCTCCTCGGGGCCGGGATCCAGTGGTACCGCACGAAGCATGCGGCGGCCTGTCGATCCGCGTTCGCCGTGATCGGCGCCGCCGCCTTGGGATTCGCACTCAACAACGTCGATGACTGGACGTACCGCCTGTTCCACGAGCCGAACTCCGGGGCCTTCATCAGGGAATACAAGTGGCTCGAGATCTACGGCCTCAAACTCGTCGATCTCGTGATCCCGCCGGTCACCCACCGCTTCGACCCCTTCGCCTCATTCGCCGCGACACACCGCGCGAGCGCTCCGCTTCTCGACGAGGGTGCTTCGTACCTCGGCATCATCGGCCTGCTCGCACTCGGCTGGGTGGTCGTCGATGCCATCCGCGCCGGGCTTCGCAGCAGATTCGACGAGGTGCCTATCGAGGCGTGGTGGATTCTCTGGATCGTGCTCGTGTTCACGACGGGCGGGCTCAATGCGATTGCAGGTGCATTCGGCATCACGATGTTTCGGGCCGCATGCCGCTACAGCGTGGTCATCCTCGCCATTTCACTGCTCTACGCCGCGCGGCGACTCACGGAGCTTCAAGCCGCGACGGCCGCACGCTCCTCAGACGGCACACACCCGATCCTCTGGGGCACGATCGCCGGCCTCGCGGGGCTCACGATCCTGTGGGACGAGGTGCCCCGGCCGCAGACCGCCGACTACGCCAACACCACAGCCGCGCTGGTGGAGTCGGACCGCCGCTTCACGGCAGAGATGGAGGCTGCCCTGCCGGCGGGGGCGATGGTGTTCCAACTGCCCGTCATGGAGTACCCCGAGTCTCCCGTGCCCGGGCTCGGCTCCTACGAGCACTTCCGGCCCTATCTTTACAGCCGACACCTGCGGTTTTCCTTCGGCTCGCAGAAGGGCCGCGAGCGGGAGGCGTGGCAGAAGGAAATCGCCTCGATGCCGATCGAGAAAGTGGCGGCGGAACTCGAGCGGCGGGGTTTTGCGGCGATCTATCTCAACCGGCGTGGATTTACAGACGGCGGCAAGTCGATCGAAGACTCACTGCGCGAGCTAGGCTACAACCGACCGCTAATCCGAAGCCCGGCCGGTGACCTCGATTGCATCCTGCTTGTGAAGGATGACGGAAAGGCGAACTGACCGGCCGGCCGACACTCAGAACTTCGGGAGATTTTTCACCGTTAGCACCGGTGCCTCGATTCCGACCTCGCGCAACTGTCGCAGGGCGACCTCGAGCGGATAGGTCACGGGCTCCACGAGCACTACGGCCCCGATCTTCTCCCCTCGCAGCAGTTCGAAGGCCCTTGCCACCAAGGTCTGCGGCATCTTGCCTTCGCCGTCCATCGGGATGTTAAGGGACCGACGCCGGGCGTAGTACGAAACAAGCGGTGACCAGTCGTTGCTCACGCAGATGATGACTGAGTCGTCCGGTGTAGCCAACTGGATAGACTGCGCCGCTTCAAGCACCTCGGTGCTGTTCACCAACTGCCTGGGCAGATAGATCGCAGCATGACCCCACACCGCCGCCGTCAACGCCACGGTCGTGAGAACCACGCCGCAAACCCGCGTCCCGGCGTCCTCGAGGAGGCCCACAAGGGCAAACCCGATCGCGGCGATCAGGAAAATCCCGTTTGCAAAGGCGTAGTAGTCGTGGACGAAATGGAGGTTGGTAAAAATTGCCGGCGCCAGCAGCCAGGCGGCAAAACATGCCGTGGTCTCCCGCCAGCGTCTCCGATGCGCGAGAGTCACGGCCAGCACGGCCCCGAGCAGCAACCACGCCAGTTGCGGCACGCCGACGAGTTCATAGAACCGGCCGACCACGACCCCCCAGACGAGGCCGGAAACTTTCTGGTCGAGGGTGCCGTAGTTCCAGGCTGCGCTCGTGGACGAGAGCAGGGAGGCGGCTGCCAGCGGGTTCTCGGCCTTGACAGCGTCCGAAAATCGGACCCACGCAACGGCGGCGAGAAACGGTGTCCCGAGGATCGCGGCATCTTGTGCCGCTACCGTGCGCCAGGCACCGGGGGAGAAGCAGGCGTTCCGCGACCGCCACAGTCTCGCGCCTGCCACCGCCCCGGCGAACGCTAGGAACGGAATGAAAGTCGTGACCTTGACGAGGGAGGCGATCGTGCCCAGCCCGACTGCGAGGCAGAGAACTCCCCACCCGCGCCGCTCCGTTGCCTCGACCACGGCCGCGAGGTAAGCGACCGAGAAAAACAATGCGGTGGATTCAATCATGAAGGTCCGCGACCAGAAAATATAAAATGGGCTCATGAGGAACAGCATCACGGGGAGCCACGCATACGGCGGTGAGACGCCCGCAGCCCGCACGAGCCTGTGAAGCGGCACCGCAGTGAACAGAAAGAAGGCCAGCGACACGAACCTTCCCGTCTGGTCGAGCGGCGTATCAAGGATGCCGACGAGCCGAGCCACGATCCACTGGTAGAGCGGAAACTCCATCGGGATCGACCACGGCTTGCCGAGCACCGGCGTCTCGTACGCAAGGCGAAATGGCCGATTGACGAGGAAAAAGGCCGTGGTGGCAGCCTGTGTTTGGCGAAACGAATGCCGGTCGTTCAGCGTATTGCTCCAGCCGACGCTTGCCGTCGCGACCGAATAGCAAACGCTTCCGATGAGCAGCAGAGGCAGGACGCTGCGAAGCACCCACTGGGCGTCTATTGACCCGACCTCGGCTGCATTCTCCCGATTCATCGCTCAGTCTCCTGGAGCGCCGGCGCGATACGTGCATCGTGCGAAAGATCATACTGGAGAGCATACCAGCAGCGATGTCCCTCAGGACGATGCCGGTCCTGATGCGTCTACCCATCGGCTTTACCGTCGTCTATTTTTTCAGGCCGAGAACCTGGGGAAGACGTGGTTTCACGACCCACGAACGGGCAGGCGAGCGTGGCTAAAACACTCCGAACATCGCCTCAAGTGCCTCTCGCCCTCGCGGCGATCACGCTTGCCGTGTTTTGGCCCACGCTCTCGGCGCGGTTTGTCTACGACGCCCGGCTACAGATCCTCACCGGCGACTTCATCCACGATCCCGGCAACTGGGTGCCTGTGCTCTCGGGCCGAGTGCTCACGATGGACGTGCTCGATTTCAATCGGCCCGTGCAGCTTGCGTCGCTGATGCTCGATGCGGCCGTCTGGGGCCGGGATGCGTTTGGATACCACCTCACGAGCGTGCTGTTGCATGCGCTGAACGTGGTGATGGTGTGGGCCGTAGGACAGGCTTTCAGCCTGTCAACGCTGGAGGTTGCGGCGAAGCCACGACAGGCTGAAGGCCTGTCCTACGCAGGGCT
>JBBAVM010000106.1:0-9872 GCA_040397685.1 Pirellulales bacterium
AGCAGGCTCTTCTCGATGTCGTAGATGTCGTGGGCCCGCTGCGAGATGTGGTTGTCGAGGCTCTGAAAAACCTTCGCGTAGCGGCGGAGCGTGCGGCTGACGGCGTACTCCGGCCACCAGTTCTTGTCGCGGACGGCGCTCGCGAGCTCCTCCTGGAGCCGGTCGTCGTGCAGCATCGCCAGGTGGGCCTGGAAGATGGCGGCGTACTGCTCGCCCAGTTCGGCGCGAACGGCGTCGCGATTGCGCTCGATCTCGCGGGCCGTCTCGGCCACGGCCTGCCTGAGCCGCTCGAGCTCCGTATCGACGGCGCTCCGCTCCACGAACCGGCGCGGGATGCGAAAGCCCTCGCTGTCGAGGACGAGCGCCTCGCCGATCGTGACGCCGGGGGAAACGGCGATGCCCTGGAGTTTCAGCATTGGGGGGCGCAGTCAGCCCGGCCGGCAGCGGGGGCGGCGGGCGGATCGCGCGGCGGCCGGAACACCGGCGGCCGGCTGGCGATCGACGCTCCGCTCGGCTTCGCGCCAGGCGGCTTCGTGCTGCTCCTTCTGTTCGTTAGTCGGTCGTGAAACGAGCGGTCAGGTGTGTGAATTCGGTTCGGAAAAATTGCGGTCAAACAGCCCGCCGATGGCGTCCACTGCCTCACGGGCATCGGGCCCGGTGGCCTCGACCACCAGCCGCGTGCCGGCCTCGGCGGCGAGCGTGAGCAGTTCGAGGATGCTCTTACCGTCGGCCCGTTGCCGGTCGGCGACGAGCTCGATCCGCGACTGCCACTTGCGGGCCTCCCGCGCGAGCAGGTCGGCCGGCCGGGCGTGAAGGCCCTGCTCGATTCCGACCACGACTTCGCGCGAGATGGTCTCCTGGGTCATCACGTCACCACCCCGTGGCTGTCGGCCTCCTCGAGCAGGTGCTCGATGTCGGCCGGGGTGTTCGACGCCTTCAGCCGGCGACAGAACGCGTCGTCGCGCAACTGCCGCGAGATGTTCTCGAGCGCTCGCAGGTGGTCGCCGGGCCGGTCGGGCGGAGACACGAGCAGGAAGAAGAGATGCACGGGCTCGCCGTCGAGGCTCTCGAAGTCGATGCCCTTGCGGCTCACCGCCACCGTGCCCACGAGCCGATCGACGCTCGGGTGCTTCGTGTGGGGCACGGCCACGCCCCGGCCGATGCCGGTGCTGCCGAGATCCTCCCGCTTCATGATCGCCTTCACGATCCCCTCGAGTTCGCCGGCGGGGAGCCGGCCGGCCTCGACGAGGGCCTCCGCCATCTCGCGGATCACGGCCGGCTTCGTGCCGGCCTCGACGTCGGACCGGATCGCGTCGGTGGCCACAAAATCGGAAAACTTCATGCGGTGTTCGTACTATCGTATGGGCGATGGGGAGGATGTCCTGACCGGCACGCGGCCTAGCTGCGGCGCGACGACTGCACGTGCTTGTGGTCCCGGACCTTTTCCTTGTGTTTCCGCAGCTGCTGCTCGAGCTTCTGCACGGCGCCATCCACGCTCCGCCAGAGCTGGCCGGAATGCTCGCGGCTGACCATGTCGTGGAAGTGCTCGGCCGAGGCCACGATCTCCACCTCCGGCAGTTCGGCGTTGCCCAGGTCCACGGTGACGTTGAGGGCCGTGAGCCGGTCAAAATACCGCTTCAGGCGGGAAACCTTGGCCGAGATCTTGGACTGCGAGGCGGGGCTCAGGTGGCCATGCCGGGCGGAGACGTTGATTTGCACTCGAACGCTTCCTTGTGCAGGAACTTCAGGGGAAAAACGCGGCTTCCCGCCGCAGCTCGGAGCATATCACCCGCGCCTTTGCTTCGCCAAACCGCGCCGCTCACGCGGCCCCCGGACGGCGAATCAGACCCTTTTGCAGCTGACCTCGCCACCATGCCGCCCCCTCGCGGCGGAGGTCGGGCAGGCCATCGGGCCGGTACTTGAGCCGGTCGGCCGCCGTCGGCTGCACGATGTCGCAGAGGCACTTGAACGCATAGCGCCGCACGACCAGATCGGCGTCGTCGAGCGCCTCCACGAGCGTCTCCGCCGCCCCGGCCGCGAGCTCGTCGTCGGAGAAGCCGCGGGCCATGGCGAAGAGCGTCTCAGCCTTGCCGTGCGGTCCGCGATCTTCAAAGGCCTGCCGCAGCCTGGCCGCGGCGTTGGCACCGCGGGCGAGCGCCAGCGGCACGACGTCGGCCTCGAGTTTCGTCCACTGCCGCTGCTCCAGCCGCCGGCCCGGAGCCTCGTCGCAGAGGAGTTCGACCGCCGCGTCGAAGTCGCCGAGGAGCGAGAGCGTCGCGGCGGCGAGGAGGCGATTTTCCACGCGGCGGTCGCCGGCGAGTTCCCGCAGCGCTTGCTCGAGCGGGCCGCCGTCGGCGAGCCGCGCCGCAATCGCCTCGCCGGCCGACCGCTGCAGCCGGTCGGGCTGCGGCGGGGCGGCGACCCACGTCGGCAGCGGGTCGAGCCGCGCCGCCCGCCCGGCCCCGGGGCTCGCGCTCTCCCAGGTGATCGCGGTGCGGGCGTCGAGCATGCCCTCGGCGGCAATCCCCTCGAGCACGCCCTGGCCGCCCGCGCCCCCCTGCCGCCAGACGATGCCACCGTTGACCGCGATCACGCTCGCCCGCACCCGCGCCGGATCGTGGGCCGGATCACTGCCCGGGGGGCGATCGAGATCGACGGACACCGCCACCGGTCCCGTGAGGCCCGCCGTGACCGTCCCGACGAGGCCCGCCGCCGCGATCCCGACGCGGGCGTCCGACCGGCTGGCCCGGACGATCGCCCGCCCAAACACCACCTCCAGCCGCGGGCTGCCGTCGGCCTCGGCGGACACCACGACGCGCGTGCCCGGCAACAGCCGGATCGTCAGGCCGCGCACGTGGATGTCGGGCTGGGAACCGAATGGCGCCACGAGGTCTTCGCGGGCCGCGAGCGGTGAACCAGGCGCGACCGCCTGCCAGGTCGGCTTGCCCTCGGCTGGCACCCGGTGGATGAGCAGCCCCTCGGCATCGACGAACCCGAGCGACTCTGGCCCGGCCACCGGCGCAGCGGGCGGGGCAGCCACCGGCGCCGGCAACGCGGGAGCGGGCAGGCCCGGCGCGGCGGGCTCGGGCGCGGCGATGGCCAGCGCATCTCCCTGCGGGACGCGCGGCGTCGCCGCGGGGGCGGCGGCGGGCGGCGGCCCGACCGGCGGAGACGCGGCAGGCGGTACCTCGGCGGCCGGGGCAGGCGACTCGGCGGCCGGGGCCGCAGCGATCATGGCAACTGGTGGCGCGGCTGGCGGCTCGGCCGCAGACTCGGCCGGGACCGCGGCGACAGCGTCGGCCGGCGCGGCGTGCGGCGGCAGGGGCTCGGCCGGTGGCGGTTGAACCGCCGCTGGTTCGACGGCCGCGGGTTCAGGAGTGGGGGCGTGAGCGACCGCGGGCTCCCGGCGGGCATCGGCGGGCCGAGTCCGGTTGCGGCCGACCGCCTGCACGAGAAACACGCCGAGCGCGACGAGCAACGCGACCGCCGTGAGCGCCGCCGCCCACGCCGGCCAGGCCGCGCGGCGCCCGCCGGCCTCGGACCGCTCGCGGCGTGCGGCGGCTTCGCCGAGGGCGGCGTGCACGGCGCGGGCGTTCTCGACCGCCTCCCGCCTCGCGCTCTCCTCGCCCGGCTCGCTCGAGCGGTGCCCGAGCGCCGCGAGGAGTTTTCGCCGCCCTGCGGCATCGAGCGGCGCCGTGGTGGCGGGATCGCGTGCGACGCCCGCCAGCATCTCGTGGCAGGCAGCCACCTCCGCCAGATGCATGTCCGACTCCAGGCAGATCCGCTCAAACGTCTCCAGCCGCTCGGGATCGAGGCAGTTGTCGAGGTACTCGGCCACGGAATTGGCGTCGGCCGCCAGGCCGCGGCCATCCAGCCGGGGCGCCGGAATCCCAGGCTGCTCGACGACGCGGCGAATGCGCACGGCCAACTGCTGCGCGGCCGCGCTGCCGGCGACCTTGGCGTCGAGTTCGTGCTGCTCGGCCGGCGGCAAAACCCGATCGAGACTCGCCAGCAGGGTCCGTAATGTCAGGCGCATGGGGGTGCTCCGGGTGCTTCTCCATCTGTATGAGTGGCCACCCGGAGGATTTTTCGTACGAATTTTTCCCGGCCAAAGCGGGGGGGCCGGACGCTGAAAACCGCGTCATATTGCGCCTGAACCGATCCAGTTTGGGCCGAGGTGCGTAAGAATGGCTGATGCCTCCGGTCCGGCGGCCGCTCCGGCCGGGCGTCCTAGACTGGGGGAAACGGGAGACGTGCGATGACTGCCATGACCCGGCTCCGCCGCCAGGCGATCCTCAGGCAGGCGACCGGCTACATCGAGCTCGGTGAACTCCTCGTCGATGCCGACAGGCCCCTGCCGCCGTCGGCCCTGAGGCTGTTCGACCGGGCCCTGGCGATGCTCGCGGAACTGCCCGAGCCGACCCGCTCGCTGCCGCACGCCAAACTCCTCGAGGGAGAGGCCCTCCGCGCGATGGGGCGGTGGGAGGAGTCGCTCGTGCCGCTGCGGGCCGTGACGGAGCAGGATTCGGAGCGGATCGAGGCCTGGCTCGGGCTCGGCTGGTGCCTCAAGCGGCTGGGCCGGCTCGACGAGGCGATCGCTGAACTCCGACGCGGCATCGTGGCCGCGCCGAAGCAGCCGATCCTCCACTACAATCTCGCCTGCTACCTGTCGCTCGACGGGAGCGTGCAGGCGGCGATCGAGCACCTCACGCAGGCGATCGCGATCGACGGCCGGTTTCGCGTCCTCACCGAGGCGGAGCCCGACTTCGATCCGATCCGCGCCGATCCGCGGTTCGTCGCGGTCACGAGCGTCACCGTGTAGCGATCCGCGACATACGGCCGACCAATCCCGATGACGAGCCCGGCACTCCAGGAGATCATCGCCCTCTTGGGCTGCCCGGCTGCGGGGCATCCCGCGCAGTATCTCTACGAACGCGCGCTGGCCGAGGCGGGCCTCGACTGGCGATTCCTCACGCTCGACGTGCCCGCGGAGCGTGCGGGCGACGCGTTCCGCGGCGCCGACGCCATGGGCTTCAAGGGCTGCGTGCTCTCCGGGCCGCTGCGGGCGCTCGCCCCTCCCCACCTCCACGCCGTGTCGCCGGCCGCCGGGTTCGCCGGCGCCGTGAGCCTCGTGGAGCGGCAGCCCGACGGACTCTTCGGCCACATGACCGACGGCCGCGGCCTGCTCGAGACGCTGCGGTCCCACTGCGACCCGGCCGGTGAGCGGGTGTTGCTGGTGGGCGCTGGAGCCGCTGCCCGCGCGGCCGCCCTCGAGCTCTCGCTCGCGCAGACCGCCGAGATCGTCGTGTGCGATCGCACGGCCGACCGGGCGGCCGACCTCGTCGCAGCACTCGCCGGAGTGGACGGCGCTCCCGCGGCCGCCCTGCCCTGGGGCGAAGAGATCGCGATCCCCGAGCAGGTCGGGATCGTGGTCGTGGCAGTGCCTGCCGGGGCCAACCTCCGGCTCACGGGCCTCCGGCGCGATCTCGTGGTCGCCGACTTCGCGCTCGTCCCCCAGCCGTCGCCGGTGGTCGCGGCCGCCCAGCAGCACGGCGCCTGCACGATCGACGGCCTCGAGATCCACTGCGCGACGACCGCGATCGATTTCCAGACGTGGACGGGCGTCGAGCCCGACACCGATCTCCTCCGCGAACTCCTCGACGAGTTTCTCAACGCGTGAGGACCGGCTGCGGTGACTTGCACGCCGTAGGACAGGCTTCAGCCTGTCATGCCCTGGTGAACACACGCCGACGGAATCACCGACAGGCTGAAGCCTGTCCTACTTCGCGTATTCCTTGAGGAATCCCTTGAACTGCACGAGATGCTCCTCCTCGTCGGCGAGGAGCCGGATGCAGAGGTCCTGGGTCACGTAGTCCTCCCCCTCGACCGCCTTGATGATCTTCTTGTACTGCGCGCACGCCGCCTCCTCGGCCGCGATCACGCTCTTGATCACGCCGACGACGTCCGTGGTGTCGGTGACCGGCTGGATCTGCCCGCCCATCTTCAGGCTGGCCGAGCCGGGGATGTGGCCGCCGAGCTGCTTGATGCGGTTGGCGAGCTGCTGGGCGTGGGCGATCTCCCCCGGCACGTCGGCCCCGAGCGATTTCTTGATCTCCTCGGCCCGCACGCCGTCGAGGTTCACGCTGTTGGCGAGGTAGTTCATCACCGTCTCGAGTTCCATGCCGTAGCTCTCGAGCAACAGCGCGATCGTCTGCTGGGTGGTCACGGCCATGGGAAACTCCTCTCGGTGGGGCAAGTCTCGGTGGACAAACGGGGTCAGGCGGCCGCCGGAGCGGCGACGCGTTCGATCTTCTTGAGCAGGGCGGCGGCGCTCGACCGCACGTCGCCGACGGGGTCGGCGGACACCGCCTTCACGCGATCGACGATCGCGGCGGGGGGAGGCTCGTGGCCGGCGTCGACGAGCAGGGCCACGCCGCGCAGGGCGTTCACCACCACGAGGGCCCGCTTGTAGCGCTGCGACTGCGTGGCGGCATCGTCGGCGGCGCCCGGCGCGATGTCGGGCAGCGCGAGCATCTCGCCGAGCCCCTCGTAGGCTTCGGTCCGCCCCTGCCGGGCCAGGCCGAGTGCCGCGTTGAACCGCACGTCGTCGATCGTGTCGCCCGTGAGCCCCAGCAGCCGCTCGACCGCCGGCTGGCCGCCGAGCACGCCGAGCGTGAAGGCCGCCGCGGACCGCAGCGGGGCGTCGTCGCTCCGGGAGGCCGCGATGACCGCCTCCGTCGCCGCCGCCGGATCGGCGAGCCCGCGGCCGGCCGCCGCGAGGTTCGTCTGCAGGACCGAGAGCGCCTCGACGGCCGCCCGCGCCGTCTGCGGGTCGTTCACGTCGCCGACGCGCTCGACGAGCGGGGCGGCGGCCGACGGCACCGAAAACTCGCCGAGGGCGCGGCACAGGTAGACCCGCAGCGTTTCGGACTGCTCGCCGGTGCGGCCGCTCGTCGCCTCGTCGCCCAGGATCCGGCCCAGCTCGCGGGCCAGGCCCTCGTCTTCCTTGAGCGCGCCGCCGCCCGGCCCGCGCAGGTCGTTCGCCAGATTGAGCGCCGCCTGCCAGCGGCCTTCGTTGTCGCGCTGCAGCGTGCGGACGTAGGCCTGCGGATCGTTGCCGAGATGCGCGAGCCAGTGGAACGCGAGCCAGACGCAGACGATGATGGCGACGATGATCCCCGGCACCAGGAACAGCTGCACGAGGAAGGCGGCGCTCGGCGGTTCGACGGGCGGCAACGCGTCGTCGGCGGAGAGCGGCCGATTGGAATCTGCCATGAACGGGTTCCGGGGCGGTGAAACGCTACGAAAAGTCTAGGGGAGAGGCCCCGTGCGTCAACGTCACGATCCCGCCGAAGCCGCCGTCTGGCTCGATGCCGATCCGGACACGGTCGAGGAACAGCTGGCGCTCGACGAGGCGCTCCTCGAGGAGGCGCACGCGGCCACCGCCAAGACGACGGTCGTGCGCACGTGGATGGCCCGTGAGCCGGTCGTGGTCGTCGGATCGTCGAGCCGGCTCGAGGACGAGGTCGATGTCGATGCCTGCCGCGCCGCGGGCGTGCGGATCGTCCGGCGGCCGAGCGGCGGGCTGACGGTGCTGCTCGGCCCGGGCTGCCTGATGTGGTCGGTCGTCGAATCGTTCCCGGAGGCGGCGCCGCCCATCGAGCAGATTCACGCCCGGATGCTCGACCCGCTCTGTGCGGCCCTCTCGCGGATCGTGCCGACCGCCGGCGGCGTGGTCAGGCGCGGTTCGAGCGACCTCGTGGTCGCTGGCGACACCGGCCTGCGGAAGATCTCCGGCAACGCCCTGCGCGTGAAGCGGCACGGCGTCTTGTACCACGGCACGCTGCTCGACGACTTCGATCTCGGCCTGGTGAGCCGCATCCTCAGGCATCCGCCGCGCGAGCCCGACTACCGCGCCGGGCGGGAGCATGGGGCGTTTCTCGCAAACCTCGGGCTGGGTACCGCCGCGCTCACCGCCGCGGTCCGCGCGGCGTTCGCGCCAGCGTGCAGTCGCAGCGACTGGCCCCGGACCCGGGTCGCCGCACTCGTGGCGGAACGGTACGCCCGGCCCGAATGGACAGCGCGGCTGTAGGGCGTTCGGAGGCGTGCGACGACCTGTTGGATGACTTGGCGCGATCGGGAAGCCTGGCAAGAGGCGCCCGTCCGTGCGGGTTGGAAAGACTCCCGCGCCAGGAGTCACCTCGGGGCCGGGGCCGCGCCGATACACCACATAGGGCGGGATCGTGGCCGCCACGCCGGGGTCCATCCCCGGAAAAAAGGTGCCCTACCGCCGCCCGAAACGGCCCGGTATGGTTCCGACCCCGATCGACAGGACGTCGTTCGAAACGCCCGCAACAGGAGGTTGCCTTTCATGCGTCTGAACATGCATGCCGCCGACGTGCGGCACATCGTCACGCGATACTTCCTCGAGTTCGGCGCCGAGGCCGTGGACGTGGCCGACGTCCAGGAAAACATCCGCATCGACCGCGGCCGCTGCGTGGCCCGGTGCTACCGCGTCGCCGAGATGTTCGCGATGTGGCTGATCGACGTCGGCGTGCTGCAGTTCTACGGGGCCGACGGCGAGATGCTGCACACCGTGAACCTGTTCACGGAACTTCAGCCGCAGCGGGCCGCCGCCTGACGCGGGGTCGCCCGGGTCGCACCACGGCGAACGGGCGTTGGAATCCGGTCTGAATCGTTGGATCGCCGATCTTTTCCTGCGGGGGCGGGAATCATGCCGCGCCGAGCGCACCAGCCTACGTTGTCGATCGTGATCGCCGCTCCCAGCGACGCGGTGGCGCTCGAGGACACCCTCGTGAGCGTGCTGGAGAAGCGGCCCGCAGGCAGCGAGGTCATCGTGGCCTTGGGCTGCGCCTACGACGATCCCTGGAACATCCGCGAGGAGGTGACGTTCGTCCAGGCGCCGATCGGCTCGAGCCTCGTCGCCTGCATCAACGTGGGCGTGGCCGCGAGCACCGCCGACGTGACCCACATCCTCGCGGCGGGCTGGCGGGCCACCGAGGGCTGGACGACCGGGCCTCTGACGCATTTCGACGACGACCGCATCGCGGCCGTCGTCCCGCTGACGGTGACCGACGACGACGACGCCCGGGGGATCAATGCCGGCATCCGCTGCGGCCGAGGCGGCCGCCGGATCGACGTCGCGCCGGGGCGGCGGGCCGCGCGGCCCCACGGGCCGGCGCTCGAGGCGGGCTTCTGGCGGACCGACGTCCTGCGGCGGTCGGGCCCCGGATTCTCCACCGCCTGCGGCGACAGTTGTGCCGATGCCGACATGGCCGTGACGATCGCCCGCGGCGGCTGGACCACGGTCACCGACGAATCGTCGCGCGTGGTGCGGGGCCCGGCCCGCGATCGCAAGGGCGCGTTCCTCGCCGGGCTCCACGCCGAGCGGCTGTTCTGGCGGTCGCTCGTCGGGCAATCGCTGCCGCTGGCGGTCGTGGCGCACGGCCTCGAGGTGATCCGCCACGCCGTGTCGCGGGCGCCCTTCGGCACCCTGCCGATGCTCGCGGGGCGGCTCGTGGGCCTGATGCAGTTTGGCGCCTACCTCCCGCGCGCCCGGCAGCTCCGGGCGCTCATGAGGGCCGGCACCGACATCGCGGCGACGGACGACGCACCCACCATCCGCATCGACGGCCCGCACGGCGCGCTGCCGCGGCCGAAACAACGGGACGAGGTCGTACCCCTGCGGCGTTCCGCCTGAGGCTGCGGCGTTCCCGCTCGAGCCGCCGCGGCGTTCCCGCTCGAGCCGCCGCGATCCTTTCTCCAGCCGCGGCCGGCTGGTAGACTTCCGGTGTTCGCTCCCGTAGCTCAATTGGATAGAGCGTCAGCCTCCGGAGCTGAAGGTTACAGGT
>JBBAVM010000107.1:0-9802 GCA_040397685.1 Pirellulales bacterium
TACGCCGGCTCAATGGTAGGGGTAACCCCTCGCCTCCCCCGAACGGAAGCCCGAACGGAAGCCCGAAGCGCAAGCGAGGGACTGTCTTGCTTCGGTTGAGGACGCCTCGGGACCGCGCATGCCCTCGAGCGGACATGCAGAGAGCGGAGGGCTGGAGGCCAATCCTGTTCGGCACGGCGGTTGCGGCCCCATGGGGCAAGCGTCCCGCTTGCCTTCGTAGGACAGGCTTCATCCTGTCTCGATTCACGGGAATTCTCGGCATCCTGCCGAAATTCCCTTGGCCGACTCCGTCGGCTGCAAGTGACCCGGCCCTCCGGGCCTGGCCGCCATGCAACCATTGACAGGCTGAAGCCTGTCCTACTTTTTCACGAGCCACTTGCGGCAGAAGAGCGTTTCGGCGAGCCGGCCCGTGACCATCTCCCAGAGCTGACGGGGCGTGTGGCGGCTCGTGAGCTCGATCCGGCTGCCGATCGCATCGGGCGGCGGGGCCGCGGAGAACGGGCGGACGACGATCTCGTAGTCACCCGGGGCGATCCGCACGGCCCCGCGGGCCTGCTCCGGATAGCCGCGGATCGTGGCGCCCGGCAAAAGAAAGCTGTTGCGTTCGGCGGCGCCCCGAAAGTTTTCGGGGACGTGCACCACGTGACCGCGGACGGCGGCGGCCGCTGCGGCCGGAAATCCGCCGCGCGGCGGGTCGAACGCCGCAAGAAAGCTCGACGCCGCGAGCCACGCGCCGAGCACCGCGGGCACGGCCCACGCCCCGAGTCGGCGGCGATCGAGGATCGGCCACGCGACGAGGCCCGCCGCGCCGGCGACGATCGCCCAGTGGTGCCATGGAAGCGGGGCCGAGCCGAGATCCCGCGTGAGCAGGACGGAGAGCCAGGCCACGAGCCCGACGACCAGCCCCGCGCCGGCCACGGCGGTCGCGAACGCCCCCGGCAGGAGGCGGTGCCAGTGGAGCGCCATGACGACGGCGATGCCGGGCATCGCCTCGAGCAGGTAGCGCCCAGACCGCTGGGTCGGCACGCAGAACACCAGGAAGATCACCGCGGCCCAGATCCAGAGCAGCCGCTCGATGGTGGTCGCATCGCGGCGGTGCTGCCAGCCGCGGATCGCCGTCCCGAGCAGGGGCAACGCCAGCAGCCCGGCATTCGTGAACCACGAGGCCGCGTAGCCCCAGACGCTCACGCGTCCCCAGAGCAGCGCGGCGAGGTAGTTCGATCGTCCGGCCCGCATCTTGCCGAGGTTCTCGCCGACCACGAACTCCCGCCAGATCGCGGCCGGATCGGGATCGAGCACGAACCACAGGGCGAAGATCGCGAGCGCGATGAGCGACGTCCAGGCGAGACCGGGCGCCGACCGCAGCAGCAGACGGCGCCAATCGGGCGAGCCGTCCGGCCGGCGTACCTCGTGCAGGTGCCACGCGACGAGTCCCGCGCCGATCGGCACGAGCTGGGCGAACGACTTCGCAAACAGCGCCACGCCGGCGCACGCGCCGATCACCGTGGGAACGAGGAACCGCGATGCGAACGAGCGCGGCCGCCACCAGAGCATGATGAAGAAGCAGAGAAACACCCAGAACGTCTCCGGGGGGTTCGTGAGGAACGGTCGGCCGTAGCGATAGCTCGAGAGAAACGCGAGGTAGATGGCGGCGGCGAGCGCCCCGACGTGCGCCTGGCCGCTGGCCCGCCAGGCGAGCAGGCCTGCCATCAACGCCGTGGCGAACGTCCAGGCGACACTCGGCCCGCGGAGCCTCGCCAGCGACCAGTGCCGGCCCCAGTCGGTCGCCAGGATGCCCTGCCAAAAGATGAACGGGGGCTTCGTGTTCACCATGTCGGACATCTCCGACTCGAGCGGCAGCCAGCGGCCGCTCGCCGCCGTGGCCCGGGTGATCTGCGCGTAGATCAACTCGTCGCCGTTGGCGAGGATGTGGAGCGACCCGAGGCCGTGGAGATAGGTCGCGACCGCGAGCAGGAGCGTGGCGGCGGCGACCCGTGGCGAAACCTGCATGGCGGCAAGAGCGTCGCACACCCGCGCGTGGGGCGCCTACGTCACCCGACCGCCACGGCGAGCGCTTCGGGCGGCGGCGGCGTGCGGGCGGCCCGATCGCCGGTGATCACGCAGTGCACGAAATGCAGTTTCGTGACCGTGGGCCGGTTGAGCACGAACGGATAGATATCGGGCTGCCCCATGCTGCGGGCGGTCTCGTTGAGCACGGCCGCCAGCACCACCATCGCGTCGATCCAGCCGAGAAACGCCGCACCCGCCTCGACCGGCTCCGATTGGAACAGGGCATCCGGGCCGAAGGGCGTCGTCCTGAGCGGCGACTGGGAGATGTCGAGCCGGTAGGCCGTCACGGTTTCGAGCGTGGAGCGGATGTGGAGGTATTGCGCCCACGTCTCCGCCCAGTCCTCCCAGGGATGAGCGGCGGCATACCGGCTGATGAATCGGCTCTGCCAGTCCGCGGGCGGCCCGTCGGCGTAGTAGCGATCGAGGGCGGCCGCGTACTCGGCCCGCTCGTCTCCGAACAGGGTGCGAAACGATTCGAGCCATGAAGTATCCCGCACGAGCACGTCCCAGTAGTAATGGCCCAGTTCGTGCCGCAGATGGCCGACGACCGTGCGATAGTGTTCTTGGAGCAGGTCCCGGTGCTTGTCGCGGTAATCGTCGTCGGCCTCGGCGACGTTCAGCGTGATCACGCCGGCTGCATGCCCGGTGAGCACGGCCGGCTCGCCCGGCAAAGACTCGAGAAAGTCGAACGCGAGCCCTGCCGGGTCGTGCGTCCTGGGGATGATCGGGAGTTTCAACTTCTGCAGCGAGAACAGTACGCGCCGCTTCGCCGCCTCGAGGTCGCGGAGCCGCTCGGGGTTGCGCGGCCGGTCGAGCGGAGGCACCGTGCGGGTCAGGCTGCACGACAGGCAGAACGCCGCCGGTTCCTCGGCCGGCACGAGCCAATTGCAGGCTGCGGGAGCCGTACGATGCGTGCACAGGCGGAATGTCGGCGGCGGATCGCGGACCTCCCCGAGGAAGGACCACACGCCGTCGCCTCGCGCCACGAGCGGGCCGAGCAACCGTCGCCGCGGATCGTACGCCACGGTGGCGTGGCAGCCGAGACAGACGAGATTGTTGAAGAACAGCGGCTGACCACAGGTGCACGCGAACGCTTGCATGTGGAGATCCTCGCCGCAAAGTGAGGCTGCTGGGGCTCGAACCCAGGACCAACGGATTAAAAGTCCGATGCTCTACCGACTGAGCTACAGCCTCGGGTGTATCCTACCGCCAGTGTTTGGTCGGGCAACACAGCCTCGGAGAGAGGGATTTTCGCCATGCACCGTGTTTCCCTGATCCGCACCGTCGCGACGGTCGTCGTGGTGGCCGCGACGGCTGTCGCGCGAGCCGATCAGCCCGCCGAGATCCGCCAGCATGACGATGGCCGGATCGTGTTCGCGGCCCGCACGGCCACCATCGACGGCACCGCGGCGACGCTCGAAGCGGATGCGGCCGGCGGCAGGACCGGGTTGTGGACGAATCCGGCCGATACGGTGTCATGGATCTGGAAGCCCACACGGTGGGGGGCGTACGACGCTGCGCTCGCCTACTCGACGGCCGCGCCGTCGGGCAGGGAGATCGAGGTCGTCATCGGTGAGACGAAACTCCCGGCGCGGTTGGACTCGACCGGCAACTGGTCGCGCTCCGCCACGCTCCCGCTCGGCCGCGTCGTGATTCCCACGACCCGGGACCTCACGGTGCGGATGCGATGCACGAACCCCGTGGGCGAGCCCGTGATGAACCTCGAGGCGATCACGCTGACGCCGGCGTGCGAGGGCACGCCGCCAACCCAGGCGGCCGACGGCTCGATCCTGCTCCACGCCCGCGACGCCACGATCCGGGGCACGTCGCTCCGCTGGGAGCCCGCCGAGAAGAAGCAGACGCTCGGCTTCTGGACCCGGCCCACCGACGCCGCCGAGTGGACGTTTTCCATCGCCACCCCGGGCACGTTCGACGTCGAGGTGCTTCAGGGCTGCGGCACAGGCCAGGGCGGCAGCGACATGGGAATCGACATCGACGCCGACCGGCCGACGGCCTCGGCCCTGACCTTCACCGTCGAGGACACCGGCGGCTTCCAGGCGTTCAAGCCGCGCACCGTGGGCCGCGTGACGCTCGCCGAACCGGGAGACCACGTCCTGCGGGTGCAGCCGAAGAAGATCGCGAAGGCGGCGGCCTGCGACATCCGCCAGATCCGGCTCGTGCCCGTCGGCCAGTGACGGAAGCCGGGAAGAGTGCCCGAGAGAGGACTTGAACCTCCACCCAGTTACCTGGACAAGAACCTGAATCTTGCGCGTCTGCCAATTCCGCCACTCGGGCGAGTGCGAGGCTTGATCGTACCACTCGTGCGGCCACGGGCAAGCGTCGCGGCTGTGCTTCCGTCAACTCGCCGCAAGCCGGCTTCGGGCTCCCCATATCCCGTCGCCGGACTTTCGCTTCGGGCCTCCAGCCCTCCGCTCGCTCGGAGATGCCTGCGCTGCGCCATCCATGGCTCCGCTGGTCATCTCACGCCGGCTCCCGGGACACGGGGAGCCCGTAGCCTCGTCAACCGGAAAAGACGAGGCGAGGGGTCGCCCCTACCATCGAGCCGGCTTTACCGACAAGCGAAGCCATGGATGGCGCAGCGCAGTCGGTAGGAGTGAACGAAGCCTGGAAGGCGAAGTGAACGTCCGGCGAGATGGTATGGGGCGACCCCGAGCCGGGTTGGTCGAGTTCGGACAGGACTCGCCACGTCACTCCACCGTCACGCTCTTCGCGAGGTTTCGCGGCTTGTCCACGTCGCAGCCGCGAAGCACGGCGATGTGGTAGGCGAGGAGCTGGAGCGGAATCGCCTCCACGATCGGCTGGAGAAAGTCGGGGGCGTCGGGCACCTCGATGACGTCGTCGGCCAGTTCGCGGACCCGCTCGTCGCCCGGGCTCGCGATCGCGATCACCGGGCCCTTGCGGGCCTTGATCTCCTCGAGGTTGAGAATGACCTTGTCGTAGACCGCGCCCCGCGGAATGAGGAACACGCTCGGCGTAAGCGGATCGACGAGCGCGATCGGCCCGTGCTTCATCTCGGCGGCCGGGTAGCCCTCGGCGTGGATGTAGCTGATCTCCTTGAGCTTGAGCGCGCCCTCGAGGGCCACGGGGAAGTTGTATTGCCGGCCGAGATAGAGAAACGTGCTGGCGTTACGGTACTTCTCGGCGATCGCACGGATCGCGGCGTCGGTATCGAGCGCCTCCGACACGAGGTCGGGCAGCCGCTCGAGGTCGGCGATGTACTCGAGCCCCTTCTCGTAGCTCATGTGCCGCAGTCGGCCGAAGTAGAGGGCCAGCAGCGCCAGCACCACGCACTGGCTCGTGAAGGCCTTCGTGCTCGCCACGCCGATCTCCGGGCCGGCGTGCAGATAGATGCCGCCGTCGGCCTCGTTGGCGATCGTGCTCCCCACGACGTTGCAGATCGCGAGCGTGGGGTGCCCCTTCCGCTTCAGCTCCCGCAGGGCGGCGAGCGTGTCGGCCGTCTCGCCCGACTGCGTGATCGCGAACAGGAGCGTGCCCTCGTCGATCGGAGGGTTGCGGTAGCGCAGCTCGCTCGCATACTCGACCTCGACCGGCAGCCGGGCGAACTCCTCGATCAGATACTCGCCGAAGAGCGCCGCGTGCCAGCTCGTGCCGCAGCCGGTGAGTACGATGCGATTGACGTGCTGAAGCTGGGCCGGCGTGAGGTTCAGGCCGCCGAATACCGCGGTCGCGTCGTCGCGCGAGAGCCGGCCGCGCATCGCCGCCCGGATCGTCTCTGGCTGCTCGTGGATCTCCTTGAGCATAAAGTGCGAATAGCCGCCCATGCCCACGTCGGCCGCCGAAATTTCGAGCGGCAGGACGGAGTGCTCGACGCGGCCGGCGTCGCGGTGGATGACCCGCAGCGTGTCCGACGTGACCACCGCCATCTCGTGGTCGGCGAGGTAGACGATCCGGTCGGCGTGGCCGGCGAGCGGGCTCGCGTCACTCGCGATGAAGTGCTCGCCGTCGCCCACGCCCACCACGAGCGGGCTGCCGAGGCGGGCCGCGACGAGCAGGTCGGGCCGGCCCGCGAAGATCACGAGCAGCCCGTACGTGCCGCGGAGTTGGGCGATCGCCTGCCGGACGGCGACCACCCACGGCGAATCGGCCGGCTCGTCGGTGACCCGCGAGCCGTCCGCGAGCGCCCGCTTCAGGCAGCTGTCGATCAGGTGGGCGATGACCTCGGAGTCGGTCTCCGAGCGGAACACGTAGCCTTCGGCCTCGAGGCCTGACTTGAGGCCGCGGAAATTCTCGATCACGCCGTTGTGCACGATTGCGACCGATTCCGACGCGGCCGACCGGCCGGTGCATGAGCCTCCGAGATGGGGATGGGCGTTGCCATCGGTCGGGGCGCCGTGCGTGGCCCACCGCGTGTGACCGATGCCGATTGATGCGTCGGGCATGTCGTCGCGGACAAGGGATTCCAGCCGCGACAGCCGACCGGCGGCCTTGCGAACCTCGATCCGCCCCTCGTCGTCGAGCACGGCGAGTCCGGCCGAGTCGTAGCCGCGATATTCGAGCCGCCGCAGCCCCTCCACGATCAGTTCGGCCGCCCGCCGGAATCCGACGTAGCCCACGATGCCGCACATGGTGAGAATTTCTCCGCGCCACGGCACGCCCGCCGTGCCGTATGCAGAGTTTACACACGAGCCACGCCATGCTCCCATCCCAAACCGCCCTCATCGTCATTCCTGCCCGGCTCTCCAGCCAGCGGCTCCCCCGCAAGATGCTGCTCGCCGACACCGGCCACCCGCTCATCGAGCACACGTGGCGGGCCGCCCGAGGATCCAGCCGGGCCTCGCGCGTCGTCGTGGCGACCGACAGCGACGAGATCGCCGCGGCGGTGCGCCGGTTCGGCGGCGAGGCCGTGCTCACCTCGCCCGATGCCCCGAGCGGCACGGCCCGGATCGTCGAGGCCCTGCCGCGGCTCCCGGACGCGGGCGTGGTCGTCAACGTCCAGGGGGACGAACCCGAACTCGCGGCCTCCGCCATCGACCTGGCGATCGACCTGCTCGACCGCTGCCCCGAGGCGGGCGTGGCCACGCTCGTGACACCGCTGCGGTCGCGGGACGACCTGCTCGATCCGTCCGCCGTGAAGGCCGTGCTCACACCGTGGCGCGAGCATTCGGCCGACAACGGCGCGACCGGCCGCGTGATCCGCGATGCCTGGCGGGCGGTGTACTTCAGCCGCGCACCGGTGCCCGCGGCCCGCGACTGGCACGACGGCCTGCTCGCGGCGACACCGCCGCTCTACTGGCAGCACGTGGGACTTTACGCCTATCGGCGCAGCGTGCTCGAGGAGTGGAACGACCTCCCCGAGTCGCGACTTGCGACCCTTGAAAGCCTCGAGCAACTCCGCGTCATCGAGGCCGGCATCCCGATCGTGGCCGGCGTCATCGACCACGCCGCCCGCGGCATCGACACCCCGAAAGACTACGCGGCCTTCGTCACACGTCATCGCGCGGTGTAGGACAAGCTTCAGCCTGTCAGGCTTGAGCTCGCGCGCCCCGGCTCAGGCGATGACGAAAAAACGCGTCAGGCCGTCTTCTCGACCGGCACGAGCAGCACGCTCGCATGGGCGTGCACGATGACGGCCTCGGACGTGCTGCCCAGCAGCCAGCGGGAGAACGCGTCGGTGGGCGTGCGGCCGACGATGATCAGGTCGTCCTCGTCGGCCTTCGCCGTGGCGATGATCTTCTCGGCGGGATTTCCCTCGACGACGATTGGCGGCGCGGCCCGGAACGCCTCGGGGAGCGTGAGCTGAAACGCCGCCAACCGACCGGCCAGGTCGCTCACCTCGGCCGCATGCTCCTGCTCCCAGGCCTTCGCGATCGCGGCGGTGTCTGGATCGCGCACCCGCTTCTCCAGCCACGACGGCAACGGACCGGCGAGCATCGACTCCGCCACGCCGATGACGTGGCCGCGGGTCGAGGCAGGCCAGTGCAGGCCGCCGAGCGTGCGGGCCACGGTCGCCGCGCTTTTCGGATGATGGCAGGCGAGCACCCGCAGGCCACGGCCGGCCGGCGCCGGCCCGCGCACCACGAGGACGGGCAGGTGGGCGCCGTGCAGCACCGCCCGCGACACGCTGCCAAGGAGCAGCCGCTCGACCGTGCCCATGCCGCGGGCGCCCACCACGAGCATGTCGGCCTGCCACGAGCCGGCGGCCTCGAGGACGCCGACGGCGGCGGGCTTGGAACTGTGGATCGTCTGCACGGGCCGGGTGAACGATTCGGGCAACTGCCGCCTGGCCTCGTCGAGCACGGCCACGATCGCCCCTTCGACCATCGCCTTCGGGCTGCCGGGAAGCTTCCGCTCGAGTTCGAGCGGCGAGAAGTACAGGGCCACCTCGTCGGCCGCCGGATCGACGAGCCGGCCAGCCAAGGCGACGGCATCGAGGGCGGAGGCGGAACCATCGACGGCGATCAGGAATTTCATGCGCGTGCTCCCGAGGACATGTTGCGGCAGGAATCTTAGCCGATCCAGACCTTCGCGGCCTCGCCCGGCACCTCGCGGGCCAGCCGCGGCACCGCGTAGCCCGGCAGCCGGCGACGCAGTTCGGCGATGAGCCCGCGTGCCTCCCGCTCGGCCACCTCGAAGTGGGCCGTGCCCCGCACGCGGTCGAGCAGGTGGAGGTAGTAGGGGACGACGCCGATCTCGACGAGCCGTTCCGAGAGCGCGGCGAGCACGTCGGCCGAGTCGTTCACCCCGGCGAGCAGCACGGCCTGATTGAGGAGGATCGCCCCGGCGGCGGCGAGGCTCCGCATGCCCGCCGCGACCGAGTCGTCGAGCTCGGCCGCATGATTCGCGTGGATCACGACGACGCAGGCGAGCCGGGTTTCCCGGAGGAGCGTCACGAGGCCGTCCGTGATCCGCTCCGGCAGGACGACCGGCAGGCGGGTGTGGATCCGCAGCCGGCCGACGTGTGGAATCGCCTCGAGGCGGCCGATGAGATCGGCGAGCCGATCGTCGTCGAGCAGCAACGGATCGCCGCCGGAGAGGATCACCTCGTGCAGCGTCGCGTCGGCGGCGATCGCATCGAGCGCGGCGGCGACCCCGGCCCGGGTCGCCCCGCTCTCCGCATAGGGGAACTCGCGCCGGAAGCAGTAGCGGCAATTGACGGCACACGCGGACGTGGCGAGCAGGAGCGCCCGCCCGGCGTATTTGCGCACGAGGCCGGGCGCGGCGAGGGCGTCGCGCTCGAGCAGGGGGTCGGACGTGAAGCCCCGCGTTGCCTCGTCCTCGCCCGCCACAGGCAACACCTGCAGCAGCAGCGGGTCTTGCGGATCACCGCGCTTCATCCGGGCCACGAAGCCGCGCGGCACGAGCAACGGAAACGCATCCGCCGCCGCGGGGAGCGGGGCGGCCGGGAGGCCGAGCAGCGCTCGCAGCTCACCGGCGTCGCGCACCGCGGCCGCGAGCTCACGCTGCCAGCCGGGGCCGCGTTCGCCGGCGACGATGGTGGACGGGCCTGCGTGCGACACGGGGTGTCCCTTTGCGGACGGATGCGAGCGGCCTGCCTCGTGGAGGCACGGCGTTGACAGTTCGCCGCCGGGTGACCACTCTTGGGGCCCCGGCGGACGGCCGCGGGGCATCAGGCATCAAGGATACGGGAGGCTGCGGTGGCGGGCTACAACACGAGCGAATTCAAGAAGGGTCTCAAGGTCCAGATCGACGGCGACCCCTACATCATGATCGAGTGCAACTTCGTGAAGCC
>JBBAVM010000108.1:0-9697 GCA_040397685.1 Pirellulales bacterium
CGCTGGCGGCCGCGCCGCGGGCTGTGCTCGATGCGCGGCACAAGGAGTTTCTCGCCACGACATGTGGGAAGTGCCATGCGAGCGACGCACCTGAGGCCAACTTCCGCGTCGATGACCTGCCGCTCGCCATCGACACCGTGGCCGCCGCCGACCGGTGGCAGAAGGTGCTCGGGGCCCTGAACTCCGGCGAGATGCCTCCCTCCGACGAGCCGCAGCCGGACGCGGCGGTGAAGACCGAATTTCTCGACGTTTTGGCGAAGACGATGGTCGTCGCCCGCAAGAGCCTCGCCGACCAGAGCGGGCGAATCGCGATGCGCCGGCTCAATCGGCGGGAGTACCAAAACACGCTCCGCGACCTGCTCGGTGTCGAGGTCAACGTGGGCGACCTGCCGGCCGACACGAGCCCGCTCGCCTTCGACACGGTCGGGGCGAGCTTGTTCATGACGGCGAGTCAGTTCGAGCAATACGAGGCGATCGGCCGCGACGCGCTCGTGGCGGCCTTCAAGAAGCACGCGGCGGCGGGCGTCAAGAAACAGCTGCGCACCGAGGCCGAGAAGACGCTCGATCGTTTCAGGAAGGCCAACGAAAAACTGCAGGCCAACCAGCAGGCCGCCAGGGAGTGGTTCAAGCAACTCGAGGCGGCAGTCGCCAGCCCGGAGAACGCCGAGTTCGTCGCCACGACGCGGCCGACGCTCAAGAAGGAGGAGGAGTTCAAGTTTCACTGGCGGTCGCTCAAGGGCCTGCCCGCCCCCGACGACGCCGTGGCCAACAGCGGCAACAACCCGCAGTTCCTCACGGCGATTCTCGACGAGAAGCGGTACATCCCCTACGAGGAGCGCTATCTCGCGATGCCGGCGCTCGACACAGGCGTCTACCTCGCCGTGCCCGCCGGCCCACGGGCGCCAAACTCGAACTCACGGCTCGATTTCGACATCCCACCCGACTGGCCGCTCGGTGACTATGTGATCCGGATTCGCTGCGCTGCCCGGCCCGAAGCCGCCGCGGATCGGCGGTTCATCGAGTTTGGCCACCGCCACTATGGCGACCGCATGCCCGCGATCAGCGCGCACCATGTCACCGGCACGATGGATGCCCCGGCGGTGATCGAGATTCCGTATACGCTCAAGAGTGCCGGCCCGGCCGAGCGGCGGTTCATGATCCGCGAGATTGGCACCGGCAGTGCCGTGGCGGTGCGGAAGTTGTTTGACGCCGGCGTGAAGGCCAACGGTGTCGGCCCGGAACTCGCGATCTGGGTCGATTGGATCGAGGTCGAGCGCAAAACGCCCGCCGCCGGCGACGTGGCCCCGGGTATCAAGGCGCTCGGACCGCTGCTCGGCGCCAAGGACGCCGATTCGATTCCGCCGGAAAAGGCGAAGCGGGCCGTCGAGCAGTTCTTGGCCGAGGCCTATCGCGGCGTGAAGCCTGCGAAGGGCGAGGTGGAGCGGTTGGCGGCGATCTATGCCGCACGGCGGGGCTTGGGGGCGAAGCACGAGGAGGCGCTCACTGAGGCGCTCGTGTCGGTGCTTTCATCGCCCCGCTTCCTCTATCGGGCGGAGCCCGGGGCCGATGCAAGCCGCCGCGAGTTGGACGGCCTCGAGGTGGCCACGCGGCTGGCTTATTTCCTCTGGGGCGCCCCGCCGGACGCCACGCTTTGCGGGCTGGCAAAGAGCGGCGAACTGCTCCAGCCGGCGGTCCTCGAATCGCAGACGAACCGGCTCCTTGACGACCCGCGGTCGGCGGGGTTCGTCGAGCCGTTCGTGGCGCAGTGGCTGGCGATGGACCGCCTCGATTTCTTCCAGTTTGACCTCGCGCTCTATCCGAAGTTTGACGACAGCACGAAGGCGGCCGCCCGCCGCGAGGTCTACGAGACCTTCGCCTGGCTGCTCGCCAATAACGGCGCGGTGAGCGACTTGCTCGCCGCAGACTACGTGATCGTGAACGGCCTGCTCGGCGACTACTACGGCCTCGAAGGCGTGCACGGCGACGAGTTTCGCAAGGTGGCGGTTCCGCAGGGATCGCCGCGGGGCGGGCTGCTCGGGATGGCCGCGATCCACGCGATGGGGAGCAACGGCGAGCATTCGAGCCCGGTGGAGCGGGGCGCGTGGGTGCTGCGGAAGCTCCTCAACGACCCGCCGCCACCGGCGCCGCCGAATGTGCCGCAGCTGGCGCGGCTGGCCGGCAAGGCGCTCACCGCCCGCGAGCGGGTGGTGATGCACCAGGAGGCGCCGCAGTGCGCGAGCTGCCACCGCAAGATCGACCCGATCGGGTTTGGCCTGGAGAACTTCGACGCGGTCGGCGCCTGGCGCACGACCGACAGCTCCATGGCCCTCAACGCGGCGGGCAAGCCCGACCCGAAAACAAAAAAAACCTGGACGATCGACCCGTCGGGCGCCCTCCACGGCGGGCCGGCCTTCAAGGACTTTTTCGAGCTCAGGGCGATCGTGGCCTCACGGCCGGAGCAGTTCGCGCGGGGGTTCACCGCGGCGCTCATCGAGTATGCCCTGGGCCGGCCCTGCGGGTTCAGCGACGAGCCGCTCGTCGATGCGATCGTGAAGGATGCCAAGAGCCACGACTTCGCGCTGCGGTCGTTCATCCACGCGGTCGTGCAGAGCGAGGCGTTCCGCACGAAATGACATTCTTTCCAAAGTAAAGAGTCTCGAGGAGTTCGCCACCATGAAGCCGCTCACCACCCGCATCTCGCGGCGCCACGCAATCCAGACGGCCGGCGCCACGATCGCGCTGCCTGCGCTCGAATCGCTCGGGTTCCGGCGGTGCGCGGCGGCCGCCGCGGGCGGGCCCGCGCCCAAGCGGCTGGTGTTTCTGGGGTTTGGCTGGGGCGTCACCGAAGACGAGTGGTATCCGAAGATCGGCGAGCCTGGCCGCGACTACGCCCTGCCGGCGATGCTCGAGCCGCTCGCCCCCCACAGGGCCGACTTCAGTATCGTGCAGGGCCTGTGGAACCGGTTCACCGGCAACGGCCACTACGGCAGCACGTTTTGGCTCACGGGAGCGAACGAATACGGTGCACCCGGGCAGAGCTTCTTCAACAGCGTTTCGGTGGATCAGGTGGCGGCCCGGGCGCTCGGCACCGATACGCGGTTCGAGTCGCTCTCGCTCGACTGCGGCGAGGCGGCGAACGGCTCCGGGCACGGCCCCGGGCTTTCGCTCTCCTGGGATGCCCGCGGCAAGCCGGTGGGGGGGCCGCGCAACCCTGTCGAGGCGTTTCATCGGCTCTTCGCCAAGGACACGACGCCGCTCGAAGAGCAGAAGGCCCAGCTCCAGCAGCGCCGGAGCATCCTCGACAACGCCCTGGAAAACGCCCGCGACCTCGGCCGCACGCTCGGCAAGACCGACCAGGACAAGCTCGACGAATACCTGCAGGGCATCCGCGACCTCGAAACCCGGCTCTCCCGCGACGAGAAGTGGATCGGATCTGAGCGGCCGCAGCCGCCATTCGGCGAGCCGAAGGCGGGGCTCGCTGGTCGCGACGAGATCAAGCTGATGTACGACATCATCGTGGCGGCGCTCCAGACCGACAGCACGCGGGTGCTCACCTACCGGCAGCCGGTGACCACCTTGCTCACGAGCCTCGGCATGAAGACGGAGGCCCACACGATGAGCCACTACCACGGCCGCCCGGGCGACGTCGTGGAGGCGTCGCGGCAGCGCGACCTCGCCCAGAGCGAGCTGCTCGCGGGGCTGATCGCGAAACTCAAGACCACGAAGGAGCCCGACGGCTCGAGCCTCTTCGACCACACGACGGTCGTCTACGGCAGCAACATCCGCACGAGCCACTCGCTCGACAACGTCCCGACGCTGATCGCGGGCAAGGGGGCGGGCGTGAAGCTCGGCGAGAACATCGTCGTGCCGAAGAACACGCCCCTCTGCAACGCGTGGCTCACGCTCCTCCGGGGCTCGGGTGTGGCGGCCGATTCGTTCGGCGACAGCACCGGCCCGCTCCCCGAGATCGTGGCGTAACGCGGGGCGTCACTTCACCCGGTAAACCTTCACGTCGTCGACCCAGGCCGACGGGTTCATCAGGAAGCTGAACCAGCGTTTCGTGGGATGGGCGAAGCCCTCGGAACGGTGGCTGCCGACCGGCTTGCCGTCGAGCGTCACCCGCATCTCGTCGCCTTTGGTGACGAGCACGAGTTCATGCCATTCGCCGTCGGCTTTCCACGGAAAGCTCTTCGACTTCGTCGCGAGGAGCGCCGCGAGGTCGTCGGGCAGTTTTTCCTTTCGATCGAGGTATGGCTTGCGGCGTTTCTGGATCTCGAGGTTCATGACGCCGGTCTTGTAGTCGGAGAGCGTGATCTGCGGCGGCTTGGTGGAGACGAGGGCGTAGCAGAGATGGCCTGCGTGGACGCCCGGAGTCTGGCGATCGACGAATCCGACGGTGAGCGTCGCGGCCTTGCTCGCGTCGGGAAACCGGAACCGGAAGGTCGCCCCGCCATCCTCGAAGCCGGCCTCGTGGTGGATGTGGGGTTGATGGCCGGCCCGGGGTTCGTTGATCACCTTCAGCACGCCGCCGTCGAGATCGGCCTGCTTCACGTCGGGCACGCGGTCGGCTGTGGCGCTGTTCCAGCCGCTGCCGATCGCCTTGGCGAGGTTGCCGTCCTCCTCGCGGTCGAACGAATCCTCGAAGAGCAGCGTGCCCTTCTCTCGGAGCCATGCGGCGTCGTCGCCGGCAGCGAGATGGACGCCTCCGACCAAAGCGAGGGAGGCGGCGATGAGGGCACGGTATAGCGACATGGCAGGTTGCGGACGGATAATGGTGGTAAGCATGATCGCGAATGTACGCGGCGATATGCGGAGTGACCACGATGCAAACGCGTCGGAAATCTTTTGTGGTGCGTCAGCGATGGTGAAAGGCACGAACCGTCACGCAGGTGTGCCGACCGCCCTCCTCGTGGCGCTGCTCGGAGCGGTCCTGGCAGATTCTCCGGCCATGGCGGGAGACGTGCTGTGGAGTCATCTCGATAATGACGTGCCCTTGAGCGACGTGCGGGCCGCCAGCATCGAGTTTCCGGGCTCGCCGCCGGTGAAGCGGCTGCGGCTGCGCGCCGCAGCCGGGGCGCCCTACGCCTGGGTGTCGATTCCCGCACCGGCCGGCGGATGGGCTTTCGCCACGCGGCGGGCCGTCGAGGCGGCAGTGGCGAACGTCGGCGAGGGCTCCGTCGAGGTCATGCTCTGGGTCGTGGCCGATACCGGCTGGGAGTCGATTGCGGATGTCGCCGTGCTCGCCCCGGGAGAGTCGCGGACCTTTTCGTGTGCACTGCGGCAAGCGTTTCCGGACGGCACGCCGAAGCTCGACCCCGCACGGGTGCGCGGCATCAAGGTGATGCTCAAGAACCCGAAGCCCGGGCAGATCGTCGAAGTCACGGATCTCGTCGCGACCGGTGTCGAGCCACCGTGGACGCGGCCTCCAGGGAGGCTCGACGTGCCGGCCGTGGTGGAAGGATCGCCCGCGGCCGGCCGGCGCGTTGCGCACCGGCCCGCCGCATCGAGGACGGGAGAAGAGAAGCGCCCTGCGGCACTCCTCTATCTCCCCGTCGATTGGCAGCCGGGAGCGGTGTATCCGGTGATCGTCGAATATCCGGGAAACATCTTCTTCAACGCGGGTTGCTACTCCACCGGCCGCCCCGAGCAGTGTGTAATCGGGTACGGCATGACCCGCGGCGTCGGGGCGATCTGGATCAGTCTGCCGTTCATCGACGCCACCGGCACGGTCGCGGAGAACGGCTGGGGCGACCCCGATGCAACGGCACAGTTTTGCATGGATGCGGTAGACGACGTCTGCGCCCGCTTCGGTGGCGACCGGGACAGGGTGGTCCTGACGGGCTTCTCCCGCGGTGCGATCGCGTGTGGCTTCATCGGCCTGCGCAACGACCGGATCGCCGGTTTGTGGAAGGGACTGCACTGCTGCCAGCACTTCGACGGTGATGGCTGGAACGACGCCACGCTCGAGGGCGCGATCAAGCGGGCGGGCCGGTTCCGAGGCGCGTCGGTGTTTCACACCGACAATTCGGCCGCCGCGGTCAAGCCAGTCACCGATGCAATGCGCGTGCCGGCCACGTTCGCATCGTCGGGCTTGGGTGCCCATTCCTGTGCGATGTTCCTCGACGACCGGGAATCGACCCGGCGGCTGCAGCAATGGTTCAGCGGCCTCGTGGCATCAGGGCCCGCCACACCGTGATGCATACGGGCACCACGAGGCAGGTAACCCCTGCCGCGAGCAACGAAGCGGTGGCCGGCGTCGCGTCGATCCGAGCCCGGCCGAGGAGCGTTTGCACGAGCGCGTAGATGGCGATGAGCGCCGTACCGACGGTGGCCGTCGCCACCATTCGAAAGCGTGCGGTCGTGGCGAGGCCCGCCTGCCGTGCCGTCCAGGCGAGGAGCGGCAGCCACTGGAGGGCGTGGATCACGGCGCCATGCGGAAACTTCGGGACGCCCGCCCTTCCGTATGTCTCCGGCGGCAATCCCTCGGCCACCCGGATGTCACCGTGCATGCTCACCCAGATGCCGAGCAGGCATGACCAGACGAGCAACACGAGACCCGCCCGGGCGGCGAGGAGCATGTCGGGCTCGAGTGGCGTGCGCTGGGTGAAAAATCGCACTGTGAGGTCGATCGACACGAGCGTCACGAACAGAATCAGCCCCCCCATCGCGTCGTAGAGAAACGAGTCGAGCGGCGTCGAGCGATTGAAGTGGCTGGCCACACCCCGCCACGCCTGCAGGTCGATGAGCGCGACTTCGACGAGGAGTGCCCAGGCCGTGCCGGCGGCCAGCCAGCCGTCGCCGCCGCGTCGCGGCAGCTGGGCCCACGCCCAGGCCAGCGAGAGGCAGGTGAGCCCGGCCGAGATGCCGAACAGGATCGGCTTCCGCCACGTGACCGGCCCCTCCCATGGGCCGCCGGTGAGACCCCAGATGGCGGCATGCACGAGGCCGCTGGCGACGAGGACGAGCCCCACGAGGAACAACGGGCGGGCGCGGCGATCGTGCCACCAGAGCGGGCGGGGCGATGATGGGGTGGCATCCGGCATGATGCCGGCAGTGTAGACTTCGCGTCCATGAAGACACGCGCTTTTGGACGGACGGGCTGGCAGGTTTCCGAAATCGGCTTCGGCGGCTGGGGCATCGGCGGCGGCCAGTGGGGCGGTGCCGACGAGGCTGAATCGATGGCCACGCTCCACGCAGCCCTCGACGCCGGGATCAATTTCTTCGACACGGCCGACGTCTACGGCGACGGCCTTTCCGAGCGGCTCATCGCCCGCCTCCGCCGCGAGCGGCGCGAGCCCTTCTACGTCGCCACGAAGGCGGGCCGGCGGCTGCCCGCCCAGACGGTGGCCGGCTATTCGCGAGAAAATCTCACCGCGTTCATCGATCGCAGTCTGAAAAACCTCGAGGTGGAGACGCTCGATCTCCTGCAACTCCACTGCCCGCCGACCGAGGTCTATTACCGCCCCGAGGTGTTCGGCTATCTCGATGACCTCGTGGTCGCGGGCAAGATCCGCTTCTACGGCGTGAGCGTCGAGAAGGTGGAGGAGGCGCTCAAGGCGATTGAATACCCGCACGTGCAGAGCGTGCAGATCATCTTCAACCTCTTCCGGCTCCGTCCGGCACAGCTCTTCTTCGAGCAGGTGCTGCGGCGCAAGGTCGCCGTGATCGCCCGCGTGCCGCTCGCGAGCGGCCTGCTTTCGGGGAAGTTTTCTCGGGCGAGCACCTTCCCGGCGGATGATCACCGGGCGTTCAATCGGGATGGCGCCGCCTTCGACAAGGGGGAGACGTTCTCCGGCGTGGATTACGAGACGGGCCTCGCTGCCGTCGAGCGGCTGAAGGCCCTCGTGCCGAAGGGTGCCACGCTCGCGGAGTTCGCCCTCAAGTGGATTCTGTCATTCGAGGCCGTGACTTGTGTGATCCCCGGCGCGAAGCGGCCGGCCCAGGTGGTCGACAACGCCGCGGCGTCACGCCTTGCTCCGCTCGACGCATCCACCATGGCGGCGGTGCAGGAGATCTACGACGCCGCGATCCGCCCGCTCGTGCATCATCGGTGGTGAGGTTGATCGCGCGCCGGCTTCGGGCTCCCCATATCCCGTCGCCGGACGTTCGCTGCGGGCCTCCAGCCCTCCGCTCACTCGACTCCGGCTGCGCTGCGCCATCCATGGCTGCGCTTGCCTGCATACGCCGGCTCTCGGGACACGGGGAGCCCGAAGCCTCCTCAACTCTCATTGGGGGAGGCTCGGGGTTGCCCCTACCATTGAGCCGGCGTATCTGACCAGCGCAGGCAGGATGCCCAAGCGGAGGCGCTCCCGCCGGCGCAGGCAGATCCGAGCGAGCGAAGCCCATGGATGGGCGCAGCGAGCGTCCGGCGAGACGGTACGGGGCAACCCCGAGCCGGCGCGCGCCCCACGGGCTACAGGTTCATGCCCACGTAGCCGCCGGCTGCGTCGCTGGCGGCCTGTTCGCGGGCGAGGCGTTCGAGGGCGCGGGAGAGGTCGCCGGCGGCGATGTAGCGGTCGAATTCGACCTCGACGGCATGCTTCGCCGAGAGCGCGAGCCACTGCACGGCCGGCTGCGTGAGCCAGTCGCAGGTTTCTTTTTCGAGGCGGATGTCGAGGTCGCTGCCGACCGTCTTGCGGTCGAGTTCGTCGGTGAGCACCGTGCCCTCGATCACGAATTGAACCCAGCCCGCGGCCGGGTCGTTCGTGAATCGAAACGTGCAAGCGGCGTTCGTGAGATAATAGGTGTTCCGCGTCCCATGGCGGGCGACCGCCCGTTGCATCCGTTCGAGCCGTGCCCGGAACACCGGCGACGCATCGAGCGGAACATCGAGACGTGGCACGCCGCGCAACGGCGTGCAGTCGAACGTGATCGTCACGGCAGGTTGGGCAGGTTGATCGACCATGATGCAGCAAGTGTATCCGACGGGGCATGGGCTGGCAGCCTGGCTGATTGCCGCGGCGGCCGCGGCTGGTCTCGCCTGCGGGGCGTGTGATTGGCGGCCTGCGGCTCGCCATTCCACGGAGTTGGTCCGTTGTCATGAGACCAGGCGGCTGATGGGTGTGCCGTGGGCGATCACCGCCTACGCGCCCACCGGGACGATCGGCACGGCTGCGATCGCCGCCGCGTTCACCGACGTCGAGCGGCTCGAGCGAATCCTCTCCGACTACGATCCCGCGAGCGAACTCTCACGGCTCTCCGCCGCGGCGCCCACCGAGGAGCCGGTGGCGGTGGGCGACGAGTTGTGGCGGGTGTTGGCCGCCGCGGTTGGGTGGCGTGACCGGAGCGGCGGGGCCTTCGATCCGACCGTGGGACCATTGACGACGCTCTGGCGTCAGGCCCGCCGGTCGGGGCAATTGCCGCGGGCCGACAAGCGTGCGGCCGCCTGTGAGGCCGTCGGCCCCGCGACGATCAGGCTCGATCTGGAGCGAAAGACGGTGGCGCTTCTGAGGCCGGCGATGCGACTCGACCTCGGCGGCGTCGGCATCGGCTATGCGGTTGACCGAGCGATCGACGTCCTGGCCGCTCACGGGATCGGATCGGCGCTGATCGATGCCTCCGGCGATATCGCCGTCACGGGCCCTCCTCCGGGCCGCAAGGCTTGGAGGATCGACGTGGAGGCGTTCGGCGAACGCACAGCCCCGGCGTCCGGTGTCGCGATCGAGTTGGTCCACGCGGCCGTGACGACGTCGGGCGA
>JBBAVM010000109.1:0-9084 GCA_040397685.1 Pirellulales bacterium
TCCAGATCGGAGGACGTGGTGGACCAGGGGAGGTTCCCCACGTAAATCTTCCGGGCCATAAAAACAAAACCTCGAGGACTCGGGAACTGGCTCACGAAACACATCGACACACGACCATCGCCAGATGCACGAACCGCAGTTCCCGTCGGAATGGGTGCGGACGAAAGTCAGTCGAACGTCGGATTTTTAGCAGTTTCAGCCTTGCCAAACAACAGCGGGGGTTGGCCCGCGGGGCTGGGACGGCGGTTTATCGCTGGCCGCCGCCCTGTTTTGGCTTCCGCCGGCCGCCCCGGGGTTCCCTTTGGCCGGCCCCGGCCCCTCCCCGGGGCCGGTCAGCCTCTGGGTCGTAGGCCGGGTTGGGGCCGCTCGGGAGCAAGGCCTGCGTCTCCCGCTGCCAGGCGTGCAGGGCGGCGGCGAGTTCCCGCGACTTGTCCGGCAGGCTGACCGCGAGGTCGCGTCTCTCCCCGGGGTCGGCGCGCAGGTCGTAGAGTTCGAACCGCCCGCCGTCCTCGAAGAACTCGATCAGTTTGTAGTCGCCCTCCCGCATCGCGCTCGACGGCGGAGCCTTGCCCACATAGCAGGGGAAGTGCCAGAACAATCTCTGCCGCGCAGGCGGGGCGGCGCCCCGCATCACCGCGGCCCAGCTGATGCCGTCGAGCGTCTGCCGGGCGGGCGTTGCGGCGCCTGCGAGTTCGAGCAGCGTGGGGTAGAGATCGATGCTCGCCACGGGCACGTCGCTCGTCGAGCCCTTGCGGGCGACGCGCGGACCGGCCACCACGAGCGGCACGCGGATGCCCCCCTCGTAGAGCTGCCCCTTCGAGCCGTGCAGTGGCGGCGTGGAGCGCGCGGTGCCGCCGTTGTCGCTCGTGAAGATCACGTAGGTGTCGTCCGCGAGGCCAAGCCGCTCGAGGCCGGCGACGATCCGCCCCACGTTCTCATCGACCGCGTGAATCGTGGCGGCGTAGGCCGGGTCGTCGCGCTCGTCGGCCGCCGCCGCGGCCTTGCGCGTGTATTTCGCCAGCAGGTCCGGCTTCGGCTCGAACGGCGCGTGTACCGCGTGGTCGGCGAGGTAGACGAAAAAGGGCCGGCTGCGATGCGCCTCGATGAACGCCAGCGTCTCGTCGGCAAGCCGGTCGGAAAGATACCTGCCGTCGCCGTCGAAGTAGGCGTCCTTGCCGAACCCGATCGTCTCGGGAAATACGACCGTGTCGAAACCCTGGCCGGCGGGCGTGCGCGGCCCCGACCGCCCCCGGCCGAGGTTCCACATGCCGAGGAAGGCCGTCGCATAGCCGCTCGCTTTGAGCGCCTCCGGCAGCGTCACGACCTCGGTGGCCAGCTCCGACTCGCTGGTCGCAGCGACGAGCTTGTGCCACGGCGAGCCCGGGGGCTGCCGCGGATCGACCACCGTGTAGATGCCGTGCCGCGGCGTCCACTGCCCCGACATCAGGCAGGCCCGGGTCGGTGCGCAGTTCGGCGCGCTCGCATACGCCTGCGTGAATACGACGCCCGTCTGCGCGAGCCTGTCGATGTTCGGCGTCTCGACGAACGTGTTGCCCATGCAGCCGAGGTCGCGCCAGCCCATGTCGTCCATCAGGATGACGACGAAGTTGGGCCGCCGCGGTGCCGCCGCCGCGGCCGACAGGGCGGCGAGGACGAACACGAAGAAGACCGCCCCCGTGCATCTCATGGCCGTCCCTGCCGTTCGTAGGCGTAGGTGAGCGTGCCCTCGGCCAACGCGAGCGGGGCGATTGCCTCGAGGAGCGCCTCGCGTGTCGCCGCCCCGGGCTCGAGCCGCGGCCGACCCGACAGGGCGTAGACCGTGATGTGGTAGTCCTTCCGACCGGGGCCTTTCGAGCACATCGGGTCGTACTCCGTGCGACGTTTGCCGTTGAGCCCGAGCGTGCCGATCGACTTCGAGCCCTTGGGCAGTCTCGTGACGTTTGCCGGGATGTCGTAGACCACCCAATACGACTTCACGCCGTCGGGCGTCGTGTGCCACAGCGAGAGCGCGTAGGCCTGCGTGCCGCTCGGGCCGGCCTCCCATTCGACCGGCGGCGAGATGCCCGCGCCGTCGCAGGTGAACTCCACCGGCAGGAGACCGCCGGCCCGGACGACGGGGCTCGTGACGGCGATCTCCCGCGTGGCCAGTCGAGCGGGTGGCGTTGCCGCCCCGCTCTCGGCGCGGTCGTCGCGCGACGGGCGATCCCCGGGCCTCGGCGGGCCCTGACCGGGCCGCGAGCCCTGGCCGGGACGTGGGGGCCGTCCGCCCGGCTCCATGCCGGGTCGCGGCGGTCCGCCGCGCCCCCCCGGGCCCCCGCGCGGCTCATACCGCTCGGTCGCGGTACGGCCCGAGGGCTCCGTGAACGTGAACTGCGCCGAGCCGTCGGCCGCCACCTTGTATGCGATCGAACCCGTGCGGCCGCCGACCTCGTACACCACCTTCCGCGTGTCGGCCGCCGGCTTCTCGAACCCGACGATCGTGGCCCCGCGCAGCGGCCCGAGGGCGGGACGCACCGGCTCGGCACGCGGCTGCGGATCGACCTGTCCCTCGCGCTCGACGACCTCGCCGCGGAAGCCACCGATCAGGTACGGATACTCCTTGATCGCATGGTAGTGGTAACCGCCGTCGCCGTCGTCGTGCCCGCCCAGGGCGTCGAGCGGCTTCATCGGCGAGCCGTCCGGCTCGGTCGAGCCGTACACCGGGTAGCCGTCGAGCGCATAGGCGATCGGCTTGCCCTTGCCGACGACCTTCTCGAGGTGCATGGGCGCCACGTGGTAGTGGTAGTCGTCGGCCCGACCGCAGTGCCCGCCGTAGTCGTCGAGCTCGCCGATCGCGAGCGCGTCCTCGCCCCGGTTGTTGAGCGGATTGAAGATCGGGATGCCGTTCACCGCCAGCGCGATGGCGCCGCGCAGAAAGCGGTTCTTCGTCAGCGCCGGATCGGCGGCCCGCCGGGGATGGAGCGGGATCTGCCAGGCGTTGTCGCCCGTGTACTTCTGCGGCAGCGGCACCTGCTGCTGCCAGTTGCGGATGCCGACCATGAGCGGATGGTCCGGGATCCCGTTCGATTCGACGTAGAACCACCGGTCGTCGCGGCGGGTCGAGATCGCCTCGAGTTTCTCGAACGGGGCGAACGCGGCGGCGATGTCGAGCGGCTCGTTCGCCGCCCGCTTCGGCCCCGCCGTGAGGATGATCCGCGGGGTGGTGGGCTGCGGGGCGGCGTCATCGAGCGCGGCGTCATGGGGCGCGGCATCCTCCGACGAGGACGTGGTCGCGGGCGTGGCTTCACGGTGGCGATGCCAGGGGTGGGCATGCGCGACACGCGCCGTGAGCAACACGACGGCGATGCCGCAGAGCATCCGCGGACGCGTTCGTGGCATTCCGATCATGAGGGCCTCGGTGGCTTGCGTTTGCCGCGATTGCCGCCCCGCTCGGGCGACCGGGTCTCGCGGTTCGGGTCGAAGTCGGGGTTCGGGGTGGGCGTCTGGGCATCGACCGCAGCGAGGTACTCTTCGAGCCGCGCTCGCAGCCGCGCCGCGTCGGCGGGCCGGCGGGCGGCGAGGTCGTCGCGTTCGCCGAAGTCGGACTCGAGGTCGAAAAGCCGCACGCTGTCGTCCTCGTACAACCGGATCAGTTTCAAATTGCCGAGGCGAATGGCGGAATGGGGCGTGTTGCCCGTCTGGTAATGCGGAAAGTGAAACACGATCTCCTCGCGCGGCCTCGCAACGCGCCCCTGGGGATCGCCCGCGACGAGGCTCGCGATGCTGCCGCCCTCGAGCGACTTCGGCAGCGACGCCCGCGGCACCCGCGCCCATTCACAGAACGTGGGGAACAGGTCGTAGCCGACGATCGGCACGTGGCACCACGAGTTCGCGGCGACGCCCGGGCCACGGATGATGAACGGCACGCGCACGCCCCCCTCCCACACCGAGCCCTTGCCGCCGCTCAAGCCGGCCGCCCGGCCGCCCGCGCGGCCTCTGCCGCCCCCGCCGCCGGAACCGTTGTCCGACGTGTAGATCACGTAGGTCGTGCCGGCGAGCCCGAGCCTGTCGATCGCCTCGAGCACCCGGCCGACGCCCGTGTCGAGATCTTCGGTGATCGCCGCCGTCGCCACCCGTCTGTCGTCGGCAGCGCCGAGCTGCTGCCGGTATTTCGCGAGCGTCGCCTTGAGCGCGTTGTCCGGGGCGTGGAGCGCGTTCCACGAGAGCTGGATAAAGAATGGCTTGCCCTCGCGCTTGCTCCGCGCCATGAAGGCTTCGGCTCGCTCCGCCATGCCGAAGATGTCCACGGGGTTCGGATCGGTGAACGCGGCGGCGTTCTCGTTGCCGGTGTCGCCGTCGTGCTCGTCGTACCCGTGCCGGCCCGGGCCGCCTCCGGCGATGTGCCATTTGCCGTAGTGGGCCGTGGCGTAGCCCGCCTGTCGCAACACCTCCCCGATCGTCGTGTCGGCGGCGGAGATCGCCTTGACATTCGCCGGCTCGACGAGCCTGTGGCCGCGTTCCGGCGGGGCGGCCTTCGTCCAGTGGAGGGCCGCCGGGCTCCGGCCCGTCTGGAGGCTGATCCGCGTGGGCGAGCAGACGGGCGCCGGCGCGTAGGCGCACGAAAACCGTAGCCCTTGGGCGGCGAGGCGTTCCAGATGCGGCGTGTGGAACGCCTCGCCCCGCGAGCCGGCCACGCCGGGCGCCATCTCCACCGACAGGCCGTTCCAGCCTTGGTCGTCGGCCAGCATGAGGACGATGTTGGGCCGGTCGGCCGCTACCGCGACAGCCTCCATGCAGATGGCCGCCACGAGCAGGGGAGCGACCGCGGTGCAGAAGCGATTCATCGGGGACGTCCTCCCGGACGACGGCCGCCGCCCCGCGGCGGCCCCTGGGGAACAACGTCGTTGAGGTTCGAGAAGTCGGGGCGGTCCCGCCCATCGGGCGGCCTGGGCACCACGTGCCGGAAGACGACGGTGTTGTCGAGCTTCACGTCGTCGGTCCAGATGAACCGCGCGCCCGCGAAGTCGGCGTCGTAGTAGGGCTGCTTGGGGTCGATTTCCTCCTCGGAGTATTCGCGGGCCGGCTTCCAGCCGCGGTCGTCGAAGTCCACCGCGAACCAGTCCGCGGGCAGCGGGGTGGTCTCCACGCGCGGGCTCTTCGTATCGCCGCCGACGGGCCCATGCGAGAAGCACTTCGCCTTCCAGGCGCCGGAGGTCACCGTGCCGTCGCCGAACTTGAGGATGAAGCCGCCATCGCCGACGTTCGTGTTGGCGTATTCCATGCCGGTCTTCGGGTCGGCGTTGTCGCGGGCGAGCACGGCGATCGTCATCGGGTATTCCGGCAAGAGGTCGACCGAGATCACGTTGTGGGGGATGAAGCGGATCGAATCGACCGCGACGAGCTCGCCGTTGACGTACATTTCGAACGTGTTGTCGGCGTAGATGTTCGCCCGGATCGTGTCGGCCATCTGCGGCTTGCGTGGCGGCGCCGGTGGCTGCGCGGCCGCGGCACCCACCAGGCACGCCGTCGCCACGGCGACGCGACTCAGGCACGCGAATCCCTGCATCGTTTCCAGCCTCCTTCGGTCTCGGATGCGGTCCGGGACGCCCGGATTCAACGGGCCCGTGCCGCTAAAGTTGCAGGGGCCGCCCGGCTCGACCGGCCGATCGGCGTCAGCCCGCGCGGATGGCGGCGAGGGCCGCATCGACATGGCCGGCAGCGGTGAACGACGAGTTGAAGACCTTCCGCACGCAGCCCGTGCGATCGACGACGTAGGTGACGCGTCCAGGCAGGAACCCGAGCAGTTTCGGCACGCCGAACAGCCGCCGCAGCGCGCCGTCGTGGTCGCTGATGATCGGAAACGGCAGCCGGTGCTTCGCCGCGAACGCGGTGTGGCTCGCCGGCGAGTCGCCGCTCACGCCGATCACCTCCGCCCCGGCGTCGGCGAACGTCGCATAGGCGTCGCGAAACGTGCACGCTTCCTGCGTGCACAGCGGGGTGTCGTCCTTGGGATAGAAGAACAGGACGAACGGCTTGGTGCCGACGAGCGTGGCCGAGTCGAGCACGCTCCCGTCCTGGAGCGTCGCCTTGAAGGGCGGAACTTGGTCGCCCACGCTTACGCCGGCCATGTGGCACGCCTCGCTTCAGTTCCGGAAGGCCGGCCAAACCAGTGGGCAGCACAGGATTCGAACCTGTGACCTCTACGGTGTGAACGTAGCGCTCTAACCAACTGAGCTAGCTGCCCGACATGAGTCGCGGGTGCCTGCACGCACCATGTTTTTAGGACCGAACCGCATCCCGACAGGCCGAATCCTACACCCGCCCCCGCCCCGCGTACAGGGCCGGCACGCGGTGCCCGGAAGGACAACCGGGCCGCGTATCGCTCCACCGTGAGGCCCCCCGACAGGCCCCAAGACATCGCGGCGTGTAGCCGGCTTCGTTCCGGTTTGGCTCGAGTTTATGGGTCGTGCGGGCATCGCCCCTGCGGATCGTGGCGGTTGTCCGCACGCGCCCGTCTCGTCGCCACCCGCCCCACGACGTCCGCCGAAGCCAATGCCGGTAGGCGTTCGAAGGCTTGCGGGGAAAATTCCATGGCGCGTTCGATCTTGGTGGTCGTGGCCGCGGTCGCAGTGGCGTTCGGCATGGCGGCCGCACGGGGCAACGCACTGGGGGACGCGATCGATCTCACGGCGTTCGACCGGGGGACCGCCGCACCTGCCTCCGGCTTCGAAGACTTGCCGCTCGAGGACGTGGCCTACGCGACCGGAGGCGGATCACGTCGCTTCTACGTTGCGGGCATGATCGGCCCGTCTTTCGCTTCCGTCACAAGCCCCGTCCCCGGGGCAAACGACGTCGTCGCCAGTAGCAACACGATCTTCAACGCCGGCGGCGCCCTCGGCGTCGCGCTCGAACGCCGCCGGGGCCAGTTGCGGCTCGAAGTCGAAGGCATGGGTCGCGGCCCGTACGAAGGACTCGAGGCCAATGGCGCCGTGGTGACGTATCTCTCCGACAACTGGTCGGTCATGACGAACGGCTGGCGGGATCTCATGCTCACCGACAGCGTCGGCATCTATGGCGGCGGCGGCATCGGCGCCGGCGGCTACAAGCTCGCGGAGGGCCTCATCGACGGACCGATCCTGGGAACCCTCGATCCCACCGCTGCCTTCGCCTGGCAGGCCGGAGGCGGACTGCTCTGGCTTATCACCGACCGCCTCACCTTCGATGCCGGCTACCGCTACTACTCGATCGACGCGTTGCAGCAGCGGCCCGGCGCTCTCGCCAACCAGTTCGCCGCCAGCGAAGTGATGTTTTCGCTGCGGCTCTACGAGCCGTTTCGCGCCTGGCGGGGAGGCGATCGCTGAGTCGGTCCGTCAGGAGGGCTGTGGCTTCCGCGCCCGGAACCATGGCTTCGGCCCCGGGCCCGAGTGCCCGTCCCGGCGCCTGCGGTGCCTCCACCGCGACGTGACCAGCAGACTGCCGAGTCCGCACAGCGCCATGGCCGCGGACGTCGGCTCCGGCACGGAGGCGATCTCCAACGATGCATTGTCGAGCCCCGCGACGACCCGATACGTCATGCCGGACCCGGCAAAGGCCCGGAGGTCGAATTGCTGTCGGAAATCGATGTACGCCGTGCCCGTGGGCACCGCGGAGACTTTCGACACCCCCGACGAACTGGCCGATCGATTGACGACGCTCTGCCAGGTCTGCGTCGGCCCCTGCGCATTGACGTCATCGACCCCGAGAAACCCGAACGCGTTGTCGTAGAACAGCAGGATGTGGCGGTGCCAGACATCCACGACACCCGACCCCGAGAGGATCTGGCCGGCGGCGAATCCGTCGCCACCGAAACGCACGGACGTGATTCCCAAGCCGCGCACGTCCACCCGTTGCGTCGTCGCGAAGTACCCGCCGAATGACCCGCCGACAGAACTCGCCGTGCTGTCTCCCGAAAACCACCGTGTGCCTTCGGTGGCCTGCAATGCGAATCCGCCCACGGTCGTCGACCCGGTCGTGACACCGCACGTCGCCTGAAAAAAAGAGGACGTTGTCCAGGGTGACACGACACCGCTCTCAGCACCGGCATTGATGAGCAGATTGGTGGCGTGGGCTGTGGCCTGTGTCGCCCACACCACGAGCAAGGCCGCAGGCGCACGCTGCAGGAGCCTAACGCCGCCGCCGGCGCGTGGGGGGAAGGAAAACCGCGAGCGGAAGGGCATGGCATGTCTCCGGATGAACGTGTGGGTGGCGGGCGCAACGCGGAGACGGCATGCCCTGCACGAGAGCCGGCCGCCCGCTGCCGAGGAAGGCGGAAGCCAGATCCAAACCCGGACGCGACCAGGTGGGAAAAGTGACGAATCCGGCACGGGCAGGGATGAATCAGGCGGGCGGAGACGAATCCGCCGCCGGAGCCGGTGGTTCGAACCGCGGCCCGGTCGCCTGCGGGCTCTCGTCGCCGGCACCGATCCGCCGCGACGTCCGGCGGGCGGGGGCGCCATCGAGCGTGCCGGCGAGATCCATCTCGCGGGAGAGCGACGCCATCTGCTTGCGCAACTCGCTGATCGTCTGGCCCACCGACCGGCCCACCTCGGGCAGACGCTTGCCGTAGAGCATCACGGCGATGGCGCCGATCACGACAACCTCGACCGGACCGAGCCCGAACATGCGGCCTTGCCTCCCAGGGAGCGTCGCGGAGCGTTCAGCGGGGGCCGTCGCCGCGCGGGGTGGAACCCTCGTCCTCGATCCCCTGCACGCCGCGTTTGAACTCGACGATGCCCTCGCCGAGCGACCGCATCACGCGGGGCAGGCGCGAGCCGAAGAGGAGCAGAATCACGCCCGCCACGATGATCAACTCGACCGTTCCCAAGCCCATGAAAGCAAGCATGTGTGGCACCCGATGGCACTCCGTGGCAGGCGGCGAAACCCCGCGAAATCCGCTCGCAGATAAGTGTAGTCTGCGCGATCACCGGAAGCAAAAGCGCGGCCACGGGATGCGTTGCTCGACCCTCGCTTGCGCTTCGGGCTTCCGTGAGCATACGACCGGCAGGACGCCGGCCGCTCGCATTCGAGGCACACCTCGGCTGTGACTCCGAATGCGGAAGCCCGCCG
>JBBAVM010000110.1:0-9060 GCA_040397685.1 Pirellulales bacterium
AGGCAAGCGGGACGCTTGCCCCACGGAGCCGCAACTGCCGTGCCGAACAGGATTGGCTGGAGGGCCGAGGCGAACGTCAAGCGAGAGGGTCGGGCAGTCACGAGCCGGCTTGGGCGAGTTCAGAGGAACGTGCGAGCGTACGACCTACCAGCACGTCCTGCCGCCGTTGACGGCGATCGTCTGGCCCGTCACGAAGGCTGCCTCGTCGCTGGCGAGATACACGGCCGCCCAGCCCACTTCCTCAGGTCTGCCCCAGCGGCCCACGGGGATCGTCGCCAGGTAGGCGTCCTTGTCGGCCTGCGGGTCGTTCACGTGCCGCTCCACCGGGATCCATCCCGGGGCGATCATGTTGACCGTGATCCCGAACGGGGCGAGCTCGTGGCACATGCTCCGCGACCAGCCTGTCTGGCCCCCCTTGGCCGCGACATACGCCGAAAACGGCGCCACGCCCAGATGGAAGACCTCGCTCGTGATATTGATGAAGCGGCCGTGCTTGCGGGCCTTCATGCCGGGGAGCGCCCGGCGGGCGAGGAGGTAGGGGCTCTTCACGAAGAAGTCGAGCATCTCCTGGTGGAACGCCCAGTCGTACTCCTCGATGGTCTTCAAGGGCTGTGCCGGCGTGGCGTTGGCGACGACGATGTCCACCGGTCCGAGCGACGTCTCGATCGCCGAAAACATGCCGTCGATCGCCCGCTCACAGGTGACGTCGGCCTGGAAGACCTCGGCCGTGATGCCGGCGGTCCGCAGTTCGGCGAGCGCCTCGTCGGCCCGGGCCTTGGAGTTGGCGTAGTTGATGGCGACCTTCGCGCCGGCGAGGCCGAGGCATTTGGCGGTCGCCCGGCCGAGGCCGGTGGTCGAGCCGGTGACGAGCGCCGTGCGACCGGCGAGCGAGAAGCAGGTGCGAGACATCGAGGATTGGCTCCGGGGTTCCCTAGCCGAGTGTGGGGGCACAGGCGTTGGTGAGGTGGTGGATGATGCCGGCGACGGCGCCCTGCCGCTTGCTCGACTTCGTGGCCACGATCGTGCAATCGGCCAGCGACGCCGTGAGCGTGCGCTGCCGGACCCGCTCGAGCACGCGGGCGAACCGCTCCGGCGCCCCGGCGAGGAGCGTGCCGTGCACGAAGAGCGTCGTCGGATTGAAGATGTTGATCACGGCCGCGATCGCGATTGCGAGGTATTCCGTGACGGTGCGGAGCTCGTGCTGAAAGTCGGCGGGCCGCGTCGCGAGGAGGTCGGCCGCCTCGTCGAGCGCGACCGCCCTGCCCAGTTTCTCGCCGATGAGCCGCACGAGCGCGGCGTCGGTGGCGAGCGTCTCGAGACACCCGCGGTTGCCGCAGCCGCAGCGGATGCCGTCGGGCACGACCGTGATGTGGCCCACCTCGCCCGCCATGCCGCTGTGGCCCGCGAGCAGGCGGCCGCCGCTCATCACCCCGAGGCCGAGGCCGGTGGCGGCGTCGAGCACGGCGAAGTCGTCGAGGCCCCGGGCGTCGCCGTAGAGCGCTTCACCGAGCACGAGCGCGTCGCTCTCCTGCACGAGCACGCACGGCACGCCGAGCCGGGCCTCGAGATCGCGAGCGGGGTTGTGCTTGTCGAGGAGGTGGAGGTTCGGCGAGAAGACGATTTCGTGGAGCCGCTCGTTCACGAGGCCGGGGACGCTCAGGCCGATGCCGTGGACGACTGCCGCACTCGGGTGCATCAGCGCCCGGCACGCGTCCTCGACCGCGTCGAGCAGGGCGGGATAGCCGGAGGGCGTCGCGAAGCGGAGCGTACGCGCCTCGGTCACCGCGCCGTCGAGGCCCGTGGCCACCACGCACGAGGTGCCGGCGTCGATCACGACGCCGAGCACGGAGGCCGAGGCGGCGGCCATGCGCACGAGCCTGCCTGGGCGACCGAGTGCCTGCTCCGCCGGCTCGAGCTCCTCGACGAGGCCGCGCTTGAGGAGCGAATCGACGGCCTTCGACACGGTCGGGGCCGTGAGGCCCGAGACGCGCGTGAGCGCTGCGCGCGACGAGGGGCCGTGCCGCTGGATCGCCTCGAGGAGCCGCCGCTCGTTGATCCGCCGCAGGAGCGTCGATTCGACGCGGTTGTCGGTCTGCTTCATGGGACTCTGGAAAGAAGCGTCAGCGCGTGCCGAACCGGTGCACCATCGTGTGGCGGTAGGTCTGCCCGGGATCGAGACGGGTGGAGGGCCACTCGGGATGATGGACGCTGTCGGGAAATTTCTGCGTTTCGAGGCAGATCGCCGCCTGCTTGCCGTAGGCCACGCCGCCCTTGCCCTTGACGCTGCCGTCGAGAGAGTTGCCGGTGTAGACCTGGATGCCGGGCTGGTCGGTGAGGATTTCGAGCGTGCGGCCGCTGGCTGGATCGCGAAGCAGGGCCACCGTCCGCAGGGCGCCATCCGGCTTCCAGCCGCGGACGACATAGTTGTGGTCGATGCCCCCCGGATTTTTCCCGTCCGCGCTCGCCGGCAACCCTGCGATCGCCGCGCCGAGCGTGGCCGGAGGGGAACGCTCAGGCCGGAGGTCGAACGGCGTGCCGGCGACGGGAGCGAGTGATCCCGTGGGAATACTCCCGGCATCGACGGGCAGGTATGAGTCGGCGAGCACCGAGAGCTCGTGGTCGTGGATCGTGCCTGCGGCCTGGCCGGCGAGGTTCCAGTAGGAATGGTGCGCCAGGTTGACGATCGTCGGCGCATCGGTCGTGGCCGACATCTCGACCCACAGCTCGCCGTCGGACGTGAGCGTGTAGGTGACGCGGGTGGTGAGTGTGCCCGGATACCCTTCGTCGCCAGCGGGCGAGACCAGTTCGAAATCGACCGCCGGCCCGCGTGGCGACAGTCTCGGTGTCGCCTTCCAGCGTTTCTTGTCGAAGCCGACGAGCCCGCCGTGCAGATGGTTCGCGCCGTTGTTCTTCGCGAGCGTATGTTTTTTGCCCTCGAGCTCGAACGTTCCGCCGGCGATCCGGTTCGCCACGCGGCCGCAGATGGCGCCGAAGTACGGATGCGTGCCGAGGTAGCCGTCGAGCGTGTCGAATCCGAGCACCACGTCCGTCGGCGCCCCCGTCCCCAGAGGCACACGAAAACTCGTGAGGATCGCGCCGTAATCAGTGATCTCGGCCTCCCAGCCACCGGGTACCTCGAGCGTGTAGAGCGACACGGGCGACCCGTCGGGGAGCGAACCGAAGGAGCGGGCCACGGGAGGGCGGATCGGGTCGGGCATGGGTGGTGCGGCTTCCGTGAAGGGTGTCGAGAGCGCGACGCAGGAGGCCGCTGACAGGATGACCGCAGTCGTTCGCAACAGCAGGCGCATGGCGAGGTGTCCCACAAAAGTTGACACTTACTTAACGTCGTTTAGAATACACGAGTTCGCTGATTTGTGAAGGGATTTCGATGGGTCCCAGCGCCGCGATGCGAGATCGCCGAGATATCCGGCGCGGAGCCTGTGGCTCGGCGGCGTGGCTCGTGGTGCTCGTTTCGGTCGGGGTGGCGGCCGGAGCCGAACGGGTCGATTTTTCTCGCGACATCCAGCCGCTGCTCGCGAAGCGGTGCGTGGCCTGCCACGGCCCCGACACGCAGGAGGGCGGCCTGCGGCTCGACGAGCAGGCCGGAGCGACAAGGGAACTCGACAGCAGCAAGCGGGCGATCGTGCCGGGCAGGTCGGCCGAGAGCGAGATCCTCGCACGCATCACCTCGACCGACCCCGACCTGCGGATGCCGCCCGAGGGCGCCCGGCTCACGGCGGACCGGGTCGCTTTGATCGGGCGTTGGATCGACGAAGGCGCCGAGTGGAAGGAGCACTGGGCGTTCCGGCCGCTCGTGCGGCCCGAGGTGCCCGCAATGGCGGGTTGCGGCAATCCCATCGATGCCTTTATCCGGGCGGGGCTCGAGCGGCGCGGCCTTCCCATGCCAAAGCCTGCCGACAGGATCGCGCTCCTGCGCCGAGTGACCTACGACGTCACGGGCCTCCCCCCGTCGGAACAGGAGGTTCGCGATTTCCTCGCCGATGATTCGCCGCAGGCCTGGCAAAGGGTCGTGGATCGGCTGCTCGCGTCGCCCCACTACGGCGAACAGTGGGCCCGGCACTGGCTCGACCTCGTCCGCTACGCCGACACCAACTCCTTCGAGCGCGATGGAAAAAAGCCGCATGCCTGGCGATACCGCGATTACGTCATCCGCTCGTTCAACGATGACAAGCCGTACGACCGCTTCATCCTCGAGCAATTGGCGGGCGACGAGATCCCGGATCCGCGTGCCGACGACCTGATCGCCACGGGCTACTACCGCCTCGGCATCTGGGACGATGAGCCGGCGGACCAGCAGCAGGCCCGCTACGACTGGCTCGACGACATCGTCTCCACGACCGGCCAGACCTTCCTCGGGCTGACGATCAATTGTGCCCGCTGCCACGACCACAAGATCGACCCGTTGCCTCAGAAGGACTACTACGCGCTGCTCTCCTTCTTCCACAACATCACGCGGATGCAGACGGTCGGCACGAGCATCGAACGGCCGATCTTCACGGACGACGCGGAACGAAAGTCCTACGAGGAGCAGGCGGCGGCCCTCGAACGCCGCCGCGCGGAGGCCCAGAAGGCCGTCACGGAGGTCGAGCAGCGGTTCCGCCGGGAATGGGAGCGGCGTCACCCGCGGGCGGCGGCGGGCGGCGGCGATCTCGACGACCTGCACTTTCGTTTCTATCGCGACACCTGGCAGGCACTGCCGGCTTTCGACGAACTGCGGCCCGAGGACGAGGGCGCCGTGCCGTCGAACCTGTTCGACATCGCCGTGGCGCCGTCACTGCGGCCCGACTCGTTCGGCTACGTGTTCACCGGCTTCCTCAAGGTGCCGAAGGATGGCGACTACACGTTCGTGCTCGACTCCGACGACGGCGCCCGGCTCACGATCGACGGGCGGGCTGTCCTCGAATACGACGGCATTCATGGCGAGGGGAGTCCGCGGACGGCCACCGTGGTCCTGAAGGCCGGGCGGCTGCCCATCCGGCTCGACTACTTCCAGTGGCTGCATGGCAAGGGGCTCTCGGTGGCGTGGTCGGGCCCCGGGCTCGAGCAGCGGTGGCTTTCGGCGGTGGGGCAGAAACAGAAGTACAAGGTCTTCGACGCGGTGAAGACGGATGGCGCGGCGATTCTCGGCGCGGAAGGTAAGAAGGATTTCGAAGCCAAGCTCGAGGCGCTCGAGACGCTGAAGCGGGAAAAACCGCCGGTCGACTTGGCGCTGGTCGTGTCGGAGTTCGGCAAGGATCCCAAGCCGACCTACGTCTTCTACCGAGGGAATCCGCATGCCGAACTCAAGCCTGAAAACCGGGTCGAGCCGGCGTTTCCGGCGGTGCTCAGGGCCCCGAAGCCGGAGATTCCGTCCCTCCCCGCCGACGCCAAGACCACCGGCCGGCGCACCGCCCTCGCGAAGTGGATCGCGTCTTCCGCCAACCCGCTCACCGCGCGGGTGATGGCCAACCGGATCTGGCAGCATCATTTCGGCCGCGGGATCGTGCGCAGTCCGAACAACTTCGGCTTCGCCGCCGATCCGCCGACCCATCCTGAACTGCTCGACTGGCTCGCAGCGGAGCTCGTCGCGAACGGCTGGCGGCTCAAGGCCCTCCACAAACTGATCCTGCTGTCGGAGGCCTACCGCGGGGCATCGACCGGCAACGCGGAGGCGTTTGCGAAAGACCCGCTCAACGACGCCTTCTGGCGGTTCGACATGCGCCGGCTGGCGGCCGAGGAGATCCGCGACTCGATCCACGTGGCGAGCGGCGTCTTCAACCCGAAGATGTTCGGGCCCGGCGTCTATCCGGAGATCCCCAAGGAGGTGATGGCCGGCCAGTCACGGCCAGGGGACGGCTGGGGCACGTCGCCACCGGAAGAGCAGGCTCGGCGCACGATCTACGCGCACGTGAAGCGGTCGTTGATCACGCCGATCGTCGCCGACTTCGACGTCGCCGACACCGACACGTCGTGCCCGGTGCGTTTCGTGACGACGCAGCCGACGCAGGCACTCGGGATGATGAATGGTGAGTTTCTCCACAAGCAATCTCGCCTGTTGGCCGACCGTGCGCGCCGTGAGGCGCTGGCGGCCAACACGCAACCCGGCGCCTCGGCCGATGACGACACCGCCGCGATCGTCCGCCGGGCACTCGAGATCGCCCTCGTCCGGCCGGTGCACGACGACGAGGTGTCCAGGGGCGTCGCCCTCGTGGACGCGCTCGAGGATCAGGACGGCGTCGGCCCCAGTCGCGCGGTCGAGCTCTTTTGCCTGATGGTCCTGAACCTCAACGAATTCATCTATCTCGACTGATCACCCGATTGTCGATTGGAGTCATGCCATGACGCCGGCCCCAGCATCACCCCGTGGATCCTTCTGCCGTCGCACCCGTCGGGAGTTCTTCTGGGAGGCGGGGGGGGCGTTCACGGGGCTTGCGCTCGCCGGCCTCCTCGACGGCGGGTTCTTCGCCCGCCAGACGCACGCCGCCACGGGCGTTCCGTTCGCCAATCCGCTGGCGGCGAAGCCGCCGATGTTCGCGCCGAAGGCGAAGAGTGTGATCTTTCTCTTCATGTACGGCGGGCCCAGCCACGTCGACACCTTCGACTACAAGCCGCGGCTCTATCCGCTCGACGGCCAGACGATCAAAGTGAAGACCAAGGGCCGCGGAGGCGAGCGGAGCGAAAGCCGCGTGGTGGGGCCCAAGTGGAACTTCAAACAGTACGGCCAGTGCGGCAAGTGGGTGAGCGACCTGTTTCCGCACATCGCGACGCACGTCGACGACATCGCCTTCGTCCACTCGATGACGGCCGATTCCCCGATCCACGGCTCGGCGATGTTGCAGATGAACTCCGGCAAGATCCAGTCGGGAGCGCCCTGCCTCGGCTCGTGGGTCAACTACGGCCTCGGCAGCGTGAACGAGAACCTCCCCGGCTTCGTCGTCATGCTCGATCCCACCGGCGGGCCGATCTCGGGGGCGAAGAACTGGTCGAGTGGGTTCATGCCGGCCACCTATCAGGGCACGCTCTTGCGCTCGAAGGGGGCCCCGATCCTCGATCTGGCCCCACCCGACGACATGCCGCTTGCGGCCCAGCGGGCGATGCTCGACGCCCTCCGCGAGGCGAACTCCGCCCACCTGCTCTCGCGCGGCGACAACACCGAGCTCGCCGCCCGCATCGCCGCCTACGAGCTCGCCTGGAAGATGCAGGAGCACGCCCCCGAGGCCGTGGACCTGGCGCGCGAAACGGACGAAACGAAGAACCTCTACGGCCTCGACAACCCACGGACGGCCGACTTTGGCAGGCGCTGTCTCCTCGCGCGGCGGCTCGTGGAGCGGGGCGTGCGGTTCATCCAGCTCTACTCGGGCGGCGCCCACAACGACGACAACTGGGACGCCCACGGCGACCTCGTGAAGAACCACGAGTTCCACGCCGGCAACACCGACCAGCCGATCGCGGCCCTGCTCACCGACTTGAAGCGATCCGGGTTGCTCGACAGCACGCTCGTGATCTGGGGGGGCGAGTTCGGCCGGCAGCCGACCGCCGAGTATGCCGAGGGCACCGGCCGCGACCACAACTCGTTCGGCTTCACGATGTGGATGGCCGGCGGCGGCATCAAGGGAGGCGTGAGCGTGGGGGAGACCGACGAACTCGGCGCCGCCGCGATCGCGCCGGAGCACGACGGCCGAACCGGCTTCCACGTGAAGAGCCTGCACGCGACGGTCCTGCACTGCCTCGGCCTCGACCCGAACCGGCTGAGCTATTTTTTTGGCGGCCTCGATCAGAAACTCGTCGGCGTCGAGCACGTGCAACCCATCAAGGAGATCCTGGCATGAGGCTGCTCACCCTTTCCCTCGCCCTGCTGGCTGCGCGTGTGCACGCCGCGGCGCCGGCGACCGCCGTGCAGACGGGCACGCCGCACCGCGTGATCGCCGCCGACTCCTCCACCAAGACGCTCGCCGCGATCGGGCCCGACGGCCGCGTCGAATGGCGGCTGCCGGTCGGGGCCATTCACGACCTGCACCGGCTGCCCGACGGCCACATCCTTTACCAGGACGGCTGGACGCGGATCGTGGAACTCGACGAGCACCACAAGCCGATCTGGGACTACAACGCCAAGCGGAACGGCAACGCCGGCCGCACGGTCGAGGTTCACGCCTTCGAGCGGCTCCCCGACGGCATCACGATGATCGTCGAATCGGGCCCGGCCCGGATCATCGAGGTGGATCACGACGGCAACCTGGTTCGTGAGATCAAGCTCACGGTCGATGCCCCCTCCGCGCATTCCGACACCCGCAACGCCCGAAAGACCGCCGCCGGCACCTACCTCGTGGCCCACGAGAAGGATGGCGTGGTCAGGGAATACGATCCGGCGGGCAAGGTCGTCTGGGAGTTCGACGTGCCGCTCTTCGACAAGCCTCGGAAAGGCGGCCATGGCCCCGAGGCATTCGGCGACCAGGTCTATTCGGCCGTCAGGCTCGCCACCGGCAACACGCTCATCGGCACGGGCAACGGCCACTCCGTGCTGGAGGTTTCCCCTGAAAAGGAAATCGTGTGGAAGGTCGAGCAGCACGATCTCGAGGGGATCACGCTGGCCTGGGTGACGCAGGTGGAGCGGCTGCCGAACGGCAACACGCGGTTCGTGAACTGCCATGCCGGTCCCGACAACCCGCAGATCGTCGAGGTCACGCCGGAAAAGCAGGTCGTCTGGACGTTCAAGGACTTCACGACGTTCGGCAACTCGCTGCCGGTCGCAGTCGTGCGGTAGGCAGGCTCCGCTGCGCCATCCATGGCTGCGCTTGCCAAATACGCCGGCTCCCAGGACACGGGGGAGCCCGAAGCGTCACGGAAGCCCGAAGCGCAAGCGAGGGAATCCCGTGCGTCCCTCGCTTGCGCTTCGGGCTTCCGTAGAACCGCTTCGGGGTTGCCCCTTCCTCAGGAGCCGTCGTAGCTGGGCCACTGCACGGGCACCATGGCATCGTGCCATGGTGCCTTGGCCGACGTCCCATCGACCGAAAGCCGGAGCCGACGCCGGGACGGCGGCGACGGCACGACAGGCTGAAGCCT
>JBBAVM010000111.1:0-9010 GCA_040397685.1 Pirellulales bacterium
ACCTTGAAGATGTGGCCCACTTCCTCGAGCGTGTAGCTGTAGCCGTCGCCCAGGCCGTAGCGGAGCTTGATGATCTCGCGCTCGCGGTAGGAGAGCGACTTGAGCACCTTCGCGATCCGGTTACGGAGCATCTCCTGGGCGGCGCCCACGGCCGGGTTCTCGGCGCCCTGGTCGGGGAGCAGGTCGCCGAAATGGCTGTCTTCGCTGTTGCCCACCGGGCGATCGAGGCTGATCGGGTAGCGGCTCATCGCCGTCACGCGCCGCGTCTCGTCCACCGGCGTGCCGGCGCGGGCGGCGATCTCCTCGATCGTCGGCTCGCGGCCGTATTCCTGGAGGAGCGTCCGGGCCACGTTGCGCACGCGGCTCATCGTCTCCACCATGTGCACCGGGATCCGGATCGTGCGGCTCTGGTCGGCCACCGCGCGGGTGATCGCCTGCCGGATCCACCAGGTGGCGTAGGTGCAGAACTTGAAGCCGCGGCGGTATTCGAACTTGTCCACCGCCCGCATCAGGCCCGCGTTGCCCTCCTGGATCAGGTCGAGGAACGACAGGCCGCGGTTGCGATACTTCTTCGCGATCGACACCACGAGCCGGAGGTTGCCCTCCGACAGGCCCCGCTTCGCCTTCTGGTAGCGGGCGTAGATCTCGCGGATCTCGTTCATGCGCCGCTTGAGGCTCGTCGGCGTTTCCTGGCACGCCTTGAGGATCATGCGGTATTCGTCCACGAGCTTCTGCCGGGCGGCCGGTGGCTGCTTCGTCTTCTTGTGGGCGTCGATCTTCGACTTCAGTTCGCGCAGGCGGGCGACGAAGCCCTCGAGCGTCGGGATCAGCGACTCGATGCGCTGCGTGCGCAGGCCGAGCTCTTCGATGAGCCGAACACACCGCCGGCGGCGCCGGCCGAGCCGGGCCCACGCCTCGCGCCGTTCCGCCATCTTCCGCTTTTTCGAGAGGGCGATCCGGTAGTCGGCCTTGTTCTGCCCGAGCAACTGCTCGAGCGTCCGCAGGTTGTGCGGGAGGCGACCGAGGATCTGGTCTTTCTCGAGCCGGTCGGTCACCGACACCTGCACGGTCCGGTCGAACGGGAGTTCGCCGCGATGGACACGCGAGAGCACCTTGAACGACTGCTGGCAGACGTACTCACATTCGAGCAGCTTGGCCCGGAACTGCGCCCGCGTGGTCTCGATCTGCCGCGCGAGATGGATCTCCTGGGCGCGGGTGAGCAGGGGGATCTCGCCCATCTGCGTCAGGTACATGCGGACCGGATCGTCCGACCAGTTCTCCACCTGCTCGATCAGCGACTCCTCGGCCTCGCTCGAGCCGTCGGGTTCGGCCTCGGCCTCCGCCTCCGCTTCGATCTCGCCCTCGGCGAGCGGGCCGGCGTCCTCGTCGACGAGCAGATCGGCGTCAGCCTCTTCGGCATCGACCACCTTGACCGTCAGGTCCTCCACTTCCTGGGGATTGGAGACGACGTCGTCTTCGAGTTCATCCAGCAGCGAATCGTACAAGGCTGTGCTCCTTCAGGGATCGAGAGGCCCGGGCTACGACGCCGGGCATTCCATCGGGGTGCCGCTCCGGTTGCATCCCGTCAGCAGGTCGATTCCATCTTTCGTGTGGCCGACAGTGTGATTCAAGGCGCGGCCAAGTCCAGTGGTCAAAAAAACAGCGTGGTGCGGGTCCGACTGGCTGAAATGGCGAAGCTGCGGGCCCGAACAGGAAAAGATGGGAATCATCGGCTGAGGCCGGGCTGCCGGAAAGGCCCACGATTATGGCGCTCGCGGGTGCGGGAGGCCAACTTTTTTTTGGCCGAACGGGCGAAAATTTCGGGAATTCGAGCGGCGAATGGTAAAAAAAACCGCGCGGCGAATTTCTGCGGGCGCCCCCGCATCCCGTTCCCGGTTCCAGTCCCCCCTTCTGCGTGGATTTCGGTCGATGGCCAACGGCATGACGACGTACGGGCTTCCCTGCGAGTGCGGTGCCGAGATCCCCGTCACGGCGGGGCAGGCGGGGGGCCGCGTCACCTGCCCGCGGTGCGCGCGGGATGTCGCCGTTCCGAAGCTCCGGGATCTGGGGCAGCTCGGGCGGCGGGAGTCCTTCGGGGTGAAACCGGCGGGGGCGTGGAGGCCCGCCCATGCGGCGACGCTTCTGGGCTCGATCATCTTCATCACGGCCCTGGCCGCCGCAACCTGGCTCGACCGCGGTCCCACCTCCGCCATCGACGAGCAGGCGTTGCGGGCCATGATTCTGGCGGCCGACGACCTTGCGGTGTATCGCGGCTGGACCGGTGAACTCTCCCGAGCGAGCGTGTATCGGCCCCCCGCCGACCAGGAACTCGCTGTGCTTCGTCGGGCCCGGTTTGCCGGGGCGCTGTCGCGGGGGCTGTCGGTTGTGGCCGGCGCCGGGCTCCTTGCAGCCCTCGCGGGTGTCAGCATGCTGCTGCTGGCGCCGCGCGGCGCGGTGGCGTCCACGGCCGAAGCGGCGGGGACGTCCGGGAAGCCGTGATGAAAGCCGCCTTCATCACGCATACCGTCCCGCTGGACGTGATCGCGGTCGGGTCGATCACCACCGCTCCGACCTCGACGACGCCGTCGGCCTCCTCGCCGAAGGCGGGCGGATGGTGATCATGGCCGGCCGCGATGCGCGGCCCGAGTTTCCAGTCGGCCCCTTCTACGTCACAGGCTGCCGGCTCGTGGGGTTCGTCGTGTTCAAGGCCGGCGCGTCTGGGGCGTTTGCGTCTGGGGCTTCGAAGGCTGGGGCTTCGATGCCGGAGCGGCGGCGCCCATGCCCAGCGACAGGCTCGGCAGCATCGACCGCAGCGACCATGGTGCGGCCTTCTGCAGGCCGCCCGGTTGCGATGCGACCTTCTGCGGCGCGGCCGCGGGCGGGCTCGATGCCGAGCGGGGCGGTCGCGGCGATTGTGACTGCCGACCGCGATTCGACGAGGTGCGGTCGGTCGCGGTCGCGGAGCGGCTCTTCGGCATCGAGGCGGCCTTCGTCGCCGATGGCGTCGTGGATGCGGTGGCTTCCGGCGCGGCCGGGGTCGCGGGCGCCGGTTGCGGAGCGGGCACGAACGAACGGTCGGCCTCCAGGGCGATCCGTTCGGGAACGACGAGATAGCGTGCCACGGGTGCCCGAGACTCCGTGACGGGCGGCTCGTCCGTCGGCTGTGGTTGTGCGGTGGACTGCACGGGATCGACGTCGGTCGAGGCGGCATCGGCCACGAACACGGGGCTGGTGACCACGGGTTCCGCCAGCACGCTCTCGGGCACCGCGGGTGCGGCCACCGGCAACTCGGCAGGCGCGGCTTCAGCCAGCGTGGGCTCGGGTTGCTCGGGCGAGGGCTGCGACGTTGCGATCGTGCTCGATGCGGCGATTCCGTCCGGCGTCTCGGCAACGCTCGGCGCTGCGACGGCGCCCGGCGCGGCGGCGGCGCTCGTGGCGGGGAGTTCCGCCGGGGCCCAGAGATCGGGCTGCGGCACGGCGGAGTCGCTTGAAACGGGAGCCGGAGGAACGAGTGCAGCGTCGGCCACCTGCCGGTCCTGTGCCGCCTCCGCCTTCACCAGTTGCACGCTCAAGAGCGGCTGGCCTTCCCGCACGGCGTGCCGGAGCACCATGCCGTCGAACGAGTCGCGGGGCCGCATCGCGGCGGCCGGAAGCATCGCTTTCGGCCAGTCGCGTAGCGCCACGTCCCAGACCGTCACCGGCGATCCCTGCGGCAGCGAACGCAGGGCCACGAAGATCGGCTCGCTCTCCACGCGGGGTTGCCGCTGGGCGAGATGCACGTCGAGCGATCGATTCACGCCCACCGCCGCCGCGGCTCCGGCCAGGAAGGCGGCCGCGAGCACGGTCGCCGCCCGCGGTCGTTGCGAGCGGGCCGACGGGCGCCGGTTGGACGTCTGGGCTGACATTGGTGAGTTCCCTGCCGGGGTGCCGGCGACATCGCCGCACATCCACCATGGGTAGGGATCGACTTTCGCAAGCCCGCCCGCCCACCCCGCCCCTGCGACGTGGGTCCCGATGACTCAGTTTCCGCATCCTGCCGTGGGGATGCCGTGCACCAGGCGGCAGGGTCGCCGCAGTTTGCCGCGTCTTACGGTCCAGCGCGACCGGATGCGTCGGTGGTCGCCTCGACACCGGAGGTCGTCGGCGAGGCGTGCGCCCGGAAGAGGGGATCGACCGGTCGCCCACGCATGCGAATCGCGAGCAGTCGCCGGGCGTGTCGCCCCTCCGCCCGGTCGAGGAAGAAGGCGTCACCCACCGACGACGAGCTGTCGCCGGCCGCACCGACGAGAAGCGTGCCGCCCGGCGGGATCGTCGCCGCGACGGTGAGCCGGTCGAGCGGTTCACGCCGTTGGCCGGTCTCGAGCCGGAAGGCCCCCTCCTCGCCGACCCACGAACGTTCGAGCGGTCCGTGCTTGATCGTCGGCACCAGTTCGACCCGCACCCTGCCGTCGGCGGCGGGCCAGGCCTTGAGCGCGAAGGTGGTCGTGGCGTCGCGATACGTGCCGCCATGCACCTCGTTCCCGTCGTGCTCGAAGACGATCAGCTCGTCGAGTTTCGTCGCGGCCACCACCTCGTTGTCGCGGCCCGGCAACAGGTTGAGGAGCCGGCGCACGATCGACGGTCGCTCGACCTCGTCCGCAGGGAGTTCTCCGGGGTCGGCCGGTGGCGCGGCCGGCTCGAGCCGCGCGGCGAGTTCGGGCGGCAGGTGACCGTTCAGCAGGCCTGCCCGCAGCCCGTTCGCGGCGATTCGCCGCCGCAGGCCGCCGTCGAGTGCCTGCTCGTCGGCGAGGTTCCAGAGATCCTCCTGCCAAGCCGCGTCATGCTCGTCGGCGCGGATGAACACGATCTCCAGGGGCACGGTTCGCGGTGCGGGTCGCTGTCCCGGCGGCGCCGCGCGATCGGCCGGCGCGTCCTGCTCGTTCAACGCCGGCGTGGCCCGCGGCCACCCCGACGACGCGTCGGCGAGGATGCCGAACCGGCAGCCCGCCACCGGTGCGAGGCTCAGGGCCACGCACGCGACGTGACGCCATAAGTGGCGCATGGAGCGGCGCATCGGATCGACGCCTCGTCCTGGGCAGGCCCGCGCCAAGGCGGGCAGGATGGGGCGGGGAGGGTAGCGGCCGCGGGCGCGCGCCGTCAACGTCCGTCAGGAGACCGTTTTCACGGCGTTGGTGAAGACGGCGAGGCCCGCGCCGGCGGCGGCGGTGTCGAACCGGCCGCTCCACGCGGGATGGTGCGTGGCGTCGATGAACCGTTCGGGATGCGGCATCAGCCCGAACACGCGGCCGGTTGCATCACACGCGCCCGCGACGTCGGCGGCGGCGCCGTTGGGGTTGGTGGGGCTGCCCGTGGAGTCGGCCGCGTAGCGCAGCACGAGCTGGCCGGCCGCATCGAATGCGTCGAGGTCGGCCTGTGACGCGGTCACGAACCGCCCCTCGCCGTGGGCGATCGGCAGGTCGAACGCCGCGTCGAGGCCGTGAAGGAATGGGCACTTCGTGCCGCGCACCTCGAGCCGCACCCAGCGGTCGATGAACCGGCCGGACCGATTGTGGGCCAGGGCGGCCCGCGGCCGACCCTCGGCGTCGGCGAGGAGCAGCCCTGTCTGGAGGAGCACCTGGAACCCGTTGCAGATACCGAGCACGAGGCCGCCGCGATCGCGAAAGCCGCGCAGCGCATCGCCGAGGCGCAAGGCCAGTTCGAGCGCGAAGATACGGCCGCTCGCGATGTCGTCGCCGTAGGAGAATCCGCCGGGGATGCAGAGGATCTGGATGTCGTCGAGGAGCGTCGGCTTCTCTGCGAGCGCCTTCACGTGGACCCGCCGTGCGATCGCGCCGGCGCGTTCGAAGGCGTGGGCCGTCTCGTGGTCGCAATTGGTGCCCGGAGCGCGGAGCACGAGGGCGCGAGGCGAAAGCATCAGCCACGGCTCCTTTCCGCGCCGGCAGCGGTGCGCCAGGCCCGGGCCAGCCGGTCGAGGGGCACCTGCACCGCCGCGCCGGCGGCGGTGATCTCGAGCGCAGCCTCGGGAGTCACGCTGCCGAGCCAGGCCCAGGGGACGCCCTGCATCACCCCGGCGAACCGCTCGGCCACGGCGGCCGGCACGGCGCAGATGAACCGTCCCGGCGTCTCGGTGAAGGCGGTCGCGAACGGCCGCGCGGCTGTCGGCACGGCGATCTCGCTCGGGGTGGCGTCGAGATCGACTCGGGCGCCGAGCCCGCCGGCGATCGCCATCTCGGCGACGGCCGCGAGCAGTCCGCCGTCGGAGCAGTCGTGGCAGGCCGACAGGATTCCCGCGCGGGCGGCCTCGCTCACCGCGTGGAACGCGGCGCGGCAGGCCGCCGGATCGACCGCGGGCCCCCGGCCGCCGCGCACGAGCCCGAGGAGTTCGAGTTGGCTGCCGGCGAGGTCGCCGCACGAGAGGCCGACGATCGCGAGGCGATCCCCGGCGCGCTTGAAGTCCGACGTGACCGCCCGCCGCACGTCGTCGATCTGGCCGAGGGCCGTCGCCAGGAGTGTCGGCGGGATCGACAGTTCGCGGTGGGTGCCCGTCGCGTCGGTCCAGGCGAACACGTTGTTGAGGCTGTCCTTCCCGCTCACGAACGGCGCCATGAACTCCAGCGCCATGTCGTGGCACGCCCGACAGGCCTCGACGAGCGTGGCGAGCGATTCGGGGCGGCGCGTGTCACCCCAGCAGAAGTTGTCGAGCAGGGCGATCCGGTCCGGATCGGCGCCCGTGGCCACGACGTTGGCGATCGCCTCGACGATCCCTCCGGCGGCCATCTGGTAGGGATCGCGGGTGCCGAGCCGATGCCGCAGGCCGACGCCCAGCGCGATGCCGCGGTCGCGGCCGAGCACGCCGCGGATCACCGTCGCGTCGGCGGGGCCGGAGCCGGGGCCGACGAGCGGCTTGATCACGCTCGCGCCCTGCACCTCGTGGTCGTACTGCCGGATGATCCACTCCTTGCTCGCGACGTCGGGCAGCGACAGCACCGCGACGAGCGCCGCATCGAGGGTCGCACCCGCGCCGAGCCGCTCCGACCACACCTGCGGCTCGATCGCCGGCGGGACGAACCGCGACTCGAGCCGTGCCTTCGGCCGGCCCTCGTGGAGGAAGTGGCATTCGAGATCGCCGGCGGTGCGGCCGTGCCAGCGGAGCAGCAGTTTCCCGGTGCCCGTGAACGTGCCGATGGCGGTGGCCTCGACCCCCTCGTCGGCCGCGACCTCCGCGAGCCGTTCCCAGTCGGCCGGGGCGACGGCGAGCACCATCCGCTCCTGCGCCTCCGAGATCCAGACCTCGGTCGCCGAGAGGCCCTCGTACTTGAGGGGCACCTTCTCGAGATCGACCGTCGCACCGAGCGTGGCGCCCATCTCGCCGACGGCACTCGAGAGCCCGCCGGCGCCGCAGTCGGTGATCGCGTGGAACAGCCCCTGCCGCGCCGCCTCGAGCACGAAGTCGGAGAGCATCTTCTCGTGGATCGCATGCCCGATCTGCACGGCGCCGCCCGACTGGCTCTCGCTCGCGCTCGAAAGCTCCTCGCTCGAGAACGTCGCGCCGTGGATGCCATCGCGGCCGGTGCGCCCCCCGGCGACGACGACGAGGTCGCCGGCCCGCACGGCCGCGCCCGCCGCGGAGTGCCGGGGCATGATCCCGACCGTGCCGCAGAAGACGAGCGGGTTGCAGAGGTAGCCTGGATCAAACGCGACCGCGCCGGCGATCGTGGGGATGCCCATGCGGTTGCCGTAGTCGCGGACGCCGGCCACGACGCCGGCGAGCAGCCGCCGCGGATGGATCACGCCGGGCGGCAGGTCGTCCGGCGCCGTGTCGGCCGGCCCGACGCAGAACACGTCGAGGTTGGCGATCGGCTTGGCCCCGAGCCCCGTTCCGAGCACGTCGCGGATCACGCCGCCGAGGCCGGTCGCCGCGCCGCCGTAGGGCTCGATCGCCGAGGGATGGTTGTGCGTCTCCACCTTCACGCAGATGTCGTGGTCGCCGTCGAACCGCACCACGCCCGAGTTGTCGCGGAACACGCTCACACACCAGTCGTGCGGGCCGAGCCGTTCGCGGATCGTGCGCGTGGCCGCGAAGACCGTCTCCTTGAGCAGGTTGTCGAACCGCACCGGGCCCGCCGGGCCGACGTGGTCGATCGGGCTCCCGAGCGTCTTGTGGCAGCAGTGCTCGCTCCAGGTCTGCGCGATGGTCTCGAGCTCGATTTCCCACGGATCGCGGCCGAGCCCGCGGAAGTGGTCGCGGACGGCGGCGAGTTCGCGCGGCGAGAGGGCGAGCGACCGGCTGCGGCTCACCTTTGCGAGGGCCGCGTCGTCGAGCCCCTCGAGCCGGACCGTCTCCTGCGTGAACGTCCACGGCCGCCCGCCCCCGAGGGTCGCGAGCGCGAGCGGGCCGACGACGACGTCGTGGATCGCCTCGCTCGCGAGCAGCTTCCAGGCGAGCCGTTCGACGTCGGCCGGCGGCAGCGACGGCAGCCAATACTTGCGGACGCTCCGGACCGCGACGGGCTCCACCCCGAGGAGCCGCATCGCCTCGCACGCACTCTGGCCCGCGGGATCGGTGACGCCGGTGCGCGGGAGGACGTGGAGCGCCGTCGGCAGGCCGGCCGGGCCGGCGAGGAGGGCCGCATCGCCCACCTCCGCGACCGTGACCGACTCGGTGACCGGGTCGGCGAGCAGCCGCGCGGCGAGTCGCTCCGCCTCGGGGCGGGAGATCTCCCCTTCGATCAGCCAGCCGGCGGTCGAACGGGCGCGCGTGCAGCCGGCGATCGCCAGTTCGGCGGCGCCGGCGACGAGGGCGCGGGCCGCGTGGTCGGCGTCGGCGTCGCGCAGGCAGACGTCAACTTCCCACAGCATCACGGCCCTCCTTGGCGGTGGCGAGCAGGGCGACGAGCTTGCGCCGGTCGCCCTTCTCGAGGGCCGCGAGCAGCTTTTCGGTGGCTGCCGCGACCCGCGACAGGGCCTTCGCGACCGGCATGGCGTTGTCGAGCAGGATGTCGGCCCAGAG
>JBBAVM010000112.1:0-9001 GCA_040397685.1 Pirellulales bacterium
TACCGGCGCGGCTGGCGCGACCACGTGAGGCCGTAGCGCTTTTCGAGGCCGGCGAGCCAGTCGCCGAACGACCGGGAGAATTCCCCCTGGGCCACGGCGCCGATCCGCCGCGGGTCCGAGCGGGCCTCGAGGAACTTCTCCCGCAGTTCCGCCGGCGGCGGCTCGAGCGTGTCGAGACGGATCGCGTAGCAGACGGTCTTGGGCTCGTTGAAGGCCACGGCCGTCTGGCCGGGCTCGAGGGCGAAGACGGCGGTCATGAAGTCGTCGCCGGGCATCTGCACGCCCTCGGGCTGGGCGAGCACGGGCTGCCCCGACGGGCCGAGGGTCAGCCACGAAAACGGCCCGACCTTCGTCGCCTTCAGCGTCTCGCTGCCGCCGAGGAGCATTTCAAACGACTGCTTCTCGGTGCGGGCCCGCGTCGCGATGTCCTCGGCCTTCTTCCGCGCGAGGCCACGGCCCTCGATGATCCGCCAGGCGAACTCGACGTCGTCCCGTGCCTGTTCGAACGAGGGCGTGACCTCGGCCTGGTCCTCGGTCTTCCACGACAGGTAGCGGTTGCCCGCCACGTCCCTCGACGTGACCGGCCGGAGCGTCATCGTGTTTTCACCGAAGATCGCATCGAGCCAGTTTTGCTGGCGGATGCCGAAACGGCTGCTCTGGTCGGGAACGAACTCGAAACTCTGGCCGATGCCGCCGGCCGCCACCGCCTGCTCCGCGGTGACGAAATCCGAGCGGCCGGCCTCGAGCGACTGCTTCGTGGCGATCAGGTCGATGTCCGGAGCCGCCGGCGCGGCTCCCGTGCCCCTGGCCTTCCAGAGGGCGAGATCCTCCGCGTACCGGCCGATATCTCCCGCGATCGCCGAGAACACCGCGTCGATCCGCGCCGTGGCCTTCTCGCGGGCGAGTTGCTCACGGATCCGGTCCTTGACCTTCTCGAGCGGCTCGAAATCGAGCGCCGTCGCGGTCGCTGTCTCGCTTTCGGCTGCCGGCGTCGCAGCCTCGACAGCCGGCTTGCCGGCCTCTCCCGCGGGCTGCGGGGCGTCGGTCTTCGGCCGTGCGGCGTCGCCTTCCGGCTTGGTTGCATCGCCCTTCGGCGCCGCCGCCGCGGGCTGCTTGAACGCGACGACTTGCACGCTCCGCCGTTGCGGCACGGCTCCCTGCGGGCTGGCGGCAGGCTTCGGCTCCGCGGATTTCTCCGTCGCCTTGCCGTCCTCCTTGCCGTCCTCCTTGCCGGCGGGCTGATCGGCCCCTTCTGCCTTGTCGGCCGCGGGCTTCGACTCCGCCGCCGCCCGGAACATCGAGGCCTTGTTCTTCTCGTAGAAGGCGGCGATCTCCTCGTCGGTCACCTCCTTGGCGGCCTCCTTCTCGAATGCCTCGCGCCGCGCCACGAAATACTCGTACTTCGCCCGCCGCGGCCGGCGAAATCCGGGCTCATCGCTCCGCGGATTCGGCAAGTCGTCCTTGGAGCGCTCGTAGAACGCCCGCAGCGATGACTCCCCCGGCGCCGGCACGTCGGCCGCGACGGTCTGCACCGGCACGGGCACGACCTCCACGGTCGCCTTCTGCTCCAGCCGCTTGAAATAGTCCCACCGCCAGCCCGGCGGATCGCCGGAGAAGCCGGTCTGGAACATGAACAGCATGTTGCGGCCGGTGAGTTCCGCCCGCAGGGCCTCGAAGAGGTCGTGCTGCGAGACGGCCGTCGGCCCCAGCCGCAGGCCCGCGATGATCTCGCCCAATTGCTCCGGCCGCACGAGGTTGTTGGTCCACTGGGCCAGGAAATCATTGATCGCCGTGTCGCTCACGGAGAGCCCGTTGCGCCGGGCCTCCTCGTTCACGAGGGTCGTCCGCACGACCGCCTCCTCCGACTCCGGAAAGAGCGGGAGGCGCGAGGGGTCGCGGCCCGCGGCGACCGCGGCCTCGACCAGAAACCGGTTCACGACCGACCGCATCGCGACGCCCCGCTCCAGCTGACCCTCGCGGATTTCGCCCCCGCTCCACCGGGCCACGACTGGATCGCCCGCGGGCGCGGACCCGCCCATCTGCAGGAAGGGCGGGAGCACGAAGAACGCGAGCATCGCGAGGATCGCGACCGCAACCAGCAGGGAACGCTGATACTTCCGAAAGACGTCAAAAGAGCCGGCCATGGCACCGCCTGCGGTCAATCTTGCCGACGGGCGGCCCGCCGGAGGCTTGACAAGCAAAGAGAGGGGAGGGTAACGCTGTCCGATCGCAGCAGGCCGAAGATTGTAGCGCCACGGCTCCGTGCGCCAATCCCAGACCGCCTCCCCGCACCCCCCGGGAACCGATGGCCAAGAAACCCTCACGACCGAAGCGATCAGGCTCGAAGGCCAGAGCGACGCCGGGCCCGAAGGGCGACCGGGCGACCGCCGGCGACTACCAGCTCGTGATCGTCGAGAGCCCGGCGAAGTCGAAGACGATCGGCAAGTACCTCGGCCCGGGGTTCGTGGTCGAGGCCTCGATCGGCCACATCCGCGACCTCCCCAGCCGCGCTCCCAAGGGCTCGAAGCAGCCGGTGCCCGGCGTGGACCTCGATCACGATTTCGCCCCGACCTACGAAGTTGACGACGACAAGAAGAAGAAGGTCGCAGAGCTCAAGAAACTCGCCAAGGACGCGAGCGAGATCTGGTTTGCGACCGACTTGGACCGCGAGGGGGAGGCGATCGCCTGGCACCTCACGCAGGTGCTCGGCGTAGACCCCGGCCGGGCCAAGCGGGTGACGTTCGACGCGATCACGAAGTCGGAGATCCTGAAGGCATTCCAGCAGCCGCGGCCGATCAACATGCCCCGCGTCGAGGCCCAGCAGGCCCGCCGCATCGTCGATCGCATCGTCGGCTACCAGGTCTCGCCGATCCTCTGGAAAAAGGTGGCGGGCGGCCTGTCCGCCGGCCGCGTCCAGAGCGTCGCCACGCGGATCGTCGTCGAGCGGGAGCAGGAGATCCGCGAATTCACGCCGGCGGAATCGTGGGAGATCACGGCCAACCTCGCCTTCGACGTTGCCGCCGCCCAGCCCCTCCACGCCGAGTGGGCCGCCTTCATGGCCCGGCGGGACGACCGCGGCCGGCCGCCCCTGGTCCGCGACCGGATGGCCTGGCTCGCCGACCACAAGGCCCTGGCCTGCGACCTGGTCGAGGTCGGCGGCAAGCCGTTCAAGATCGAGGCCGAAAACACCTCCCAGGCCGACCTCGCGGGAGAGGCCCGGGCGGCGGCGGAGGCCGCCGGGCTCACCGACGTCGAGATCGTGCGGGAGACCGACGCATCGGGCCGCGGCCGCGGCCGCAACGTGGTGCGGATCTCGGGCCGGCCCGCCCCCGAGGCCCGATACACGGTCGATTCGATCGACGTCACGCGGACGAGGTCCCGCCCCTTCCCCCCCTTCATCACGAGCACGCTCCAGCAGGCGGCTTCGAGCCGGCTGGGCATGTCCACCGACCGCACGATGCGGATCGCCCAGCAGCTCTACGAGGGCATCGATCTGCCCGGGGAAGGCCGCGTGGGCCTCATCACCTACATGCGGACCGACTCGACGAACCTCTCGCGCGAGGCGATCGACATGGCCCGCCGCTACCTCGAGGAGAAGCACGGCCGGGCCTACGTCCCGGAGAAGCCGCGGTTCTACTCGAGCTCCAACGAGAGCGCGCAGGAGGCCCACGAGGCGATCCGGCCGACCGACGCCTTCCGCGATCCCGACGCGATCGCGTCGGCGCTCTCCGACGAGCAGTACAAGCTCTATCGCCTCATCTGGCAGTGCTTCGTGGCCTGCCAGGCCACCGACGCCGAATGGGATTCGACGGCGGTCCGGCTGCGCCGCAGCGACAAGGACACCGGCGCCGTCCTCAAGGCCAACGGCCGCGTGCTCAAGTTCGACGGCTGCTACCGAATCAGCGGCACGCCCCGCGACGACGGCGAGCAGGTGCTGCCGGCCTTTGAGAAGGGAGCCGAACTCGCGCCCTTCGAGATCGAGCCGCGGCAGAAGTTCCAGGCCCCGCCCCCGCGCTACTCCGAGGCGACGCTCGTGAAAAAGCTCGAGGAGGAGGGGATCGGCCGGCCCTCGACCTACGCGAGCATCATCAACGTGATCGAGAGCCGGAAGTACGTCGAGCAGCGCGACCGCCGGTTCTACGCCACGGCCCTCGGGGAGGCGGTGACGGGCTTCCTCAAGCGCGGCTTCCGCGACCAATTCATCGAGATCGGCTACACCCGCGAGATCGAGCGGGAACTCGACCAGGTGGCCCAGGGCACCAAGCGTTGGACCGACATGCTCCACGAGTTCCACGGCGAACTCGCGCCGAAACTCGAGACGGCGATGCAGGAGCAGCACGAAAAGGCCAAGGGCGATCCGTCGCCCTACGCCTGCCCCGAGTGCGGCCGCCAGCTGGAATACCGGCTCGGCCGCAGCGGGCGGTTCCTCTCGTGCAGCGGGTTCAACGAGAAGATCGTCGAGCAGCCCGCGGCCCCCAAGACGACGGCCAAGGGGAAGAAGCGCAAGCCGCCCAAGCCCAAGGAGGTGCCCGCCTGCTCCTTCGCGATGCCGGTCGATGGCGACGGCAAGCCGCGGCTCCCGGAACAGATCGACCTGTTGTCGCCGGCGGGTGTCCCGATGGTGAAGCGGACGGGCCGGTTCGGCGACTTCCTCGTCGAGGACAAGCCGCGGCCGCCGAAGCCGAAGGGCAAGAAGGCCGCCGACGCGGCCGCCGAGCCGCCCTCGTTCATCCTGAACCTCGACAGGAAGGGAAACCTCAAGTTTCCCTCGCCGCCACCGCTGGTCACCGACATCGCCTGTCCGAAGTGCGGCGAACTCATGAATCTCCGCGAGGGGAAGCGCGGCCCGTGGCTCGGCTGCCGCGCCTTCCCGAAGTGCCGCGGCCGCGAGGCGTTCGCCAAGCTGCCCGACGAAAAGAAGAAGACGCTTGAAAAGGAACTGGCCGCGCACATGAAAGGCCAGACGAGGCTTGCCCTCACCCGCCGCGACGGCGTTTCGCCCGTCCCGGAGGGCACGCCGCTCAAAGACCTTCAGATCGAAGGCGGCGTCGCCGAACTGGCGCTGTTCCAGTAGGACAGGCTTCAGCCTGTCATGCCTCGACTCGCCCAACCCGGCTCGTGACTGCCCAGCCCCCTCTCCGGACGTTCGCTGCGGGCCTCCAGCCCTCCGCTCTCTGCATGCCCGCTTCGCTTCGCCATCCTGGCTGCGCTTGCTCCCATAGCCCGGCTCGAGGGCATGGGCAGCCCCGAGCCTCCTCAGATGGAAATGGAGGCTTCGGGCTCCCCATGTCCCGGGAGCCGGCGTGAGATGACCAGCGCAGGCAGGATGCCGGAGCGCAGGCATCTCCGAGAGAACGGAGCCCATGGATGGGCGCAGTGAACGTCCGGCGATGGGATATGGGGAGCCCGAGGCCGGCGCACATGGTGAGAGCGTGCCAGGCTGAAGCCCGTCCTACTCCATGCCCGCGAAGGTCTCGGGCACCTCGTCGAGGGCGACGGCGTAGGCGGTGGCGTGCGTGCGGCAGTGGGAGATGCTCACGAGCACGCAGCGGATCCCGAGCTTCTCGGCGACCTCCGCCGTGCCGCCCTTGAGGAAGGCCTGGGGCCGGCCGCCGACGGCGTTCCGCACCTCGATGTCGCGCCACGAGATGCCGCGCCGCCAGCCGGTGCCGAGGGCCTTGAGCACCGCCTCCTTCGCGGCCCAGCGGCCGGCGAAGTGCTGGGTGGCCATGCGGCGGCTGCGGCAGTATTCGATTTCGGCGGCGGTGTAGACGCGGCCCACGAACAGCTCGCCGTGCCGCTCGATCATCTGCGCGATCCGCAGGCATTCGGTGATGTCGGTGCCGATGCCGAGGACGTTCATGCCTGCCTCCGGGCCGCCGTCGCGCCGCGGGACAGGCCGCTGGCGTCGCGGGCCCGCTCGAGCACGCGGCCCGCCTGCTTCCGGGCCCGGGCCGCGCCGTCGGCGAGGATCGCCTCGATCCTCGCCGGGTCGGCCTCGAGGTCGGCCCGCCGGCGGCGGGCGTCGGCGAAGAAGTCGGCCGCCACCTGCACGAGCGCCTTCTTCACCTCACCGTAGCCGAAGCCGCCGCGGCGATACTTCTCGGCCATGGCGAGCTGCTCGGGCTCGGGCGCGAAGAGCGAGAAGAGCTGGAAGAGGTGGTCTCCCTCCGGCTCCTTCGGGTCCTCCATCGGCCGGGAATCGGTCGTGATCCGCATGATCTTCTTCTTCTGAGCGGCCAGCTCCTCGAACACCTCGATCGTGTTCTCGTAGCTCTTGCTCATCTTCTGGCCGTCGGTGCCGGGCACCTTCGCGCCTCCCTCGACGAGCCGCGGCTTGGGGAGCGTGAACACCTCGCCGTAGAGGTGGTTGAACGTGCCGGCGAGGTCGCGGCAGACCTCGATGTGCTGCACCTGGTCTTCGCCGACGGGGACGACCGTGGCGTCGTAGGCCAGGATGTCGGCCGCCATCAGCACGGGGTAGGTGAAGAGCCCGGCGTCGGCGGCGAGGCCGCGGGTTTTCTTGTCCTTGTAGGCGTGGCAGCGCTCGAGCAGCCCCATCGGACAGACCGTCATGAGAAGCCAGGTGAGTTCCGTCACCTCCGGCACGTCCGACTGCACGAACAGCGTGGCCCGTGCAGGGTCGAGGCCGAGCGCCACGAGATCGACCGCCGCCGCGTGGACGAGCGCCCGCAGCCGGGCCGGGTCGCGGACGGTCGTGAGGGCGTGGAGGTCGGCGATGAAGTAATACGACTCGCCGGCGGTCTGGAGGTCGATGTACTGCCGGATCGCGCCGAAATAGTTGCCCCAGTGAAACCGCCCGGTGGGCTGGATGCCGGAGAGCACGCGGGTGGGCGGCGCGGCCTTCGCCGGAGGGCTCGGGTCAGACGGCATGGGGCGGGCTCCCGGAGGCAGCTGGAGGGCAGGCGGCACGGGCGGGCGTGACGAGCGTGCCGACCACGTCGGCGAGCGACGTCGCCCCGAGTTCCGCGATCGCCGCCGGCAGGGCGTCGAGCAGCCGGATCGACGCCACTGGCTCGGCGAAGTTGGCCGTGCCGACCTGCACGGCCGAGGCGCCTGTCACGATGAACTCCATGCAGTCGTCGATCGTCATGATGCCGCCCACTCCCACGATCGGGATCTCGACGGCCTGTCGCACCTGGTGCACGCACCGCAGCGCGATCGGTTTGATGGCCGGTCCGCTCAGGCCGCCGATCACGTTGCCGAGCATCGGGCGGCGACGCCGCCAATCGACGGCCATCCCCTGGCAGGTGTTGATCACGGTCAGCGCGTCGGCCCCGCCGTCGCGGGCTCCCTTCGCGACGCTCGCGATGTCGGTCACGTTCGGCGTGAGCTTCGCGAGCACCGGCAGCCGCGTCGCCTCGCGCACGCCGGCCACGACGCGTCGGCAGGCCTCGGGATCGCTCCCGAGATCCACGCCGTGGCTCACGTTGGGGCAGGAGATGTTGAGTTCGAGGGCGGCGATGCCCGGCACCGCGTCGAGCCGACGGGCAAGCTCGACGAACTCGGCCTGGTTCGCCCCGGCGATGCTCACGATCACCGGCGCCCCGCACCCCACGAGCCAGGGCAGGAGCTTCATGAGGAACGAGTCGATGCCGTCGTTGTCGAGGCCGATCGAGTTGAGCAGGCCCGCCGCCGTCTCGACGGTGCGCCACGGCACGTTGCCCTGCCGAGGCAGCGGCGTGATCGTCTTGGGCACGACGCCGCCGAGCCGCGCGAGGTCCACGAAGCCGGCCATCTCCCGGCCGTAGCCAAACGTGCCCGAGGCCACCAGGATCGGATTCGGCAGGCGCAGCCGGCCCAACGACACGGCCAGATCGACGGATCCCGCCGGCGGGGTCTGGGAAGGCGTGGTGGGGTGGGACATGGCAGCGAGGCTCGGCCGGCCCGAGCGGGCCGCGATCGCGAGTGTAGTGGCTTTTGAAGGCATCCCAAGGTCGTGCCCTGGCCGCCGGGAAAGGTGCCTTTCGGCGGCTTTTGCGGCTCCAGGGTCCGGTCGTGCCGATTTGGTGAAGTTTGCCGGTCAGGAGGTCGATACCAGACGTTGGAGTCGTGGTGTCTCGGGCCGGCCGCGGTGGCTGTCTTGTTGACACTAATCCTTGGCAGTCATAGGCTTCGGACGAATCCCGACCCCGGGAGGGCCGGAGCCGTGACCAAGAAAGACATCGTCCGGACCATCGCCGAACAGATCGATCTCCCCCAGCTCCGCACGAAGGAACTGGTGCAGCGCACCTTCGATGCCCTGATCGAGGCGCTCGTGCGCGAGGGGCGGATCGAACTGCGAAATTTTGGCGTGTTCCAGATCAAGAAACGGGAGGCCCGCATGGCCCGGAATCCCCGCACCGGGGAAAAGGTTCCGGTCCTTGCGAAGAGTGTGGTGACGTTCAAGCCGGGCAAGGAGATGGAGGCACGGGTCCGCGAACTCGATCGGGCCGACGCCGAGCCACCTCCCCCTCCGGCGGGTGAATCCGCGCCGCCTTCTGTCGGTTGAGGCACAGACTGGGAAACACAGACTGGGAAACTTGGACAAAACCAACTCGGCTCGCGTCAATGGCCATGGATCGGCTACATGCGTGCTGGGAAAACGGTGGTCACGGCAGCGTGACGAGGTCATGGAGGACCGAGCGATGAGGAAGGCCGTCTGGATCCTGCTTGCGAGCGTGCTCATCTCGACGGGCACGGGCTGCCTCATTCCGATCTACTCCGGCGATCCGATCCGCCGCGCCCAGCAGTTGATCTACACGTCGGAAGACCTGCGGGCGATCACCGACGAGTGGGAGCGCATCTGGTTCCTCGACCAGCCGTCGCACATGACGCCGTGGCGCACGCACGGCGGGATCCTGTAAAGAGCGCGAAACATCGGCATCCTGCCGATTTTCGCTTGCGCGGCTGCGGGCCAAGCCAAGGTTGCCCCGAGCCGCGATGGCTCGCCGTCCGGGCGAGCCTCGCGTAAGCCGAAGCAGGCCCGAAGGGATGCGCC
>JBBAVM010000113.1:0-8769 GCA_040397685.1 Pirellulales bacterium
GGGCAACCCCTCGCCTAATCGTGGGACAGGCTTCAGCCTGTCGTGCTTCCGCCAACTCGCCCAACCCGGCTCGAGGGCGGCAAAAGTCTCCTCGCAGCGGCCGCATGCTCGTCGAGCGTTCGCCGACCCTCTCGCCCTCTGGTATCGGATCCCCGATGTCAGCGGGCGGACTTCGCGAGTCGGCGGAGCAGGGCGAGGTTCGTGCGGTCTTGGGCCGGCGTCATCACGCCCTGGGAATTTTCCTTGGGCGTCTCGAGGAACAGCGGGATGCCGCGCAGCCGGGGGTGATTCATGATCAGCCCGAAGGCCGCGCGGCCGATCTTGCCCTTGCCGATCGCCTCGTGCCGATCGACCCGCGAGCCGCGGTCTTTCTTCGAGTCGTTGGCATGGATCGCGACCAGGCGTTCGAGCCCGATCTCGGCGTCGAATTCCCGGAGCGTCGCGTCGAGCGCCGCCTGCGGCGCGAGCGCGTAACCGGCGGCGAAGACGTGACAGGTGTCGAGGCATACGCCGACCCGGCTCCGGAGCCCGGGCTGGGCGTCGATCCGCGCGAGCATTCTGCCGATCTCGGCGAAGCCTGCCCCGAGGCAGGAGCCCTGGCCGGCGGTGGTTTCGATGAGCACTCCCGCGGCGAGGTTCCGCGTCGCCGCGAGGGCCGCCGCGATCCCGTCGGCCGCCCGGTCCACGGCGACGTCCCGCGGCTGCTCGCCGGCGGCGCCGGGATGGGCGACGACCCACGGGATGCCGAGCGCCTCGGCCCGCTCGAGTTCCGTCACGAGCCCCGCGATCGACTTCGTCCGCAGGTCGGCGGCGGCGGCGGCAGGATTGATGAGATAGGAGTCGTGGGCAATCACCAGCCGCAGGCCGGCGGCCTTCACCGCGGCGCGAAAGGCCTCCGCCTCGGCCGGATCGAGTGGGGAAACGTCCCAGCGGTTGATGTTCCGCGTGAACACCTGCAGGCAGTCGCAGCCGGTCTCGACGGCCCGTTCGACGGCCTTCGTGAACCCGCCGGCGATCGACTGGTGGGCGCCGACGACCGGATGGAGCCGAGCCTTGGCCGCGGGAGTCCGGCGGCTTCGGGGGCATGGGGCGGCTGGTTTTCGGGTGGTCGAGCGCGGCATTTTTGACGGTTGGGCGCGGCGTCGTAGACTTCTGGGGATTGGATCGGCCCCGGAGGCTTCATCGTGGGATCCGCGTTGTACCTGATCGCGACGCTCGTCGTCGCCGCCGTGGCCGGCATGGCGACGGCGCTGGCGTTGCGGCCGATCCGGGCGTCCCGACGCGCCGAGCGGTTGGCCCGCGCCCAGCGCGACTTCCACCGCCAGCGCGAGCAGCTCGAGGCGAAGTTCATCGAGCGGGCCAGCCAGAGCGGCAAACCGCGCGGCCTGCGGTGGACCGACGTGGAGTTCGACGACGACGTCGTCTATGCCCGCGACCGCCGTTCGGGCGGGCTCAAAGCCCTCGTCGCGATCGAGGTCAGCTTCGAGGCCGTCGAGGGTGGCGGCATGGAGGAGGTCGAGGCGGTGGCGAACGTGCGGGCGGCGACGGCCGAGTTTCTCTACGACGGCGCCCGCTGGCAGACCGACGGTCGCGTCTACTTCAACCTGGCGCCGAACGCGACCGTGAAGTATCTCGCGTCGGACCTCGAGCTGGTCGCCGAAGAGCACGCCGCCCGGGCCTGAGAACTGCGGGAGTTTTCCGCACGCCCGCACGGTTTGCCACGGCTTCGCAGGTTCGCGGCAATCTTGGCAAGCGTGGAATTTCCTGCGCAGCGGCCGCGGGCGGTGAGGACCGCGGGCACGGTGGCCTCCGATACACCGTGTCGGGGGAAGCGTGTGAAGCGAGCGCTCAATCGGTTGGCAGGGATCGTGGTCGGCGTCGCGCTCGCGGCGGCCGGTGCCGGCTTGCCCGCCGCGCCGCCGGCCGGCGGGGGGCTGTTCTCAACCCCGCCGACCGACCCGCTGGTGGAGGCCCGCAGTTGGCTCACCCGGGCTCGCGACTGGGGCACGTCGGCGGCGAAACTCGCCGAGAAGTGCGACCCGCGCGCGGTGGACGGTTTTTACGCGGCGGCTGAAGCGGCGTGGAATGCGGTCTGGACCTGCCCCGCGGCGCCGGACGTCCTCGAAGAGGCCTCCGAGCTGTACGCGGCGGCGCTCGAGGGGCTCCTGGAGACGGCGTGTCGGCAGGGACGCTTTTCCGAGCGTGGACTCGTGCTCGGTCCCTCGTGGAAGCCGATCGTGGTGCCGGTCGAGACGCGGGCCCTGCCGATCGACGCATCGCTCATCGACACGGTCATCGCCGCACCGCCGCAGGGCGACTCGCGCATCACGCGCCACCACTGCCGCCCGGGGTTCGGCCTGCCCGTGGTCGTGCGGGTGAAGCGCGGGGCGGCAGATGTCGCTGCGGGCCGGTTCACACCCGATCGTCAGTCGCTCGCGGCCACGGCCGTGCTCCGGTTCAAGATGCCCGGCGATGAAAACTTCCTGCAAAAGTTCACGGGCCCGCTCGCCCGCGATCATGCGCCGGCGATCCTCGACCTCGCCAATCCCGTCGAGATCGCGGCGGTCCACATCGGCTCGGCGCGACCCCTGCTCGCAGCCGATCTCACGGCCCCGTTGCTCGACGTGCTGGAGGGCACGCCCAAGGCGGGGCTCTCGGGCTTCATCCAGCCCTACGGTCGGGGCGACACGCAGCCGCGGCTCGAATTCCTCGAGCCGCATCAGCCGGGACGCATCCCGGTGGTCTTCATCCACGGCCTCGCGAGCGACGAGGGCACGTGGTTCGACCTGCTCAACGAGCTGCGGACCTGGCCCACGTTCCATCGGCGGTACGAGCCGTGGGTCTACCACTATCCCACCGGCGCGGCGTTCCTCCAGCAGTCGGCCGTGCTCCGCCGCGAACTCCGGGCGGCCGTGCAGGCCCTCGATCCGCAGGGCACGGATCCGGCGCTCAAGCAGATGGTGCTCGTGGGCCACAGCATGGGTGGCTTGCACGCGAAGATGATGGTGGTCGCGCCGGGGACGGCGATCTGGGACTCGATCGCGACCCGACCGTTCGATCAGATGCAGATGCGGCCCGAGGTGAGGGAGTTCCTCGGGCCGCTCTTCTTCTTCGAGCCGCTGCCCTTCGTGAAGCGGGTGGTGTACATCGCGACGCCGCATGCCGGGTCTTCGCTCGCGTCGCGGGCCGTGGGCCGGGCGGCGGCGGTCACGGTGCGGCAGCCGCCGCAGACGAAGGCCGTTTACGAGGAGATCGTCACGCTCAATCCGCACACCTTCCAGGGCGACTTTGAGAGATCGGTGCCGACGACGGTGGACATCCTCGAGCCGGAGTCGTCGATCCTACGGTCGCTCCGGCGGCTGCGCACCCCGTGCTGGGTCACGACGCACAGCGTGATCGGCACGGTGCACCGGTCGCTGACCGGCGATGACGGCGACTGCGTGGTGCCCGCGTCGAGCGCCCGGATCGAGGGGGTCGTGAGTGAGATCGAGGTGCCGGCGACGCACACGCGCGTCCACCATCAGCCCGCGACGGTCCGCGAACTCGAGCGAATCCTCACGCAGCACCTCCACGAAAGCGGCTCGTGACGGTTGCCCCACACGGTCGCCCGGAGGTGCGACCGCCGGCATTCGAGCCGCACCTCGGCTGCGGCTCCGAATGCCCACGCAAAAACGGACAGGATGTCCGTGTTTTGCATGAAAAAAGAAAAGGGCCCGTGGTTGGGGAAACCACGGGCCCGAGAGCGGCTATCGAGGTGTGGGTCTTTGGGGGGGGGAACAGCCGCTGAAGAGATCGAGTGTGTTCGGTTGGTGTCCGGCGACTTCGCCTGACACCCAAAACATACCCGAAGGTTTTCGCCGTGTCGAATCCAGTGCAGGCGAATTTTTCGCGGTGGCCGAAAGCCCGGAGATTTCACGGCGAAAAAGCGGTTTCCCACGGTCGCTCCCGCAGGACACGTGGTGTGAAACCCTGCGGCCCGTGCCGCCTGTTCCGCCGGGGATTCTTCCGGCCGGATTCGATTTCGGTAGGCTACGCGACTACACCATCGAGACCAGCGAAAGGGCACCCGCCATGGCCGCCTCCCCCGTCGATCCGTTCTCCGCCCGCGCAACCTTCGAAACGGGCTCCGGCCCCGCCACGCTCTACCGGCTGCGGGCCCTCGACGACGCCGGGATCACCACCACCTCGCGGCTGCCGTACTCGATCCGCACGATCCTCGAGGCGCTCCTGCGGACCTGCGACGACTACGAGGTGACGCAGGCCGACGTGAAGGCGCTCGCCACCTGGAACGCCGCCCAGCCTGCCGAGACGGAGATTCCGTTCAAGCCGGCCCGGGTCGTGCTCCAGGACTTCACCGGCGTGCCCTGCGTGGTGGACCTCGCCGCCATGCGGGCGGCGATGCGGCGGCTCGGGGGCGACCCAAAGAAGATCAACCCGCTCGTGCCGGTCGATCTCGTAATCGACCATTCCGTGCAGGTCGATTTCTTCGGCGCGGCGGATTCGCTCGAGAAGAACGTGGAAATCGAGTTCGCCCGCAACGCCGAGCGCTACGCGTTTCTCCGCTGGGGCCAGCAGGCGTTCCGGAACTTCCGCGTCGTGCCGCCCGCGATCGGGATCGTGCACCAGGTGAACCTCGAATACCTCGCCGGCTGCGTCTTCCTCCGCGACGATCCTGCGGCGGGGAAGGGGGGCCTCAAGGTCGCCGTGCCCGACACGCTCGTCGGCACCGACAGCCACACGACGATGATCAACGGCCTCGGGGTCGTCGGCTGGGGCGTGGGCGGCATCGAGGCGGAGGCGGTGATGCTCGGGCAGGCGCTGTCGCTCCTCCTGCCCGAGGTCGTCGGCTTCGAACTCACGGGCAGGCTGCCCGCGGGCGCGACGGCCACCGACCTCGTCCTGACCGTCACCGAGATCCTGCGCAGGGAGGGCGTCGTCGGAAAGTTCGTCGAGTTCTTCGGGCCGGGCCTCTCGGGCATGTCGCTCGCCGATCGGGCGACGATCGCGAACATGGCGCCGGAATACGGGGCCACGATGGGCTTCTTCCCGATCGACGCCGAAACGCTCGCCTATCTCCGGCTCACCGGGCGCGACAAGGCCCAGATCGACCTCGTCGAGCGGTACACGAAGGAGCAGGGGCTCTTCCACACCGCCGCGGCGCCGATCCCGGAGTTCACGAAGCGGCTGGCGCTCGACCTCGGCAGCGTGGTGCCCAGCCTCGCCGGGCCGAAGCGGCCGCAGGACCGGGTGCCGCTCGCCGACGTGAAGAAGACGTTCGCCGAGTCGCTCACGGCGCCCACCGCCAAGCGCGGCTTCGCGCTCGATGGAGAAGCCCTCGCCCGCACCGGCACGGTCCACGACAACGGCCGTTCCGCCACGATCCATCACGGGGCCGTCGTGATCGCCGCGATCACCAGTTGCACCAACACGAGCAATCCGAGCGTGATGGTGGCGGCGGGGCTCGTGGCCCGGAAGGCCGTCGCCAAGGGCCTCACGACGAAGCCGTGGGTGAAGACGAGCCTCGCTCCGGGATCGCGCGTCGTCACCGACTACCTCGAGAAGTCGGGGCTCGACAAGGATCTCGATGCGCTCGGGTTCGAGACGGTGGGCTACGGCTGCACGACCTGCATCGGCAACTCGGGGCCGCTGCCGGATCCGGTGGCGAAGGCCGTGACCGAGGGCGACCTCGTGGCCGCGGCCGTGCTCTCCGGCAACCGCAACTTCGAGGGCCGCGTCAATCCGCTCGTGAAGGCCAACTGGCTCGCGAGCCCGCCGCTCGTCGTGGCCTACGCGCTCGCGGGCACGACCGACATCGACCTCGCTCGCGAGCCGATCGGGAAGGGCACGAATGGCCAGGACGTGTACCTGAAGGACATCTGGCCGACGGCCGACGAGGTCCGCGCGACCGTCGCGGCTGCCGTGCAGCCGACGCAGTTCCAGGCCCGCTACGACAACGTGTGGCAGTCGAACGCGCGTTGGAACGCCGTGCCCACGAGCACGGGTGAACTCTACGACTGGGACGCGACGAGCACCTACATCCAGGAGCCGCCGTTCCTCGCCGAGCTCACCCGCGAGCCGCGGGCTCCGGAGAGCGTGCGCGGGGCGCGGGTGTTGCTGGCGCTCGGCGACAGCGTCACGACCGACCACATCTCGCCCGCCGGCAGCATCGCGAAGACGAGCCCGGCGGGGCAGTATCTGATCGAGCATGGCGTGCCGCCGGCCGACTTCAACAGCTACGGCGCCCGGCGCGGCAACGACCGCGTGATGACCCGCGGCACGTTCGCCAACATCCGCATCCGCAACCTTCTCGTGCCGGGCACGGAGGGGGGCGTGACGCGGCTGCTACCGGGCACCGACGTGATGTCCGTCTACGACGCGGCGGTGAAGTACAAGGCCGCCGGCACGCCGCTCGTCGTGCTCGCCGGGGCGGAGTATGGCACCGGCAGTTCGCGAGACTGGGCCGCCAAGGGCACGATGCTGCTCGGCGTGCGGGCGGTGCTCGCGACGAGTTTCGAGCGAATCCACCGCTCGAACCTCGTGGGGATGGGCGTGCTGCCGCTCGTGCTTCCCGAGCCCTGGCAGCAGCTCGGGCTCACCGGCGAGGAGACGTTCGACATCCCGTTCGAGAGTCTCGCGCCGCGGTCCACCGTGATCGTGAAGGCGCATCGGCCCGATGGGTCGGTGCGGGAGATTCCCTGCCTCGTGCGGATCGACACGCCGGTGGAGCTCGACCAGTTCAAGGCGGGCGGCATCCTGCCGTTCGTGCTGCGCAAACTCCTCGCAGGCTGACCGCGATCGCTGCGACTCCTGCCCGTGGCACGCCTTGCGCAGGCCGCACCGTTTCGCAAACGCCGCGGCGCGGCCGGGAGACGACCGCGCCGCGAACGCGCCCGCACCGCGGCGCGGGCGCGGGTGGCTGGCTCATCGCCCGGCCGGCCTGCTACAGTGACGCTCCGAAGCGGCCCGTCGAACGTCGGGCTTCACCACTTGCAGTGAGCGGCGTTCCCGGTCAGGGATCGGCGCCCACAAAAAGGGAGTTTTCGTGGACAGCGCCACACTCGATCGATCGTCGGCCGCCGCACGCGGGGAACCGCGGGCCCATTCCCGCACCGCGATCACGCGACTCGTGCTGGAGGAGCTTGCCCGCGTCCGTCCGCACACCGCCCGCGGCGACCTCACGCCCGGCATGAGCCTCGCGGAGGCCCAGGTGGACCCCCTCGGCTTCCTCGACGCGGTCAACCGGATCGAGGGCCGCTACCAGATGCGGTTCCGTGAGGAGTGGCTTGCCGACGTCCGGACCTGCGGCGATCTCGTCGAGTGCATCGCCAAGCACATGTTCGACAGCGCGGATCGCGTCGGCGGAGACGCCGCCCCGCGGGTGGAGCGGCAGTCGCCGGCCGCGCAGCGGCCCGACGCACCCGCCGCCGATGCCGGGAGCGACCCGTTCCCGGAGTGCGGCGCGCTCGAGGAGCGTCTGGCGGCGCTCGAGGCGGCGGGCCTCGAAAACCCGTTTTTGCTGGCGAACGAGGCGGTCCGTCGCCGGGTGGCCCGGATCGACGGCCGCGACGTCGTCAGTTTCACGAGCTTCGACTACCTCGGCCTCGCCGCACACCCCGACGTGGCCCGTGCCGCGAAGGACGCGATCGACCGGTTCGGCACGAGCGCCTCGGCGAGCCGGATGGTGGGGGGCAACAACACGCTGCTCGACGAGCTCGACGAGGAGCTTGCGGCCTTCCTCGGCACCGAGCGGGCCGTCGTGTTCCCCTGTGGCTACGGCACGAACGCGTCGCTGTTCAATCACCTGTTCGGCGCGGGCGACCTGATCCTTTACGACGAACTCGCCCACAACAGCATCATGCAGGGCGCGAACGCCTCGAAGGCCGGCAAGCGGTCGTTCCGCCACAACGACTACGCCCAGCTCGACGGCCTCCTCCGCGACCTGCGGCCCCAGTACCGGCGCGTGGTCGTGGCGATCGAGGGCGTCTACAGCATGGACGGCGACTACCCCGACCTGCCGCGGTTCATCGAGGTGAAGAAGCGGCACGATGCCCTGCTGTACGTGGACGAGGCCCACTCGCTCGGCACGATGGGGCCCGGCGGCCGCGGCATCTGCGAGTTCTTCTCCGTCGATCCGGCCGAGGGCGACCTGTGGATGGGCACGATCAGCAAGGCCCTCGGCGCCGGCGGCGGCTACCTCGCGGGCCGCGAGCGGCTCATCCGCTACCTCGGCTGCACGACGCCGGCGTTCGTGTTCTCGACCGCCTGCTCGCCGCCGAACGCGGCCGCCGCCCTCGAGGGCCTGAAGGTGATCCAGCGGGAGCCATGGCGGGTGACGCGGCTCCGCGAGCGTTCGGAGCTGTTCCTCAAGCTGGCCCACGACTGCGACCTCGACACGGGCGAGAGCGGCGACACGCCCGTGATCCCGATCATCCTCGGCAGCTCGACCCGGGCGATCCGCGTCTCGCAGATGCTGCTCGAGCGGGGCATCAACGCCCGCCCGATCCTCTACCCGGCCGTCCGCGAATCGGCGGCCCGCGTGCGGTTCTTCCTCACGGCCGAGCACACCGAGGAGCAGATCGTGACGGCCGTCGAGACGCTCGCCGACGTCGTCAACGCCACTCGCCCGTAGGACAGGCCTCAGCCTGTCGTGCTTGCCGTGGGACAGGCTTCAGCCTGTCGTGCCTGTCGTGGGACAGGCTTCAGCCTGTCGTGCCTGTCGTGGGACAGGCTTCAGCCTGTCGTGCCTGTCGTGGGACAGGCTTCAGCCTG
>JBBAVM010000114.1:0-8670 GCA_040397685.1 Pirellulales bacterium
AGCCTGTCGTGGGATAGGCTTCAGCCTGTCGTGGGATAGGCTTCAGCCTGTCGTGGGATAGGCTTCAGCCTGTCGTGCCTCCACTCGCCCAACCCGGCTCGCGGTTGCCCCATACCGTTTCGCCGGACGCTCGCTGCGCCCATCCTGGGCTCCACTCGCTCGGATTTGCCTGCGCTCCGGCATCCTGCCTGCGCTGGTCAAATACGCCGGCTCAACGGTAGGGGCAACCCCTCGCCTCCCGGTCTCAAGGAATGAAGTCCATCTCTTGATCGCCGCCTCGCCGAAGCGTCCCGGGCACCGGCGTTCAGCGGCCGCAGGGCCGCTGCAACGACGCGCGACCATTACGGCCGGAGCCGCTTCATCATCAACGACTTGTACGCCTCGACGCCGGGCTGGCCGTAGGGGTTCGTGCCGACGAGCCGGCCCTCGACGACCGTGGCGAGCATCAGCATCTGGAGCAGCTGGCCGACGGTGTGCTCGTCGATCCGGGGCAGGACGATGTCGGCCGTCGGCCTGCGATCCTGGGCGTAGGCCTCGTTCGTGCCCGCGGCGGCGGCGGCGAGCATGTCGGGCCATGACCGGCCGACGAGATCGTCGAGCTTGTCCTCGTTGCGGCCGAACGCGCCGAGGGCTGGCAGCGTGAGCGGATCGCGGCGCGGCTCACCCACGAGCAGGTTCGTGATCAGTTTGTCGCGCCGACCCTCCTGGTGCTGCTGGCCGCGCGAGTGGAGGTCGCGGGTGGTCACCGTCGTCAGCGGTGTCGCCCCCCGCTCCGCCTTGCCGAGGCTTTCGGAGAGCAGCTGGTCGTACCACAGCCCCACCGCCTCGAGGCGGTTGCTCCAGCTCGAGAGCACGCGGATCGTCGCTCCCAGCCGTTCCTCCGCGAGATGCGCGACGCCGACGAACTCGAGCACCGGGTTGTCGGCGACCGGCGCCTCGCGGAACCGGCGGTTCATCGCGGCGGCGCCTTCGAGCAGCCGCACGACGTCGATGCCCACGATCGCCGCCGGCAGCAGGCCGACGGCCGTGAACACGGAGAATCGCCCGCCGACGCCATCCGGGATGTCGAACACGTCGGGGCAGCCGATGGCACGGGCCAGGTCGGCGAGCCGGCCCGTTTTGCCGGTGATCGGGACGACGTGCCGGGCGAGCCGGTCGCGATCCCCGCCGACGGCGTCGAGGAGGGCGTGGAGGAAGAGCCGCGTGGCCACGGCCGTCTCGAGCGTGCCGCCGCTCTTGCTGACGACGAGCAGTGCCCACTGATCCAGCAGGTCGTCGCTCCGCGGCCGGCCGGCCGGCGCGACGACGTCGAGCAGCCCCTGGGCCGAATCGTTGTCGATGTTGAAGCCCTCGAACGAGAGCCGCGGTCGGCCGCCGCGCTCGCCGCGCGGCAACTCATTGTGGAAGGGATGGCAGCAGGCCTCGAACAGGGCCCGGGTCCCCATGTAGGAGCCGCCGATGCCGAGCACGATGACGCGGTCCACGGCCTCGCGGATCCGCCGGGCCGCTTGCAGGATGGCGAACAGTTCGCTCGTCGGCCGGTCGGCGTGGTACGCCGCGAGCAGCCGGTCGGGCAGGTCGATGAAGGCCGGGTCAAGCGGATCGGTGCCGCGGCTGGCGCCGGTCGCAAAGCGCTCCACGTCGGCGAGCGCCTCGGCTCGGGCCTGCTCCAGCCGCGGGGCGAGCGCCGCGACGTCGGCGGCCGAGAAGCCGCCGGTCGCGAACACGGCGGCCGGTTCGTAGCGGATGGGATCTTCGGGAGGCTTTGGGCGGACGACGCTCATGGTGACTGGCCGGCTGTTGTCGCGGGGAGGCTCACGGTATAGAAGGACTCGAACTGTAGCCGATCGCGCCGAACGTCGGCAAACGCCGCCCAATCCCGAAGTAGCCCCGAAGAAGCCCGAACAAGCCCCGAAGGAGCCACCACGTGAATCAACTCGACCTCGTCCGTGAACTCGCCGAAAAGTCGGAAACGAAGATCGTGATGCTCGTCGCCGACGGCCTCGGCGGCCTGCCGTTGGAGCCGGGCGGCCGGACCGAGCTCGAGACCGCGTCCACGCCGAACCTCGATCGGCTGGCGGCCCGGGGCACGAGCGGGTCGAGCATTCCGGTGCTGCCCGGGATCACGCCCGGTTCGGGGCCCGGCCATCTGGGGCTGTTTGGCTACGATCCCCTCGAATTCAAGATCGGCCGCGGCGCCCTCGAGGCCACCGGGATCGGGTTCGAACTCGGGCCCCAGGACGTCGCCGCCCGCGGAAACTTCTGCACGCTCGACACGGCGGGCCTGATCATCGACCGCCGCGCCGGTCGGATCGCCTCCGCGGAGAGCTTCAAGGTCGTCGAACGGCTCCAGGCGGTCAAAATTCCCGGCGTCGAGACGTTCGTGAAGCCGGTCAAGGAACACCGGTTCGTCGTCGTATTTCGCGGTCAGGGGCTCGACGGCGCGGTGGCCGACACGGATCCCCAGGCGGTCGGCGTCGCCCCGCTCGCCCCGGCGCCGCTCACGGACGCCGCCCGCCGCACCGCCGACGTGGCGGCGGAGTTCGTCCGCCAGGCCCGCGCGATCCTGGCCGATGAACCGAAGGCCAACGGCATGGTGCTGCGAGGGTTCGCGGCCAAGCCGGCCCTGCCGAGTTATGCCGATCTCTACGGCCTTCGGGCGGCCGCGATCGCCGTCTACCCGATGTACAAGGGGTTGGCCCGGCTGGCGGGGATGACGCTCGTCGGGAACGCCCAGTCGCTCGACGAGCAGATCGCCGAACTTGCCCGCCACTGGCAGGACTACGACTTCTTCTTCCTTCATTTCAAATACACCGATTCGACCGGCGAAGACGGCAATTTCGCCGAAAAGGTCCGGCGGATCGAGGAGCTCGATCGGGCCCTGCCGCGGATCGAGGCCCTGCGGCCGGACGTCCTCATCGTGACCGGCGACCACTCCACGCCGAGCCGATTGAAGAGCCACTCGTGGCACCCGGTGCCGACGCTGCTCGCGGCCGACACGTGTCGGCCCGACGGACTGGTGGCGTTTTCCGAACGCGAGTGCCTGCGGGGAGGCTTCGGCCTATTTCCCGCCAAGCACCTGATGCTCCTGGCGATGGCACACGCCGGGCGGTTTGGCAAGTTCGGGGCGTAGCCGCCGGCGCTGGGGCGTTTCGCCCCAGCGTAATGGTCACGAGCGACCGGGGGGTGAGGCGAATCGCCCCACCCCCCGGTGTCGTTGTGGCGCCGAGGGGTGGGGTCGCGCCGTCCGCAGCGATCGGGTCGGCAAAAAGTTTTTCACGGATTGTCCGTTCGCAGCGGCCTTTTTGCTGGATTTTCCAGGCGTTCGTCATCGCGCCGGATGGTTTGGCACGACGTATGCATTTCTTGGTCGCACGAGCCGCGAGGTCGCCGGCTCGTGCGGGCCACGTTTCGTTCAAGCGTTTCTTCAAGCGTTTCGTTGAAGGGAGTTCAGTCATGAAGGTTTCCGCCGCGATTCCGACCGGGACGGCCGCTGGCCGTTGGTCGTTGACGCGTGCCGACGTCGTGCTCTGCATGGTGCCGGTCGCTCTGTTTCTGTCGATCGTCTCGCTGGTCTGAGGACTGTGGGCGCCGAGGGGGCGTCGTTCGTTTTTGGGAAAGGATCTATTCCATGGCTTCTTCCGCATCGGGATTTTTGCCGCGTGCCGTCAACGCCTTTTCATCCTTCGCCGTGACGGTGGCGTTGGCGGTGCTCACGATCCTCGCGCTCGCGGTCGGTTCGATCCGCGATTCGAAGGCCGAGTCGAACGCCGGCCTCCTGCTCAAGCGGACCACGGTCGAGGATCCGGCGGTCGAATGGGATCAGCCTGGCCGGCCGCTTCCGGGGCGCACGCCGTCCGAGGCCCAGCCGCAGGTGATGTCGCGGCAGCCGCTGCGATCCGCATCGTCCGCCCTCTCCCGGCGGACCGTGGAAGTGTCACCGACGCAGGAGTGGATGGGGGTTTCGAAGTTGGCGTTCCCCCTGCTCGTGGGTGATCTTACGACGGGGCGTTCTCTCGTCACGCCCGCGGTGATGACGGGGAAGCCCGTGGGGGCGAAGTAGGGTCCACTCATCCGTCGAACTGGCGGCTGAATCACAACTCACAACACGCAGATCGAGGTGCGGCATGAGCAACATCGATGACCGAAAACTGGGTGGTGATGCGTCGGTCGCTCCCGCGGGGCGCGAAGGCGTGCCTTCGCTCCGCGACCTGGGAATCAATGAAATCGTGATCGTCGATCCCGCGTGCGACCGGTACGGCGACTTCGTCCAGGCCGCGCGGGGCGGCGAAGTCGGTCTGCACTTCTGCAGCGATGGGCGGTCCGCCGTGCGGATGGCGCGTCGGTTCCGCGCGGACGTATGGCTCGTGAGCACGGAACTGGCCGACATGTCGGGCTTCGACCTGCTCGAGATGCTGCTGCCGCACGTGACCCACGGCGACGTCGATCCGATGCTGTCGGGCGCGCCGATCTCGCTCGGCAGGCTGGGCGAGGGAGCCCGGTCGGCGATCTTCATGGTGGCTGAAGACTACCGGATCGAGGACGAGCAGCGGACGCTCGTGTCCGGAGTCGCCGGCTACCTCGTGCGGCCGATCACGCTCGACGTCATCCGGGCGACCCGTGATCCGGCCATGGTGGCAGAGTGATCCACGTCATCCAGGCAAGGGGTGGGGCATGAGTCCGAAAAACCGGATCGCATCGACAAGCGACGACCATGAACTCGAAACGGACGTCCGCGTACCCACCGTGGTGGTCGTGGATCCCGATTTCGCTTCGTATAAGCCCCTGGCTGCCAGTGCGCGGCTCGGCAAGTTGAACCTCCACTTCCGGTCCAGCGGGGCCGAAGCGATCAGGTTCGCCCGTCGGCTGAAGGTCGATGCGTGGCTGGTCGCTCCCGACCTCGACGACATCTCGGGAGCCGATTTCATCGAACTGCTCACGTCGCGGGTCGGCGCGTCGCAACTCGCCATCGTCGAGGCTGCGGCACCTGGATCGGCAGGCTGCCGCCCGGCCGAGCGGACGGAGACGGGCGTCGGCGCAGCCGCGACGCTGTCGCCGCCCATCACGTTCCGCGATCTCGAACGGCTTCTCGGCATGCCGGCCGACGAACGCGGCGTCGTGCTCCCCGAATCGTCGACAGTGTCGCAGATGCTCGTGACCTTGCCCGTCGGCGTGAGTGCGGCGGCCGTCGCGGTCGCCGTGCTGATGCTCAGTTGAGCCGGCCGGCGATGGTGCGAACGATCGTGGCACTGGCGGTGGCGGGCGCTCTGGCGTCGGGTGAACCGGCACACGGCCAAAACGATTGGCAGTATCCCGACCCCTACTTCGGGGTCTTCGAGATCGAGAAGTCGCGGTCGCAACCACCGTCCGCACGGCCGTCGGGCGCCGCATCCGCCGGCCCGCCCGCCGCGATGCGTTCGAGGCCGCGGCAGGGTTTCTTTCGGGGCGTACCCGCTACCACCGGCTCTCGATGGCCAGTCCCCCGAGGTCGGCCATCGGCAGAGGCACGACGCTGACTTCCATGCCGGCGAAGTGCATCTCCGTGCCGCTCACGGCCCGGGAACTCGCCCACGCGAGGTACCAGCCGAGGAACACCTGCGACGGGAAGTGGGAGTCGGTGGTCATGCGGGAAAACCCGACGAACGTCGAGCACACATAGAGCGCGCCCTTCGCCACCGGGCTTTCCACCATGTCGGCCGCGGCGAGAAACGGGATCGCGCCGACGAAGGCGTGGCCGCTCACCCCGTTGTCGTCCGTGAACGGCTTCCACTGGCTTCCGGCGGAGCTGTGGTCGATCGGCCGTGAGGCGCCGGTCGCGAGCTGCAGGACGTAGACCGGCGGCGCGCCCACGATGAACATCCGCAGCGATCGTGAGCCCCATTCGCCCACGATGTCGCCACCGGGACGGCCTTCGAGGACGAGGCCCGTGACCGCCGCGGCCCCGAACACGCTGAGCGCGTATCGGCCCTCGCCGATGTCCTTGCAGCCCCGAAAGAACGTGCCGAGGTCGGTCGGTTCGACGCTCCGCTGCCAGGCGGCCTGCATCGTCGTGTCGAAGCCCGTGTTCGCCATGAGGGCGCCGGCTCCGAACGCGGCGGTGAGGCAGACGAGGCCCTCGCAGGAGTAGAAGTTGCGATAGTCCTCCAGCACCTTGTAGCCGGCGCGGGCCGCCCGTGGGAACCGCGCGTGCGCCCATGGGGGTTCGTTCGGTGCGGTGAGAATGCCCTGGCCATCGAGCGGCGGCAGTGCGTAGATGGGATCGTCCGTCGGCGCCATGCGGGCGGCGAGCATCGTCGTGATGTTTTCGCGGCCCCCCGGCAGGCCCTCCGTCTGCCAGCCACCGGTGAGCGTGACCGAGCCCGGCCCGGTATCGGCGGCGAGATCGGCGATCGATTGCGTCTCCACGACGGCGTCGATCCAGGCGCCGTTGGCGGTGGGCATGATCCTGACGACCACTCGCTGCCGCTGCGGCGGCCAGGCCTGCGCCGTGAGGGGGAGCGTGCCGGGGGCGGGACGGGCGGAGGGCGGCTCGACCCAGGCCGACTCGATCAGCCCCTCGCGGGGAGGCGTGGCGGCGAAGTCGGGCTCGACCGTCCGCACGATCGGCCAGTCGCTCGAGACCGTCGCGAGCGTCTGCCGCCAGAGCGTCATGCCGTCGGGGCTGCGGAGGAACATGCCGCCCGAGCCCTGCGGCGCGAGGCTGCCCGCGGCGGGTGGCGACCCCGGCTCACCGGCAGCGGCACGCGATTCCCACGCCGATATCGCGACGGCGGCCGCGAGCACGAGACGGCGGGCGCAGACGCATGGCCGTCGTTCCGCCGGATCGGAAAGTAGGGGGACGATCGAGGGCATGGCAGGGGGGAGACTCTCCCAGCCGCCCGCCCTGCGGGCAAGGCACGTTTCCCGCGGGAAAACCGACGGAAAACGGCCCACGATCGCTCACCGGGCGGGTGGCGATTCGAGGAAGACTTCGACTTGCTGGCCCACGAACAGCGGTGGACGGCCCGCCGGATCGCATTCGTAGATCACCTGGAGCACCCGCGTATCGACCCGTTCCGTGTTGTCGCCCGTGAGCGATTTCTTGGGCACGACGAACGGCTCGACCCGGACGAATATCAGCGGGTAGCGCTCCTGCAGGCTGCCGCGCGGCACCGCCGACGCCTCGGCAGCGGGATCGAACCGGGGAATATCGAACTCGTCGATGTCCACCCGCACGTGGAGCCGCTCGATGTTGCCGAGCATCACGAGCGCCTGCCCCGGAGGCGTGCCGACGAACTCGCCGGGCCGCACGTTGACCTGGAGCACGCGGCCCGCGACGAGCGACCGGACGACGAGCCGGTCGAGGTCGGTCTCGATCTTGGCCACCTCCGCTTCGGCCTTCGCCACGCCGGCCCGCGCCACGTCGAGGTCGTACTCCCACGAGCCTGCCTTGAGCAGGGCGAGATCGGCCTGCGTCTTCTCGAGGGCCGCCTGGGCGGCGGCGAAGGCCTCCCGCCGCGCGATCAACTCCTGCTCCGTCGTGACCTTGCGGGCGAACGTCTCTTCAGCCCGCTTCAAAGCGTCGGTCTCGTACACCACCGCGGCGCGGGCCTCGTTCACCTGCGCGACCACCACGGGAATTTTTTCCTGCCGCGGCTCGGCTTCCAGCCGCATGAGTTCGCTCTTCGCCTGGGAGACCGCCGCCCGCTTGACGGCGAACTCGGCCCGCAGGTCGCGGTCGTCGAGGCGAAACAGCGGCGTGCCCGGCTCGACGGCCTGGTCCACCTTCACCAGCACCTCGACGACGACTCCCGGCGTCGCAGACCCCACGGCGATGTTCTCGGTCTGGGCCTCGACCACCCCGGCGGCCGCGACGGCATCGGGAAACGGGTTCGTCGCCGGCGCGATCGGTGGCGACGGCTGGCGGATGATCACCCGGTTCTTCCACACGAACCAGCCCGCGAAGGCGAGCAGACCGAGGGCCAGGAGCGGGAGGAAGGCCTGCGTCACGACGTCGGCGAACGTCCGCCGGCGATGCAGTCGCCGGGACGGGGTGTGCGACGCGTCGGGCAGGGCCGTGGCCATGCCCAGTATCCTACGTCGGGCCCGTCGGCAGGCCAACCTCGCGGGCCGCCGCGACCGATTCGATCCGACCATCCTCCATCGAGGCGATCCGGTCGGCGAACGAATAGACCCGCGAGTCGTGTGTGACGACGATCACGGCCCGGTTGGGCTGGACGGCGATCCGCTGGATGAGTTCCATCGTGATCCGGCCATTCTCCGCGTCGAGCGCGCTCGTCGGCTCGTCGCAGACCAGCAGCCGGGGCTCGTGGACGAGCGCCCGGGCGATCGCGACCCGCTGCTGCTGGCCGCCGGAGAGTTCGCTCGGAAGATTCGTGAGCCGGTCGCCGAGCCCGAGTTGATCGAGCACCGCGCTCGCGGCCTCGACGGCTGCGGCCCGCCGCCACCCCGCGATCAGGAGCGGCACCGCGGCGTTCTCCGCGGCCGTGAGCGCCGGCAGCAGGTTGTAGGCCTGGAAGACGAAGCCGACGTTGTCGCGTCGGAACCGCACCTTGCGGCCGTTCGACATCGCCGCCAGATCCTGGCCCAGCACGGTGACGACGCCCTCCGTCGGCTCGAGCGTGCCGGCCACGATCGACACGAGCGTCGTCTTGCCGCAGCCGCTCGGCC
>JBBAVM010000115.1:0-8529 GCA_040397685.1 Pirellulales bacterium
CGCCTTGACGCACGCGGCTTGATCGTGTAGTGTACGGACGTACACAAACGAGTGGAGGCCGGTCCATGAACGATTTCCGCAGGCGGCACCTGCCGCACTACGACGTAGCAGGGGCCACCTACTTCATCACGGCCTGCCTGGCCGGCAGCATTCCTGCGGTCGGGCTTGCCAGCCTCCGGCGTCAGGCCGAGATCCGAAGTCGGATGCGGCGGCCCGCGCAGATCACGGCCGCCGCCTGGAAACGCCGGAGCGGCCTCGAGGCGTTTGCCGCCAGCGAGCAGTGGCTCGACGGTCATCCCGCGGTGCGGTGGCTGGCCGATGCCAGGCTGGCAGCCGTGGTACGCGACGAACTCTTGCGGGAGGCCGGGGAGCGGTATGAACTCCATGCGTTCGTGATCATGCCGAGCCACGTGCACATCCTGTTGACGCCCCTCGCCGCTTGGGCCGAGGAGTACGGCGCCACCGGACGAAGTGGGGGGCCGAGGACATCGATCATGAAGACCTTCAAAGGGCGGACATCGCTCGCATGTAACCGCATTCTCGGCCGGAACGGTCCATTTTGGCAGAGTGAGTCGTACGATCGTGTCGTGCGTGACGAGCAAGGATTCGGCAATGCCGTGCACTACATCGAGCACAACCCCGTGAAGGCGGGGCTCTGCACCCGCGCCGAAGATTGGATATTTTCGTCCGCCCGAAAAGTAGGACAGGCTTTAGCCTGAGTAGGACAGGCTTTAGCCTGTCATGAAATAGGAGACCAGTGGATCACGACAGGCTGAAGCCTGTCCTACGAGGAACGACAGGCTGAAGCCTGTCCTACGAGGAACGACAGGCTGAAGCCTGTCCCACGAGGTTGGTTGAGGGAAGCATGAACATCGTCATTCTCGACGCTTTCACCGCGAATCCGGGGGATCTTTCCTGGGACGCCCTCTCAGCCCTCGGGACGCTCACGGTCCACGACCGGACCGACGATGCCGACATCGTGCCGCGGGCCCGCGACGCGCGGATCGTGCTCACGAACAAGACCATGCTCTCGCGCGACGTGATCGCGGCGCTTCCCGCGCTCGAATGCATCTGCGTGCTCGCCACGGGCTACAACGTCGTGGACGTGGCCGCGGCGAAGGAGCGCGGCGTGATCGTCTGCAACGTGCCGGAGTATTCCACGCCGAACGTCGCGCAGGCGGTGTTTGCCCTGATCCTCGAACTCACCAATCGTACCGGCCACCACGACCGCACGGTGCACGAGGGCCGTTGGGCAGCGTGCGAAGACTTTTGCTACTGGGACGGCGAACTCGTGGAACTCGCCGGCCTCACGCTCGGGATCGTGGGCTACGGCCGGATCGGGCAGGCCGTGGCCCGCGTGGGGCGGGCGTTCGACATGCGGATTCTCGCGCACCGTCGGTCTGCCACCGGCACGGTGGAGGGGGGCGACTATGCCGACATTGACCGGCTGTTTTCCGAGAGCGACATCGTGAGCCTCCACTGCCCGCTCACGCCCGACACGAAGGACTTGGTGAACGCGGCCCGGCTGGCGACGATGAAGCGGACGGCCTTCCTGATCAACACGGCCCGCGGTGGACTCGTGAACGAGGCCGACCTTGCAGCGGCCCTCGATGCGGGCACGATCGCCGGGGCTGGGCTCGACGTGCTCAGCGTCGAGCCGCCGCCGGCGTCGAATCCGCTGCTCGCCGCGAGGCACTGCGTGATCACGCCGCACATCGCGTGGGCCACGCGCAACGCACGGCGGCGGCTGATCGACGCGACGGCGGCGAACGTAGCGGCGTTTCTCGCGGGGGCGCCGCGGAATGTGGTGGCGTAGGACAGGCTTCAGCCTGTCGAGATTCGTGACAGGCTAAAGCCTGTCCTACGCGGTCGGAATTCGTGACAGGCTAAAGCCTGTCCTACGCGGTCGGAATTCGTGACAGGCTGAAGCCTGTCCTACTCTGTGGGCTGCGGCTCGACGGTTGTCTTGCCGCGTCGGGTGGCCGTGAGCGGGATCGCGCCGGCCACGGGCACCCGCTGCCCGTCGGCCACGAGCGTGGCCGTGAGCGTGAAGGGGATCGTGTCGCCGTCGGCGGCGATCTCGCCGCGGGCCAGGAGGGCGTCGAGGTAGGGCTTGAGGGCGCCGCGGAGCGTCTTGTCGGTGGCCGGCCGCGACGTGTCGCCCACGAGATTCCGCAGATCGCCCCCCGCGATCACGTAGGCGCTCGCCCGGGCGTCGAAGGCCAGCGGATCGAACGAAAACTCCGCCGCCGTCGCGCCGCTCGACTCGTCGCGGAGGACGAACTGCAACACGCCCTTCGCGGGCGGCACGAACACGCCCGGGGCCAGGATCGCGAGCTGATCGCCGTCGGCCGCGAAGAATTCGTCCACGCGGGCCGCCTCCGTGCGCGTGCCCGCCGCCTTGCCGACGGTGAACGAGAGCCGCAGGGCATTACCATCGGCGAAGGCGAGCGTGCAGCCGGATTCGCCGGAGCCGAGCCGCCGGGCCACCGGCACGAGCAGGTGGCTCGTGACGCCGTAGGGCGTCGCGAGGTGGATGTCGATGAACGCGCGGTCATGGCACGCGAATGGCGCGGCTGCGGTCTCGGCAGGCGCGGGCAGGGGCTCGACGGGTTGCGCGCTGGAGACGGGAAGAATGCGGCCTTCAGCCCAAGCCGGCTCGGGGGCGGCAAAAGTCTCGTCGCGGGGGCCGCGGCGGCCCCATGCTCCTCGAGCGTTTGCCGACCCCCTCGCCTCGCGGGACGGTGATTCATGAACGCAAGAAGCGCAATCGTCATTTCCGATCGCTTGCACGCCCGGGGGCACTTCGATCTCCATCACCTCGCGTGAGAGGAGGCGGAAGCGGGCGGGGCGGCCGCCTGCGATGACGCGCGTGTCGTGGACGCTGAAGCCCTTGCCGATCAGGAACAGCGTTGTGCCCGCCGCGGGATCGATGCCGGGCGCGCCGTACCACCCGATCAGTTCCGGGGCGAGATCCGTCACGCCCGCGTCGAAGAGTTCGAAGCCGCCGCTCGTGTTTTCGTGCGGGATGCGGGCCTCCAGGAGTTGCTGCGGCAGCCGGCCCTGCAGCTGCTCCACGCGGCGCATGAGATGGGCCACCTGGCCGTCGCGGTAGAGATGCGCGCAGCGGCCGCACGCCGCCGCGGAATTTTCCATCGCCTTCACCGAACGCGAGAGCTTGAGCGTGTGCCGCATGCCGGGCTCCGTCGCGGCCGGATGCGCAAGGGAAAACCAGCGCGTCTGCACGTCGAGGGTGAGCCGCGGCACGAACGACGGCATGACCACGATCGCCACGCACTCCCGCATGCCCGGCTCGAGCTGCCGCTGCGTGAGGTCGGCGTCGGCCGACGGGCCGCAGAGCGTCTCGCCGAGGGCCGCGAGCTGGCCGCGGGTCGGGGGCGTCTGCACCCGCGGCAGAAATTGCCAGCCGAAGGTGTCGGCGCCGTGGGCGAAGCCGACGACGGTGCGGTTGAGGGCCACGACCGACATGTCGGCCTCGACCCGCCGCGTGTAGCGGGCGAGGGCCTGCGCGTTGAGGCGGCCGCTCGCGAACGCGAGGGCCGTCGCGATCTGGAGCTCGCGGCGGCGGGCGAAGGCGTCTTCGACGGTCTGCTCGTCGATCGCCGGATCAAGCGCGAACACCCGCACGGGCCAGCGCCGCCGCACGTACGCGTTGAACGCGGCCCGGGCCTCGGGGGTCGGATCGGGCCCGACGAGCGGCAGGCCGCACGCGCCACTCCCCGCCTCGCGCATGTCGGCCGCGAGCCGCTCGTCGAGCAGGGCCGACTCGACGAGGATGCCCCAGGCGAGCGCGGCCGTCGCGGTCTGGCAGAGCGGCTCGATCGGCGCGGGATCCTCGCAGCAGGGCCCGGCCTCCGCCGGCGCAGGGACGATTTCCGGCAGGCCGGGCAGGGGCTGATCGTTCGCGTCGGCGCCGGTGCCGATCGAGGAGAGCACGTGGCACCGCACCCGCGCAAGCTCGGCCTGCCGCCGCCCGCGGACGAGCTCGGCGAGCCGCCAGCCGGGCAACTGGGCCCACAGATCACGATATCGCTCGAGCGAGAGGAAGTCGTAGGCCGCGTCGAGCTCGTCGGCGAGATAGGCCCGGACGTCCACGTATTCGATGCACGGGCGGGCCGCGGGGTGGGCCCCGAGCGCGCGGCGGGCCGACTGCACGAGCACGGCGATCTGGCGCACGCCCGCCACGTCAGCGAGCTGCGACACCGGGATCGGCATCCGCGCCCGCCGGCTCTTCATCGACGGGGCCGTCGAGGGCGTGATCGCCGGCAGCCGCTCCGAGAGCGAACGCATCGCCGCCATCACACCGGCCCGCTGCGACTCGTGCGTCGTCGGGGCGAGGATCTGGCCAGCCCAGGCGACGCAGTCGGGGTCGTTGACGCAGTGGGTGAGGGCGGGAGCCACGAGATCGACGAGGTCGTTGATCACGAGGTCGCGGACGGTCGTCGGGAGCAGGTCGTCGTCGAGCCGGGGATCGACTGTGATCGTCACCTCGGCGCCGTGGCCCTTGCGGGTCTTCTGCCCCGGGGTGATCGAGATCGGAATCCGCACGAGGTTGAGCGCGTAGCCGGGCGAGTCGGCGGAGTCGTCCCCCTCGTTGATCCGCCGCAGTTCGTGGAGGTGGTGCAGATACCGTGAAAGGTGGTCGAGCTGGAGCGTCGGCTCGAGGGCGAGCGGCGCGTCGTCGAACCGCATCCCGGGCGGGAGGTCGGCGCCGGCGAAGGGACCGGTGCGGGCGATCACGACGGGATCGCTGCGGCCGATCGGCTCGTTCGTCGTCGGCAGGAGCGTCTGGATCGAATTGGTCACGCTGGCCTCGGGGGCCGCGATCATGTCGGCGGGGCGCCGCCGGCCGGAAGCCGACTGGAGCGCCAGCGCCATCCCCAAAAACGACTGGTCGCTGCGGCGGATCGCCGCCTGGGCGAACTGCTCGAACCGCGGCAATTGACGGCGGAGCTGCTCCTCGTACTCGAGGCGATGGCGCACGAGGCGGTTTTGCCCCCACACGTCGGGTGCCTTCGCCACGATCGAGCCGTGGACGTCGATCTGGTGCTCCAGCCAGTCGAGTTCCGCCCCCAGCCGCTCGATGCAGTCGTCGGCGTTGGTGGCGGGCGGCTTGCGGTGGAGGGCCTTGAACGGCGCGGCGAGGCCATCGACGAGGCGGCCGAAATCGCCGGCGCCGACAGGCTGAACCGTCACCCACGACAGGCCGCAGGCCAGAGTGATCCGGGAGATGGCGGTCCGGGAGACACGGTGGCGAAGCACGGGAGATCCTCCTTGCGAGCGTGCCCTCGTGAGGGGACACTACCCCCCCAGACATCGGACGCCCGAACCGGTCGATTGATCCGAAGCGTCACGACCGGGCATCTCGCGCCAATGCGCCCACCTTGCCAGGAGTCTCCATCATGTCATGCCCTCATCGGCATCCCGTGCAGTGCATCATCCCGCCGTACATGCTCGAGCACATGGCCCACTCGGCCGACCCGCACCTGCGCGAGATGGCGCTCGTGGGGCTGGCGGCCGCGAGTGCCGTGCGGGCCGTGCGCTCCTTCGCCCAGCAGATGCCCGCGATGCTCGCGGCGCCCTCGCCGGCCGGCCGGCGCCACCGACTCGTGTACGACGCCCGCGGCCGCGACGACCTGCCCGGGAAACTCGTGCGCAGCGAAGGGGAGAAGAAGTCGGCGGATGCGGCGGTGAACGAGGCCTACGATCATTCCGGCGACACGTTCGATTTCTTCCACGCGCTCTTCGGCCGCAACTCGCTCGACGACGCGGGGATGACGCTGATCTCGAGCGTGCATGTCGGGGAGGCCGACGGCCGCGGCTACCAGCCGATGAGCAACGCCTTCTGGGACGGCGCGCAGATGGCCTACGGCGACGGCGACGGCGCGGTGTTTCGCCGGTTCACGAAGTCGCTCGATGTCGTGGCCCACGAACTCACGCATGGCGTGCAGTCGTTTACGAGCAACCTCGTCTACCGCGGGCAGTCGGGCGCGCTGAACGAGCACTTCTCCGATGTTTTCGGGGCGCTCGTGCGGCAGTGGAAGGCGGGGGAGCCGGCCGAGACGGCGAACTGGCTGATCGGCAGCGAGGTGCTCGTGCCCGCGGCCACGCGGCGGGCGATCCGCGACATGGAGCATCCGGGCACGGCGTATGCCGACGACCCCGCGCTCGGCAGCGACCCGCAGCCCGACCACATGAAGAAGATCTACACGGGCCCCTCCGACTCCGGCGGCGTCCACATCAACTCGGGCATCCCGAACCGGGCGTTCGTGCTCACGGCGCAGGCGCTCGGCGGCCCGGCGTGGGAGCGGGCGGGCAGGATCTGGTATGACGCGATGCTGCAACTCTCGCGCACGAGCCAATTCGCCGACCTCGCCCGCATCACGGCCCAGATCGCCGGCGACGCGCTCGGCGCGGCGGCGAAGAAGGCCGTGAGGGCGGCATGGAAAAAGGTCGGTGTGTGACGGCATGCGGATTTCGTTTACGCAGTCGGGCGGGTTTGCGGGGCTCGTGCGGGGCTGCCGGGTGGACACCGTCACGCTCGAGCCCGAGGAACGCACGCGTGTCGAGGGGCTCGTGGCCGCCGCGGGGTGGGATGCGTCGTGGGAGAGGTTCTCCGAGGGCCGCGACCGCTTTCAGTATGAGATCACGATCGAGTGCGACGCGGCGCCGGTGCATGTCGTGTGCGACGACGCGTGCGTGCCGGCCGAGGCCCGGCCGCTGGTGGCCTACCTGAAGGAGCACGCCACGTAGGACAGGCTTCAGCCTGTCGAAAACGCGACCGTCTCGTAGGACAGGCTTCAGCCTGTCGAAAACGCGACCCGGTGACAGGCTGAAGCCTGTCCTACACATACACCACGGTGACAGGCTGAAGCCTGTCCTACACATACACCACGGTGACAGGCTGAAGCCTGTCCTACACACCCGAGAAACGTGCATGCCCGCCTGGGGACATTTCATCGGTCGCGTGGTCGCCCGGTGGCTCGACGACGGCCGCGACATGGCGCTCGTCGAGCCCTTCGCCTACGTCGATCCCACGCGGGTGCGCTGGGAGGCTCCAGCGGGCTCGGTGGTCAACGGCGCGAGCATTCCGCGGCCGTTCTGGTCGCTCATCGGCGGCCCGTTCGAGGGGCGGTTTCGGAATGCGTCGGTGGTGCACGACGTGGCCTGCGTGGAGCGCAGCCGCCCGTGGCAGCAGGTGCACCGGATGTTTTACGAGGCCTGCCGCTGCGGCCGCGTCGGCGCCGTGAAGGCGAAGACGATGTATTACGCCGTCTACCACTTCGGCCCGCGCTGGCGGCTCGACGGCCGCACGCTGCGCGACGAGACGCCGCCGCCCCCGACCCCGGCGCAGGTCGAGGCCGCGGCGGCCTGGTTTCAGACCCACGACATCGACGCCGACGCCATCCCGTCGCTCACGATTCACTGACATCGGCCCCTTTCCCGTATACTCCGCGGCATGCTCGTCGAACGCGTCAAATACGTGATCTGGGCCGCCGACATGGAGCGGGCCGTGCGCTTCTACCGCGACCTGTGCGGCGGCCGCGTGCTCAAGCAGAATCCCGTGATCGCGGAGGTGGAGATCCTCGGATCGGTGATCGGGATCCACTCCGGCGGCGAGGGGAAACGCACGTGGACGGGGATCTCGTTTCAGGTGCCCGACGTGGTGGCCGCGGCCCGCGAGGTCGTGGCCGCGGGGGGCACGCTCTCCCGGGAGCCCGAGCCCGAGAACGGCGAGCCGCCGCATCTGGCGATGTGCGTCGATCCCGACGGCAACGAGTTCATGCTGTTTCGCACACGCAGGTAGGGCGGTGGCCGATGCGAGCCAGACCCAAGGACGGGTGGAACGACAAGGTGCCGGACGGCACGGCGGACCGCGTGGGCCGGCTGCTCGCGGGGCGGAGCGTCGTCGTGTCGCTCGCGCGGCCGCGCCGCACGAAGCTCGGCGACCACCGGCCGCCGGGCCGAGGCCGCTCGCACCACCGGATCACGGTCAACGACGACCTGAATCCCTACGCGTTTCTGACGACGCTGCTCCACGAGATTGCGCACGTGGCGACGTGGGAGCGGCTCCGCCATCGCGTGCGCCGCTACCCGCCGCACGGCCGGGAGTGGAAGGAAGAGTTTGCCGGGATCCTCGAGCCATTCGTGAGCGAGGGGCTCCTGCCCGACGACGTTGCCCGGGCCCTCGCCGCCTTCATGCGGAATCCCGCGGCGGCGAGCTGCAGCGATCGCGGGCTCGTGCTCGCGCTTGCGAAGTATGACCGCCGCGATCCGGGGCAGGCACGCGTCGAGGACCTGCCGCCGGGCAGCCTGTTTCGCGTGGACTCAGGGCAGGTGTTCCGGCTGGGGCCGCGGCTCCGCAGTCGCTACCAGTGCTTCGAACTGCCGGGCGGCGAGGAGTACCGCGTGCACGGCCTGAGCCGCGTGGAGCGTGTGACGTAGGACAGGCTTCAGCCTGTCGCAGTGCGTAGAATGTAGGACAGGCTTCAGCCTGTCGCAGTGCGT
>JBBAVM010000116.1:0-2734 GCA_040397685.1 Pirellulales bacterium
AGCGCGAGAAGGCCGAGGCCAAGAACCAGTCGCTGCAGACCTACGTGTCGATCGGCTCGGCCGTGCTCGGGGCGCTCCTCGGTCGCAAGATGGCGAGCTCCACCACGATCGGCAAGGCGGCGACCTCGATGCGGTCGGCGAGCCGGGCGGCGCGGCAGCAGGCCGACGTGGCCCATGCCGAGGAGAGCCTCTCGACGCTCGAGGAGCGGCGGCTCGCGCTCGAGGAGGAGGTGGAGGCCGAACTCGAGCGGATCCGGATCGACGCCGATCCGGCGCGGGTCGTGCTCGAGACGATCGACGTGCCGGCCCGCAAGACCGACATCTCGGTCGATGACGTCGTGCTGGCCTGGATTCCTAAATGAAGCAAGCCGCCGACATGACACGAGCCGCCGACACGGCCGCCCCGGCCCCGCGCTCGATCGTGCTCGTGGATTGCCCCGACGAGGTCGGCCTGATCCACCGGATCACGGGCGTGCTCCAAGCCCGCCGCCTCAACATCGAGGCCAATCACGAGTTCGTCGATACGAACGCCGGCCACTTTTTTTTCCGGGCCGAGGTCGTGCCGGCCGATGGCGCCGTGGCCGCGGGCGAACTGGAGCGCGGCCTCGCCGCCGTGCTCCCGGCGGCGGCCCGCGTGCGCGTGACGCGGATGGAGCGGCGGCCGCTCGTGGTCTGTGCGACCCGCGAGCCGCACTGCCTCGGCGAGTTGCTCCTGCTCGACGCCTGCGGCGAGCTGCCGGGCCGGATCGTGGCGGTGGTCGGCAACCACGACGTGCTCCGCGGGCTCGTGGAGCGGTTCGGCGTGCCGTTCCACCACGTGTCGCACGAGGGCGTATCGCGGGAGGCGCAGGAAGCCGAGCTCCAGCGCGTGATCGAGGGCTACGCGCCGGAATACGTGGTGCTGGCCCGCTACATGCGCGTGTTGTCGGAGAAGTTCATCGAGCGGTGGCCGAATCGGATCCTGAACATTCACCACTCGTTCCTGCCGGCATTCGCCGGGGCGAGCCCGTATCGGCAGGCCTTCGGCCGCGGCGTGAAACTGATCGGAGCCACGGCCCACTTCGTCACGGCCGAGCTCGACGACGGGCCGATCATCGCCCAGGACGTGACGCCGGTGGACCACACGTTCACGCCCGAGCGGATGGCCCAGGCGGGCCGCGACGTCGAGAAGCTCGTGCTCGCCCGCGCGGTGCGCCTGGTGCTCGAAGAGCGGGTGTTCCTCCACGGCCGCCGCACCGTCATCTTCGCGTAAACGTAGGACAGGCTTCAGCCTGTCGTCCGACGCAAGCCCGAAGCGCCAGCGAGGGACGGGTCAGCCCGTCCTACGACGAAAGCCCGAAGCGCTAGCGAGGGACGAGTTAGCCTGTCGCGATGCATGACAGGCTGAAGCCTGTCCTACATTTCCATCATGCGCTTGAGTTCCGCGATCGCGCGGGTCCGCAGCCGCGACACCGTGCCCTCGCAGACGTCGAGTGCGTGGGCGATCACCGCCTGGCTCTTGCCCACGAGCAGCAGCTCGACGACGGTGCGCAGCCGCGGCTCGAGCCGCCCGATGGCCGCGTGCAGCCGCGTCGTGTGATCCGCGTCGAAATCGCTGCCGCTCGGTGCATCGCCCCATCGCGTGCCGTCGGAGCAGCACCACGCCGTCCCGCGTTCCTCGAACTTGGTGTCGCGTGCGGCCTGGCGCCGGCGTTTCCGCACCACGTCGAGGGCCCGCTCCTGCACGAGCCACGTGAGGTAGGCGACGCCCGGATCGCCGTCGCCACCGCGGGGAGGGCGGGTCGCATCGAATCTGGCCACGCTCCGCTCATCTGCCGCCGCGACGGGCAGCCGCCGCAGGTGATCGAGCACCAGCGCGAGGGCGTCGTCCACTGCCGACCAGTCGTCCACGTGATGCCGCTTGAGGATCCAGCGGGCGACTCTTGCGAGCTGGGCCGTCGTCGCTGCGACGACATGCTCGAGACACGCCGCATCCGCAGTTTCCTGCCAGGCCAGGAGGGCGATCGCGACCTCGTCGTTGATGGAGGATTGCTGCTCGATGGCCTTCACCAGCTCCGGTGCCACTCGTGCCCCCGTCCGCAATGGTCGCAAGGATGACGGGATCCAAGGCACGGTTGGTCCCGTCTCGTGAAGGTCGCCCGCTGAAAAAATTTTTATCTCGAGCGCAAGGTTCACTACCGGATGGCGTATACCTATACGGGGGGGGGTAGTCAATGTCAGTCAAGGACGACTGTGCTGCGGTGGTATGTCTCCAAGGGAAGGAGCCCTTCGATGCCCACGTCGATCGCGGAATGCGCCCGGCTGCTTTCGCAGCAGGGCCTGCGGCATCACGTCGATGCCGAAGAGGCGGTGATCCGGCTTGTGTTCGTCACGCAGCGGTACCGGAATCGCCGCGACGAGAAACTCGCGGTGCTGAGCCTGGAAACGCCGGACGAGGGGCGGCGTGTGCGGCTTTGCCTTGCGCGGGCGTTCGAGCCCGGGGATGACCCGGCGGCCCTCTGCCTCAGGGCGTGTTGCCTCGCGGCCGACACGCCGCTCGTGTCGGTCGAGTTCGATGCCGACTTCGACGACCTGCGGTTGGTCGTCGAGGCGGCCGTCGAAGACGGTGCGCTCGCGCCGCTGCAAGTGCTGGCGATGATCGATCGCCTCGTGGAGGCGGCCGAAGCGTGGTCGTCGGTGCTGGGGGCCGGGCGAACTCGTACGAGAGGGGGGAGGGCAGCATGAAGAGGGGCGA
>JBBAVM010000116.1:2834-8400 GCA_040397685.1 Pirellulales bacterium
CAACTTTGCCCGCCACGAACAGTTCCTGCGGATTTTCGCCCTCCTTGAACTCCTCTCGGCCGCGCACCAACCGCTCGATGACCAGGCGCTGATCGCGGCCCTCAAGGAACGGTTGGGGCTGACGCGGCTTTCGCCGCGAACGCTGCGCCGCGACTGCGAGTTTCTCGGTTCCTGTGGCTACCCGGTCGATCACACGCCCCTGCCTGATGCCAGAAAGTATGGATGGATGCTGGCCAAGGACTCCGTCAACGGTCGCCGCATCCCTTCCGAGCCGCTCACGCTGCTCGAACTCGTGGCGTTCACCGTGGCCCGCGACCTGCTCCAGCCGTTCGAGGGCACGATTCTCTGGACGGGCATCGAATCGTTGCGGCACAAGCTCGAGCGCGACATGCCGGCCGCGATGCGCGAGCGGCTCGAGGCCGCCCGGACCGTGTTCCACGTCAAGGGCTTCGATCCGCGCTATGCGGCGCGGCCGCGGCTCATCTCCACGCTCAGCGGAGCGATCACCGACTGCCACGAGATCGAGATCGAGGAGGACGGCGATCCCGTCACGATCCGGCGGCTGCATCCGCATCGGATCCTGATCGAGCCCCCGAACGTGAGCCTGCTCGCCTTCTCCGCCGACGGCGTGGCGGTCGGCGTGCCCGTTGTGCTGAACATCGATCGCATCCGCAAGGTGACGCCGCTCGACACGACGTTCGCGCCGCGGGCGATCGGGCCGGAAGATTTGCCGCCGTGACGAGGCGGAGGGGTGGGCCGCGGGAAGGATGATTCCCTCGCTGGCGCTTCGGGCTTGCGTGTGGGGTGTCCCTCGCTGGCGCTTCGGGCTTGCGTGCGGGGGGAGGGCCGCGTGCTACGGAAGCCCGCAGCGCAAGCAAGGTTCGTGAGGCTCAGTCGAGGCCGAGGTCTTCGTTGTAGCCCTCTTGGACGACGGCGTTTTCGCTGCGCTCGTGCTCCCGCATCGTCGCGGCGAAGTGCTCGAAATCGCGGCCGGCCGCGGCCCACGCCTCGGGCGAGCCATCGTCTCCGGCGAGCTGTGCGATCAGGGCATCGAGTTCCGCCAGCAGGGCCGGATGCTGCTGCATGATCGCGGTGGCCGCCGGGGCGAGGCGGGGCATGCGGGCGATCGACTCCTCGAGAAAGCCGCCGTGCTCCTCCTGCTCGAAATGGGTCTGCAGGTGCTGGCGCAGATCGACGAGCGCAGCCCGAATCCCGGGGCGGCGTTCGGCGATCCGCCGCCGATCGGCGAACGCCATCTTGAGCGTCTGCATGCGCGTGAAGAGTTCGCGGTGCTCCGCGAGCACGTGACCGAGAATGATCGGGTCGGAGCGGTCGATGGCTGCCATGGCGTTGAATCCTCCACGTTAATGGACCGGCTCGCCCCTGCAGCCGGTCCACAGGAACGGTAGACTCGAAGCTGATCGGCCGTCCCGCAGGCCCGCTCGTTTCGCCGGCACGTCGTTCGGACGCCCGGCGGACACTTGGAACGCCAGGCTCACACCCGCCCATGCCCGTCGCCGACTCCATCCCGGTGCGCACGCCGCGCGAGTTTCGCGCCCAGGCGATTCTCGCAGGCACGGGGATCGACCTCGCGGCCCTCGGGGCGACGGACCGCACCGGAGGGGCCCCGCTTGTCGTCGAGCTCATCGGCACGCTCACGGGCGCGAGCCTGCCGGCCAGCGGCGGCGGCGTGGCTGTCTTGTTTCGCTACGGGGCGGTCGTGTTTTTCGACGCCTCGCCCGCGGGCATCGCCGACTACCTGCGGCAGATCGGCCCCCACATCCGGCAGCCGTTCGCGCCGGCCGATCGCGAGACGGAACTGCTCGACATCCGGGTCGAGCCGCCGAAGGAGGCGGGCCGGGAGACGATCGAGGGCAACACGCTCGTGCTCGCCGACGTCACGCTCGAAAAGCTGCAGCTCGTGGCCGACATCATGGCCAAGAGCGTGTCGCTGGCGCACCACGAGAAGAACATCGAGCGGCAGTTCGAGCGGATCGAGCCGTTCGCCGTGAACCTCGACCACTGGGGCCGGGGGAGCAGGGCCGGGCGGGAGCTGCTCCAGCACCTCGGCGGCGCCCTGCTCGCCGAGCACCGGGTCGTGGCCGGCGCGCGGGTGGACGACTCGCCGGAACTGCTCTGGGACCACCCGGAGCTCGAGCGGCTCTGGGCCCGCCTCCGCGACGAGTTTGAGATCCGCGAGCGGTTCGCGGCGCTGCACGGCAAGCTCGCGCTCATTTCGCGCACGGCCGAGACGGCGCTCGAATTGATGCAGCACCGGCGCGCCCTGCGGGTCGAGTGGGCGATCGTGGGGTTGATCGTGTTCGAGATCGCGCTCACGCTCGTGCAATGGGCGCTGGGGGTCGGCTAGCGGTATAACGTCGGCTCCGTCAGGCCCCGTCCGCCCAGGAACCTTCCCCCCATGCTCCGTCGTCCAGTGCTGTGCGCGGCCTTCGCGGCCACGATCTTGCTCGTGAGCCGGGCCGCCCCCGCCCAGCAGGTTGCCGTCGAGGAATTTACGCTCCCGAACGGCATGCAGTTTCTCCTCGTGCCGCGCACCGACCAGCCCAACGTCGTGAGCGCCGGATGGGTGGCGAAGGTGGGGAGCGTGGACGAACGGCCCGGGATCACCGGCATCAGCCATTTCTTCGAGCACATGATGTTCAAGGGCACCGGCACGATCGGCACCCGCGACCCGGCGAAGGACGCGAAGTACCGGGCCGAGCAGAAGGCGATCCGCGACGAGATCAACCGGCTCGTGTGGACGACGCAATACGAGCGGTTCAACCGCGGCGAGATCGACGACCCATGGAATCCGGCCAACGACACGCAGGAACTCCGCGTGCTCCGCGGCAAGCTCGACGCCCTGATCAAGGCCCAGCAGGGCCGCGGCCCCGGCGGGCCCGACGCGGGAACGATCGTGAAAGACGAGTTCGACCAGGTCTACACGAAGGCCGGCGGCAGCGGCATGAATGCCTTCACGAGCCACGACCTCACCTGCTACTTCATCACGATCCCGTCCAACAAGCTCGAACTCTGGGCCTGGATGGAGAGCGACCGGCTCCACGACAGCGTGTTTCGCGAGTTCTACTCCGAGCGCGACGTCGTCCACGAGGAGCGGCGGCTCCGCACCGACTCGACGCCCACGGGCCGCTTCCAGGAGCAGTTCGACGCGATGTTCTGGGCGTCGAGCGGCTATTCATGGCCCGTGATCGGCTGGCCGAGCGACTTGAACAGTTACACGTTCGAGCAGGCGCAGGAGTACTGGAACACCTACTACCGCCCCGGCAATCTCGTGGGCATCGTGGTGGGCGATTTCGACGCGGCCGCGGCGAAGGCCTTCATCACGAAGTATTTCTCGCGGCTCGATCCGGGCGTGCGGAAGCCGCCACCGGTCGTGACGCTCGAGGTGGAGCAGTTGGCCGAGCAACGGATGAATGCCGCGGGAGATTTCCCGCCGGCGATCGAGATCCGCTACCACACCGTGCCGGCCGGCCATGCCGACAGCTATCCGCTCGACATGCTCGCCGAGGTGCTCAACGAACGGACCGGCCGGCTCTACGCGGGGCTCGTCGAGGGCCGCGGCATCGCGTCGAGCGCCCGCGCGTCGAGCGACACGCGGAAGTATGCCGGGCTCTTTTCCTTCGAGGCGGAGACGCGGGGCGAGGCGACGCCCGAGCAGCTCGAGCAGGCGTGGTATGAGGAGCTTGCGAAGCTCCAGGCGGCCGATCTGCCGGACCGCGAACTGCGGAAGGTGAAGAACCGCGTGGCGGCCGGGAACTACCGGCGGCTCGAGAGCAACATGTCGCTTTTGGTCCAGCTCGCCTTCACCGAGGCCCTGCTCGACTGGCGGGAGATCAACGACGGCCCGAAGAAGTACGAGGCGGTGACGGCGGCCGACATCCGCCGCGTGGCGAACAAGTATTTCAAGCCGACCAACCGTAGCGTCGCCACGTACCGCCGCCAGTAGGCCCCGCATCCCCCGGAATCCCTCGACATGAACATGCGTGTCATCGCCATCCTCCTCGCCCTCGGCGTCGTCGCGGCGCTCCTGTTTTCGCCGCCGAAGCGCGTCGCTGAGCCGGTGAGCTCCGGTGGCGGCATCGCCACCGTGCCGGCGGCCCGCACCGCCGGCCTGCCCGCCCGGCCGGAGGAGATCGGCTTCAAGCCGCTCGAGTTCGCGGCTCCCGACGCGGCCTCGTTTCGCCGCGTGCTGCCCGACGGTACGGCTGTCTATCTCGCGCCGTCCCACGAGTTTCCGCTCGTGAACGTGTCGATCACGTTCAAGGGCGGGGCTTCGCTCGACCCGGCCGAGGTGCCGGGCCTGGCGTCGATGACCGCCCGGATGGTGCGCGAGGGCGGGACGCAGAAGCGGGCTCCGGCCGAGTTCGATGAGACGCTCGACTTCCTCGCCACCGAGGTCGGCGTGGCGGCGAACGAGACGTTCACGACGGCGACGATGAACTGCCTCAAGAGCAACCTCGACGAGAGCCTCGCGCTGTTTGTCGAGATGCTCCGCTCCCCGGGGTTCGAACCCGCCCGACTCGGCACGGCGAAGGCCCGGGTCGTCGAGGCGCTCAAGCAGCGGAACGACGACGCCACGTCGATTCTCTCCCGCGAGTGGAAGCGGCTCGTCTACGGCACGGGGCATTTCGAGTCGGCCGAGCCGACCGACAAGACGGTCGCCGCGATCGACCCGGATCGGCTGCGGGAGATGCACCGCCTGGTCTTCCACCCCGGCAACATGATCGTGGCCGTGTCAGGAGACTTCGACGAGCAGGAGATGCTCGCGAAGCTCGAGAAGGCGTTCGCCGGATGGGAGCCCGGCTCGCCCGCCCCGGATCCGGTCGCCCCCACCGCCACGCTCGAGCCCGGGCTCTACCACGTGCCGAAGGAGATCCCGCAGGGGAAGGTCGTGCTCGGCATGCGGTCGATCACCCGCGACGACCCCGACGCGATCCCGCTCATGCTCCTGAACGACATCCTCGGCGCCGGCGGTTTCACGAGCCGGATCATGCAGCAGGTGCGGAGCAACGAGGGCCTCGCCTATTCCGCCCGCTCGACGATCGTGCCGAAGGTGTCGTATCCCGGCGACTTCCGGGCCGGCTTCGAGAGCAAGAACCCGACGGTGGCGCTCGCCACGAAGATCGTGCTCGATCAGGTCCGCGGAGTGCGCGACGACCTCGTCACGGAGCAGGAACTCGAGACGGCGAAGGCGAGCGCGATCGAGACGTTCCCCCGCCAGTTCGAGAGCAAGCCGGCGATGCTGCGGGTGTTCGTCAACGACGAGTGGACGAAGCGGCCGCAGGACTTCTGGAAGACGTTCCGCGACAAGGTGAAGGCCGTGACGCGGGAGGATCTCCAGCGGGTGGCGAAAAAGCATCTCGACCCGGAGAAGATGGCGATCCTCGTCGTCGGCGACTGGGACGAGATCGCAAAGGGCGACCTGCAGGGCCGCGCGACGATGAAGGACTTCTTCGGCGGCAACGTGAAACACCTCCCCCTCCGCGACCCGCTCACCCTCGAGCCCCTGCCATGATCGCCAGCCATCTGCCTCAGCCCCATACCC
>JBBAVM010000117.1:0-8371 GCA_040397685.1 Pirellulales bacterium
AAGCATGAGCAGCGACGTCACCTGTTGACCAACGGCCCCTACAGAGATGAAACCGCGGTCGTGGCGAGAAAACCCCATGTTCCCCTCAGCGGACAAGGCGACCGAAATACCCTTGGAATCATACTCGCCGCCGTCGGTGGCCCCACTGTCCCCGCGGACAGGGTGTGCCCGCATTTTCGCATTCTCGAGACCAACGTATTCGAGTGGTTGCCCCTGCCGAACCGACCTATACTCACGTGTCCCGCCGATCGACCATGCCTGGTCCGCGATTCGGGTGTCCCACCCTGAGTCGGCGACGCGGGTGACCCTCACAGGACCTCTCGAGGACTTGGGTGTATGGGTTGCTCGAGCCGTGCCCTCACGTTTGGATGCGCCATCGTCGCATGCTCGTGGCTTGCAGCCACCGCCGGAGTGGCGCTCGCAGCCGCGCCGGCCCGGCTGTCCTTCAACCGCGACATCCGGCCGATCCTCTCCGACAACTGCTTCGCCTGCCACGGGCCCGACAATGCCAACCGGCAGGCCGGCCTGCGGCTCGACACGTTCGACCTGGCGACGGCCGAGCTCGACAGCGGCATGCGGGCGATAGTGCCGGAGAAGATCGACGAGAGCGAACTGATCGCGCGGATCGTCTCCGACGATCCCGATGCCGTCATGCCGCCGCCCCACGCCAAGATCGGCCGGCTGTCTGACGAGCAGGTCGCGACACTCAAGCGGTGGATCGCCGAGGGGGCCAGGTACGAGCCGCATTGGGCGTTCGTCGCCCCGGCGAAGCCCGCGCGGCTCGCCGAAGATGCCGGGCCGCATCCGATCGACGAAATCGTCGGCGAGAAACTCGCCAAGCGGGGCCTCACGCTCCAGCCGGAGGCCGACCGCCGCACGCTCATCCGCCGGGCATCGTTTGACATTACCGGCCTGCCCCCCACGCCCGCCGAAGTCGACGCCTTCGTCGCCGACTCGTCGCCCGATGCCTATGAGAAACTCCTCGATCGGCTGCACGCGAGCCCGCGGTACGGCGAGCGCATGGCCACCGACTGGATGGATCTCGCCCGCTACTCCGACAGCTACGGCTTTCAGGTCGATCGCCCACGGCCCGACATGTGGCCCTGGCGCGACTGGGTGATCAAAGCATTCAACCAAAACCTGCCGTGGGACCAGTTCACGCTCTGGCAAGTGGCGGGGGATCTCCTCCCGAACGCCACCGACGAGCAGGTGCTCGCCACCGCCTTCAACCGGCTGCACCAGCAGGAGAGCGAGGGCGGCTCGGTCGAGGAGGAGTACCGCGTCAATTATGTGAATGACCGGGTGACCACGTTCGGCACGGCGTTCCTCGGCCTCACGTTCGAGTGCTGCCGCTGCCATGACCACAAGTTCGATCCGCTCTCGCAGAAGGATTTTTACTCCCTCTTCGCGTTCTTCGACGACATCGACGAAGCGGGGCTCTACTCCTATTTCACGCAGTCGGTGCCGACGCCGAAGCTGCGGCTGCGCGACGAAAAGACCGCTGCGGCCCTGGCAAAGGCCGACGAGGCCGCGGGAGAAGCGGCGGCCGAATGCGAGCGGGCAGAGGCGAGTGCGCGAAGTGCCGTCGCCGCATGGATCGCGGGCCAGACGCCGACGCCCAGCGCACTCGAGGCGGCAGGCGGCACGATCCCCGGCGAGGTCGTTCGCTATTCGTTCGACGGCCGTGACAAGGAGAACAAATTCGCCGATCTCCTCGGCTCGAAGGATGTGGCCACGTCGCCGGCTGAAAATACTGTCGTCCAGGACGTGCGCAGCGGCGTCGCCTGCACGGCCATCAAGCTCACTGGCGACCACCCGGTGAAGACGCCGGTCGGCAACTTCCGCCGCAGCCATCCGTTCACCGTCTCGGCCTGGATCAAGCCGGCAACGAAATACGACCGCGCCGTCGTCTTTCATCGCTCGCAGGCGTGGACCGACGCAGGCAGCCGCGGCTACGAGCTGCTCGTCGATGAAGGCCATCTCCGCTGGTCGCTGATCCATTTCTGGCCGGGGGACGCCGTGAGCGTGCGGTGCGCCGAGCCACTGCCCGTCGGCGAGTGGACGCATGTGGCCGTGTCGAGCGACGGCTCAGGCAAGGCGGCAGGGCTGAAGGTGTTCGTGAACGGCCATGCCGCAGCGACCGACGTCGTGCGCGACAGCCTCACGCGCGAGATCACCGGTGGTGGTGGCGACACGATCACGATCGGCGAACGGATGCGCGACCACGGCTTCAAGAACGGCCTCGTGGACGATTTCCGCGTGTTCGACCGGGCCCTCTCGCCGCTGGAGATCCGCGACCTCTCCTCGCCCGGTGCGATCCGGGCGGCTCTCGAGGCGCGGAGCGATGCGGAAGCCCTTGGCGGATACTTCGCGGCGGCGTTTGCCACGGAGCCGGCGCTCGAGCGGGAAGCGCTCGAAACGGCCCGCCGTGCCCGCGACGAGCTCGCTGAAAAGCCAAGCGAGATCATGGTGATGCGGGAGTTGCCGCAGCCGAAGATGGCCTTCATCCTGGAGCGCGGTGACTACGACAAGCGGGGAGCGGCGGTCGAGCCCGATACGCCGGCCGCCCTGCCCCCCTTCCCTGCCGACCAGCCGAAAAATCGCCTCGGCCTCGCCCGGTGGCTCATCGACCCGGAGCATCCGCTCCTGGCCCGCGTGACGGTCAACCGGGTCTGGCAGTCGCTCTTCGGCATCGGCCTCGTGCAGAGCCCTGAGGATCTCGGCAGCCAGTCCACGCGACCGGAGTATCCCGAGGTGCTCGACCTGCTCGCGTGGCAGTTCTCCCATCCGGCTGCGACGGGCGGCATGGCGTGGGACATGAAGGGGCTGATCAAGACGATCATGCTGTCGCAGACCTATCGCCAGCGGAGCATCGCCGACCCCAAGACGATGGCCGACGATCCGCTGAACGTGTGGCTGGCCCGCGGCCCGCGGCACCGACTGCCGGCCGAGATGATTCGCGACGGGGCCCTTGCCGCCTGCGGCCTGCTTGTCGAGAAGGTGGGCGGGCCGCCGGTGAAGACCTACGACCTCCCCGAGTCGTTCAAGCCCGAGAAGGCCGATTCGGGCGAGGGGCTCTATCGCCGCAGCCTCTACACATTCTGGCGGCGGAGCGGTCCTGGCCCCGTGCTCGAAAGCTTCGACGTGCCAAAACGCGTCGTCTGCGTCGCGAAACGCGACACGACGAACACGCCGCTGCACGCCTTCGTGCTCATGAATGGGCCGCAGTTCGTGGAAGCCGCCCGAGTGCTCGCGGAGCGGTTGCTCGCGGACTATGACGGGCAGGCAGACGCGGCGCTCGACCGTGCCTTCGAGTTGCTCACCAGCCGTCCGCCGGACGATGAAGAACAACAGATCGTCCGCCGTATGCATGCCACGCAGGTCGAGTGGTATCGTGCCCGGCCCGACGATGCGGCCAAGCTCGTGGCGATTGGCGACAAAAAACCCGTGGAAACAGTGCCAGCCGTCGATGTGGCCGCGACTGCCAGCGTGATCAATGCGCTCATGAACTACGATGGAAGCGTGGTGAAGCGATGAACCCGTCCCTGATCAATCGACGCGCATGGCTGGGGCGGTTCGGAATGGGCTTCGGTGGGCTCGCGCTTGCCGAGATGCTGTCGCAGTCGTCGGCTACGGCCGAAAGTGGCGTACTCGGCGGCTTCCACCACCCGCCGAAGGCGAAGCGGGTGATCTATCTGTTTCAGTCGGGCGGCCCGTCGCAGCTCGACCTCTACGACCGCAAGCCGCTGCTCGTCGAGAAGACGGGTGAGCAACTGCCCGACAGCGTGCGCGGCGGCCAGCGGCTCACCGGGATGTCGGGAAACCAGAGTTCGATCCCGCTCGTGGGCTCGCCCTTTGCCTTCGCGCAGTACGGTGAAAGCGGCGCGTGGCTGAGCGAGCTTCTACCCCACACCGCGAAGGTGGCCGACCGGCTCTGCTTCATCCGCACGATGTACACCGAGAGCATCAACCACGGCCCGGGTGTGACGTTCATGCAGAGCGGCAACCAGATTCCGGGCCGCCCGAGCATCGGCGCCTGGCTCGACTATGGCCTCGGCAACGAGCACGACGACCTCCCGTCGTTCGTCGTTCTGATCACGAAGAACAAGAGCGGCCAGCCGCTCATGAGCCACCTTTGGGGCGCGGGCTTCCTCCCGACGAAGCACCAGGCGGTGCGATTCCGCTCCGGGGCCGAACCCGTGCTCTATGTCAACAATCCGCCCGGCGTATCGCGGGACAACCGCCGGCAGCTCCTGGACGGGCTCCGTGAACTCCACGAGCATCAGTTCGCCGGCACGCCCGACGCCGAGATCACCGCGCGGATCGCCAACTACGAAATGGCGTTCCGCATGCAGGCGAGTGTGCCGCAGGTGACCGACTTTTCCGACGAGCCTGAGAGCGTGCTCGACATGTACGGCCCCGACGCGAAAGATCCGGGCACGTTCGCGGCCAACTGCCTGCTCGCCCGCCGGCTCGCCGAGCGGGGCGTCAGGTTCATCCAGCTCTACCACCAGGACTGGGACCACCACGGCGGCTTGAAAGGCGGGATCACCCGCGAGGCAAAGCAGACCGACCAGCCGGCGGCCGCGCTCGTCAAGGATCTCGCCCAGCGGGGGATGCTCGACGACACGCTCGTGGTCTGGGGAGGCGAGTTCGGCCGGACGAACTACTGCCAGGGCCTCTACAAGCCGGGGCAGGACTTCGGCCGCGACCACCATCCCCGCTGCTTCACGATCTGGATGGCCGGCGGCGGCATCAAGCCCGGCACGACCTACGGCGAGACCGACGACTATGGCTACAACATCGTGAAGGATGGCGTGCACGTGCATGATTTCCATGCCACGATGCTCCACCTGCTCGGCATCGACCACGAGCGGCTGACCTACAAGTTTCAGGGCCGCCGGTATCGGCTCACCGACGTCCATGGCAAGATCGTGAAGGGCATCCTGGCCTGACGTGTAGGACAGGCTTTAGCCTGTCGAATGGGACGCATTTTCGGCGACAGGCTAAAGCCTGTCCTACGTCACATCACATACACCGCGATCGCGGCCGTCATGAGGCTGGCGGCGCCGATCCGGCGCACGAGTGTGGCCCGATCGACCTTCTGCTCGAGTTCGTGCCATCCGAACTGCGCAAGCGTCGCCCCGATCACCACCGACATGATGCCGCGGGTGGACTGCACGACATTGCCGAACACGGCCCCCACGAGGGCGAAGCAGGCGTAGAGCGCCGCCATCGCCAGGAGCCACGTGCAGGCATAGGCCGCCGCCATCCGCCACGCCGGGCCGGCCGTGCCCGCCGCGGGGCGGCACCAGCCCGCAAGCACGATTGGCCCGCACACGGCAGCACAGAAAATGTATGTCAGGAGCATCCCAAGCACAGCCGCGAACAGCCTGCCGGATGGGCCCGGCCCCGATGCATCCAGGCTGTCGATAAGCCGCACGATGAAGAGGTCGGAGAGCGCGAAGCAAAGACATACGACGAGTACCCGGCCAAGAGCTGCGCTCGGCAGTCCGCCGGCGGTGCCTTGCAACAGGGCCGTGGCCGCGACGGAGAGGGCCACGGCCAGCCACTGCGACGCCGACAGCGGCTCGCGGAGAACCATCGCGACGATGAGCGCGAGGATAAACACCTTGAGCCCGAGAAACGGCGTGAGCCGCGAGGCCTCGAGCGTGCGCAAGAGACCAAACAGGATGACGTTGCCGAGCAGATAAAACCCCGCCGCCCCGGCGAGCGGGCCGACAAACTGTGCCAGTGGCGGTAGCGCCCGTGGCTGCAAGAGGATCAATCCCGCCATTGCCACGCCCCCCATGACGACGTGCGCACGCAGCAGGAGACCGAGGGCGGCGGCCGGCCGCTCACGCTCCGGCCTGGAGAGCGCATGATGCCGCGACAGCAGATAGGAGAACGACATGCACGCGCCCGACATCAGCCCGGCGGCGATGCCGAGCCAGGTGGTGCCGGCGGCGAGGTGGGCGGTCATGGGGCGGAACGATCCGGACGGTGCGTGCCGGCCGAGCTGCGGCGGAGCGAGTCTTTGAGGCTGATGAAGTCGGAGAGCAGGAAGATCACCGTGAAGAAGGCGAGCGTCACTTCCATGAGCGTCACGAGCTTCGCGGGAATCGACTGGGGCGTTATGTCGCCGAACCCGAAGAACGTGAAGTTGAGCACGCTGTAGAAGAAGCAGTCGAAGAGGATTCGCAGTTCGCCGAGCCCGTCCGCAAACCCGCTCAGGCTGCCCCGCTCGGCTGCTTCGAGGAGGAAGAAGTCGAGCGCGAACGACATCGTGATCTGAGCCATGTTCACGCCCATGAGGCCGAGGAACCGGTGGTAGGGAATCTCGTGGGCCGTCGCGAGCAGGATGTGCTGGAGGTTTTCGGCAAAGAAAAACGCCGTCTTCGCGAGGGCGAGTCCAACCACGAGCCACGCCACGGCGGCTGGCGACATGACGCCCGCCCGCCAGATTTCATGAACGATTCCCGCCAGGGCGACGATCACGACCGTCTCGGCGGCCTGGCGCGTGAACTGACTGGGAGACGAGTGGGACATGGGCGGGACGTTCCTGCGCGGTCGGTCGAGGATACCCGCCGTCCGCATGATCGGCACAGGCGGCGCAGTCGCTCCAGCCCGAGCGAGCATCGCCGGCCGGCATCGCTCCGCCTCCCGCTCCCTCCGGAATCACCCTGTAGAGTTGCAGCAGGAAAGGATTCCCTGCCATGGCTGCATTCGATCAAGCGTTCGAGACATCGTTTCCGGCAGGCCGTGCTTCGGCCGCTAGAGGGCGTTTTCGGCCCGTTGAGACGGCCGTGCCGGCGGAGACGCCGCGTGACCGCACGCGCGACCTGACCGCGCTCGGCCTCTTGGCGCTGTGCCTGTTCCTCGTGGCGTCGCTGGCCACATACGACCAGGCCGACCCGCCTGCGGCCCGTGCCTTTCCGCCCCACGCCGACGCCACGAACGCCTGCGGCCTCTTCGGTGCGGCGACGTCTGCCGTACTCGTCGAATGGCTCGGACACGGCGCCTGGCTGACACTGGGGCTCGTCGTGCTGCTCGACATCGCCCTCCTGCGCCGCCGCCCCCTGCCCGATCTGCCGGTGCGGGCGGGCGGAGCGGCGCTGGCCACCGTGGGCGCGTGCACCCTGCTCGCGATGTTCCTGCCCGCCTGGATCGCCCGGCCTGTCTGGGGTCCCGGCGGCTCAGTCGGCGCACTCGGCCAGATGCTCGCCACGCGGTATCTCGCCACCGCCGGGGCGACGATCATCGTCGTCGGTGCCACGGCGGTGGGGCTGTTCCTCGCCTGCGATCATCTGCTCGTCCGCACGGGCTCGATCGTCCTTGCAGGCTGCGCGTTCGTCGCCGAACGACTCCGCTCTGCCTGGGAAGCTGGCGCCCGCCGTCGGGCCGAACGGACGTCTGCGCCCTCCGAGAGCAACGGCACCGAGGCCCACACGTTCCGCGACCGGTTCGCCGGACTCCGGCTGAAGGCTTCCCCGTCCGTCGGCGAATCGGACACCGAGGCCTCCGCCGACGACGATGGAGAAGACGCCGAATCCGGCCCCACGATCAAGGTCCGCCGCCGCGAGGTGCCCGCCGTCGAGGCCGATGACGACTCGTTCGTGGCGGATACCGAGGATCTCGACGCATCGGACGACGAAGCGTCAGACGCGGAAACCGAATCCGAAGCGTCGGAATCGGAAGCCGTCGCCGTGCCGATCAGGTCGCTCAAGCGGCGCACGCCGGCCGTGCTCGAGATGGCGCCCGATCCGTCGGCCGACTACGAACTGCCCTCGCTCGACCTCTTGCTGCCGGCGGAGCAACTGCAGCTCGAGGCGCAGGAACAGGAGGTCCGCGAGCGGGCCAAGGTGCTCGAGAAGACGTTCGCCGACTTCGGCTTCAAGGTGCGCGTCGTCGAGATCGAGACCGGCCCGGTCATCTCGCAATACGAGATCGAGCTGGAGGCCGGCCTACGGCTGGCCAAGATCGCGAACCTCGCGGACGATCTGGCGATCGCGCTCCGCGTGCCGAGCGTCCGCATCGTGGCCCCGATCCCCGGCAAGAACTCGGTCGGCATCGAGGTGCCCAACACCGACCGGCAGATGGTCCGCCTCCGCGAGGTGATCGAGGAGACGCAGGCCAAGAGCCGCACGATGAAGATCCCGATCTTCCTCGGCAAGGACGTCGCCGGCAATCCGATGGTCGTGGACATGGCCAGCATGCCCCACCTGCTCATCGCCGGCCGCACCGGCACGGGCAAGAGCGTGTGCCTGAATTCGCTCATCGTCTCGATGCTCATGACCCGCCGCCCCGACGAGGTGCGGATGCTCATGATCGACCCGAAGATGGTCGAGCTCACGCCCTACAAGTCGCTGCC
>JBBAVM010000118.1:0-8279 GCA_040397685.1 Pirellulales bacterium
GACCTTCGACCCACGGCATACGCAGGTGATTCGGGAAACGTTTCGTTGATCTGACCATTGTTTGCGATCACTGCTGGATTGTCCATGATGACCCGCGTTCTTGACTTGGCTTTCAAGCGGCTCATGTCCCCGGAGATCGTTGCGACTGTGCCAAGATGCCATTGGCGTCGTAACGATCGCGGCTGATCGACGCGTACTGTTCGAGGAGCGAGCGCAGGTGCGTCGGCTGCTTCGGCTTGTATGGGTGGGCGCAGAGGACGTCGTGCCAGCGGTTGAACAGGCACGGCGTCACCTTCAGGCCCTGCTCGGCGATGGCCGCGATCGCGTCCATGAAGTTGGCGGTCACCTTCTCCGGGTCGCGAATCCAGCTCCTTCGCCCTGAGGGTGACGAGGGCAGGGATGCTCTGCCCGCCGATGGCGGCGGCGAAGGCCGGGATCGCCTGGCGGCGCGTGGGCAACTGCGGCCTGGGACGTGGGGAGGTCGTGTTATGCGTGGTTTTCCGAGGGAGGGGCTTTGGTTCGTGAAGCAGCAAGCACCGCTCAGTGAGGGATCAGGCCAGGTCGAGCGGCGTGTCGGCGTCGCCGAAGCGGGCCACCTTCAGCCCCATCCGCTGCATCGCCGCCAGGTGCAGCCGGCAGAGCCGGCGATCCTCCTGGCCGCGGAGATCGTGGACTCGGCCGCCTCGGATCGTGCCGCCGCCACCCCCGGCGAGGACGATCGGCAGCTCCTTGCCGTCGTGAGAATTGCCGTCCATCAGGCTCGAGCAGAAGAGCACCATCGAGTTGTCGAGGAGCGTCCGCTCCCCCTCGACCGTCGCATCCATTTTCGCGAGCAGCCGGGCGAGGAGTTCGATGTGGTATTGGTTCACCCGCTGATACTGCTCCAGCCGCTTGGCGTCGCCCGCATGGTGGCTCAGTTCGTGCTGGCCCCCCTCGATGCCCCCCAAAAAGCCGAAATTCATGTTGGAGAGGTCGTTGTTGAGCATCAGCGTGGCCACGCGGGTGCGGTCCATCTGGAAGCCTAGGAGGAGGATGTCGCACATCAGCTCCAGATGCGTGCGTGCCTCGGGCGGGATGCCGGGGCCGGGCCGCTCGAACGTGGGCGCGGTGACGACGGGCCCCCAGCCGTGGCCGTTGGTGTCGCGCTGGCTCGCCTCCGCCGCCTGCGCGATCCGCTGCTCGAGCTCGCGGACGCTCGTCAGGTATTCATCGAGCTTCATCCGGTCGCGGTGGCTCAGCCGGCTGCGGAGGCCGGTCGCCTCGTCGGCCACGAGGTCGAGCACGCTCGCATCGGCCCGTCGTCGGCTGCCGTCGTCGAACAGGAGATCAAAGGCCTGCCGCGGCACGATCTCCTTGGGAGCGGGCGTCGTCGGGCTGCTCCAGGAAACGTAGTTGGAGTACAGCTGCGTGAAGCCCGCATCGGTGCTGTAGCCCGGACCCTCCGTGCCGAGCACGATGCTCGGGAGCGGAGTGCCGCGGCCAACGGTCTGCGCCATGAGTTGGTCGACGGACGTGCCGACTTCCACGTCGGTGGTCGTCCGCTTCACCTCCAGGCCGCAGAGCACGTTCATCTTGTCGTAGTGACCGTTGCGATTGGGCGACGTCGTGGGGTTCCAGAGCCCGTGGAACACGTTCACCTTGGCGGCGTGTGGGGCGAGCGGCGTGAGCGTCTTCGCAAACTCGATGCCGGAAGATCCCTCGGTCGCACCCCAGTGGTGGATATTCACGCCATTGCCCATGAAGAGCGCTGCGAATCGCACCGGCGGGCCCGCGGCCTCCGTCGCCCCGGCAAGCGATTCGAGCCAGGGCAGGCCGACGATCGCCCCGGCACCGCGGAGAAAGCGGCGGCGACTCAAGGCAGCAGGTGAGGCAGCAGGCGGGGAGGGGCGGCTTGGCATGGTGTGATGGTCCGGAACGTTCTGAGTGTATAGATCGGTCGGGAAGGCAGGCTCGGATTAGGTGCCCGGGGCGGGATCGTCGCGACGGTTTTGGAACTGCCGGCTGTGCACGATTCCGAGCACGGCTGCCGACACACCCGCATCGTCGGCGAGGATCCGGCCGCGCAGGTCTTCGAGCAGGGGCAGGTCGGTTGGCAGGGTTTCGCGGCCGAGCGCATAGCCGAGGAGCTTGCGGCAGAACTGGAGCGTCACGACGTCGCGGCTGCTGGCGAGGTAGTCGCGGAGGCCGTCGAACCCCGTGAATGTGCGCCCGTCGGCAAGCGTGGCGACGAGATCGACCGGAGCCCCCGTATCGTCGAGATCGCGGCGGCGGCCGAGGACGTCGAATCCCTCGAGCGCAAAGCCGAGTGGATCGATGCGGTCGTGGCAGACAGCGCAGGCGGCATTCGCGCGGTGGGCCTGGAGCCGGGCGCGGAGGCTGAGGTTGACGGCGGGCGACGCGTCGAGCGGCGGGATGTCTGGCGGAGGCGGCGGCGTGGGCCTGCCGAGCACGGCGGAGAGCACCCAATTGCCACGGAGCACCGGGCTCGTGCGGCGCGGATACGACGTGGAGGCGAGCACGGCGCCCATCCCGAGCAGGCCGCCGCGACCGTGCGCCGCCACATCGACGCGGCGAAACTCCGGCCCGACGACGCCCGGGATTCCGTAGTGCGCAGCCAGCCGCTCGTTCAGAAATGTGTGGCCGGCGGTGAAGAGTTCGCGGAGTGGCCGGTCGGTGCAGATCATGTCGGCGAGAAAGGCCACGGCTTCGCGCTCCATGTCGGCCTGCAGGTCCGGCGTGAGCTCCGGATAGCTCTCGCGGTCGGGCGGCGCTTTCGTGGCAAACCCGCGAAACCGCAGCCACTGCGCCGCAAACTCCCGGGCCAGCGCCTCGGCCCTGGGATCGGCAAGCATCCGCTTCACCTCGGCCGTGAGCCTCCCGGGCTCGAGCAGGCTGCCATTGGCCGCCGCCTGCCGGAGCCGGTCGTCGGGCAGCGACGACCAGAGGAAATAGCTCAGCCGCGCAGCCAACTCATGGGCCGACACGCGGTGTTCCCCGGGCCGCTGCTCCTCGATCCGAAACACAAACCGCGGCGCAGAAAGAATTGCCACAAGTGCCTCGCGGGCGGCCTGCTCCCGGCCCCCCTCCGTGCCCGCGGCCGTGGCCGCCTCGAGCCCCGACCGATAGATGGCATGCAGCCGATGCCGCTCGTCGTCGGCCAGCGGGCCGCGCCAGGCCCGCGCGGCGAACGCGTCGAGATGGGCGAGGAGGCGGATGTCCCAGTCGGTAGCGAGGTCGGGCCACGTCGTGAGGTGACGCGTGGTGTTCCAGTCGGTGAGCAGGGATGCGTGGCGGGTGCGCTCGATCTCCGGCAGCAGTGCGAGAAGTTGCTCGTCCGAAAGCCAGTAGACCCGATGATTTGTGTTCGGGCCGTGAAGGTTTTGGGTAATGCCGTGGAGCCGCAGATCGCGGGTGGCGGGGAAAGCCTGACGCATGAGTTCGAATTCATGCATCGCCTTGCCGGCCTTGGCACCGCCCCGGGGCCAGACGGTGAACGTGTCGGCATACACGCCGGTCGGCCCCGCCGCGTCATCGGTGGTGGCCATCCACTGGGCGGTGGCCTGCGCGATGTCGGGGTCTTCGAGGTCGAGTCGGCCCTGAGCCTTGAACTTCGTCGTGCCGGCCGGCAGTGGGAGCGTGAACTTCTCCGGGGCCACGGCCACGATCTCGCGCGGGTCCGCGGCCCGGCCACGGGGGTGCTTGCCGAATCGCTCGATCACGGCCCGCACCGCTTCAAGATCGCGGGCCAGCGCGGCATCGGGCTCCGCGCCCGCCGGCCGGGCTGCGATCGCCTGCTCCAGTTCCTGCCGCCGGGCGACGAGCCAGTCGTGGTATGCCTGCGGCTTGTCGGCCACCCACACCGTGAAGTCGGAGAGCCGGACGACGTCGCCCTCGTTGCCGTCGAGCGCGTCGCCCACGAGCAGGTGCACGTGTGGCTGGCCGGAAACAGGCGTGAACAGTGGATACGGACGGAGGGCCTCGACGTCTTGCTGGGCACGCTGGGTCGTCTCACCCCAGCGTTCGGGGTTTCGCGTGTACCACGATTTCCGCTCCGTCTGGATCGCCTTCGTGCCGGCGACCACCGGCTCGGGCACAGCCTGCGGCGCGGCCGGATCGGGAGGCGGCAGGGCCCGCCAGGCCAGACGGGTGAGATCGAGGTAGCGCGACGCCGGCTCGTCGGCCTTGAGAAACGCCCACCAGTTGGCAAGGTAGGGTCGCGACAGGCCCGCCGCGTCGGCGAGCGCGTCGAGCGAGTGAGCGCCGGTGAACTCGCGGTGGTGGTGCATCCAGCAGGCGAGGAGATAGTCGGCCTCACGGAGATCGTCGGTGTCGCGGGGCACATGCGGCGCTGCGGCCTTCTGATACCAGACATAGATCGCCTGCCTGGCCTGGTCGCGCAGCTGTTCCGGCCCACGCCGGCCCACTCGCTGCGTGTGAAAGGCGATCCCGGATCCGGGAAGGATCGAGGCGTGGTCGGCGAGCGACCGGGCGGCGGAGAGATAGCGATCGAACTGCCGTGGGCTCACGAAGAGAACGTCGCCGGTGTTGGAAAAGCCCTCGCCGCCGCCGCCGTCGGGGTCGAAGTCGCGGGCCAGGCCGAAGTTGATGCCGGTGAGGTCGCGGATGGTCGCGTCGTACTCCGCATTCGTAAGCCGCCGCAGCGTCACCAGGCCGGGATCGCCGGCGTGCGCTTCGATGGCCAGTCGCATCCGAGGCGCGATCCAGCCGCAGAGCACCTCGCGCTCGCCTGGGGCGAGCGACTGGGCCTCCTGGGGCGGCATCCGGCCCACCTCGAGCACCTCGCGGACCTTCTGCCAGGCCTTGAAATCCTTGCCCACGTCGGCCGCCGCCGTCAGCGCGGCCAGGTCGATGCCCCCCTGGACATCGTCGCCGGAGTGGCAGTCGAGGCAGCGGGCCCGCACGATCGACAGCGGCCCGTCATTAGCGCAAGCAATCGTCGGCGCGAGCAGTGCCAGAAGCAGGGCGGACGGCGGGGCAATCCGCCCATCATTGGATCTGGCCATGGATCACGTCTCCTCGACGTCGTTGGGCTTCCGGTAGCGGTAGTCGAGCATGGCGTTGGCCCGGGCGCTGTTGGGGAACCGCTCCCCGACCGCGTCCCACTCCAGCAGCGACCGGGTGCGGTGGGCGATGTTGGCGATCAGGCAGGTGCTCGTCGCCCGGTGGCCCTTCTCCTTTGCCCGGTCGATGGGCGACCGCGCCACGAAGTCGTTGTGGATGATCGTCTCGGGCACTACCTCCCAGCCGCTTCCATGCATGGACGGCGTGCCTTTCGTGCCGCGCAGTTCGACCTCGCAGTAGTGATGGGCGAGGCTGCCGCCGATCTTCGCAGCCGCGAAGTCGACGTAGGGGGCGTGGATGTCGGACACTGCCACGACCTGCGCATCGGGCTGGGCGAGGAACGCGTCGAGCACATGGTCGCCGCGATTGCCGACTCCGATGAAGCCGAGGCGGACCCGATCGTTGGCGCCTGGCACCCTGGCAGCCGACGCCGCCGAGAGCGACGCCGGGGCGACGGCCGTCGTTGCCGCCACCTGGAAATCCCTGCGATTCACGAACGCCATCGACGCATCTCCTCGGGCCGGCTGCCCCGCAGGCGAGCAGCAACCACCGCCGCCCCAGCAGTATTGCCCCCTCTCGATTTCTGTACCGCCGACGCCAATGCCACGGCGAACATCGGGTGTAGGCAGCCAGCGCGTGCGGGCATGGTTCAGGGTTTCATCCAGGGGGCCGGCACGGCGGGCCGCTCGGTGAGAAACTCGAGGCCTCCGCGGAGCTTTCCCTCCTTCGTGAAGAAGGGATGGAAGCCCTGGCCATCGATGCCGTTGCTGTCGTAACGATCGCGGCGGGTCGAGATCGCGAGCCCTTCGCGGACCACCCAGCCCATCCAGCCGAATCCGGCGGCGGCGAGCAGCTCGCAGTAGAAGCGGGCGACCGCGGCCCGTTTCCCGTCGTCGAGGCAGCCAGGAATGGTCTCGTTGACGAGCAGCGGCTTGCCGAGTTCGCGGCTGATGGTCTGATATTGGTCGATCTGCTTGGCCAGATTGGCCGCCGTGTGTTGATAGGGATGGGCGCAGAGCACGTCGGCCAGCGGGGCGTAGGTGCGGATGTGCCCCTCGCCCTGCATCGTGCCGACGAGAATCGGCTGCCGTGCTCCACAGCCGCGAACCGTGGCGGCGATCGCCGACAGCCAGGCGAACTCCCGCTGGTTGAACCCGCTCTTGAGGTCGGCCGCCTGCGGCTCATTGCACAGATCCCAGGCGAGGACGCGGTCGTCGGCCGCGAGCGGCGCGACGAGGGCGTTCACGTAGTCCTCGGGCTGCCGCCACTCAGGGCGGATGTTCTCCATGTAGGTGCCGCCGTAGTCGAATTTCGAGTCGTGCCAGCGGTTGAACAGGCACGGCATCACCTTCAGGCCCTGCTCGGCGATGGCCGCGACCGCGTCCATGAAGTTGGCCGTCACCGTCTCCGGGGCGCGAATCCAGGCCGTGAACTCGATCCACAGCCGAATGCAGTTGGCATGCACCTGCTTCGTGAGCGCCACCTCCTCGCGCATCCGCGCTCCGTCGTAGAACCACCAGGCATCCTCGATGCGGGCTGCCCACGACGGCACCATGCCGAAGCCGCGGAGCCAGCCGTAATCGTCGTAGGCATGCAGCGTCGGCCGGGCCGTGGCGGGAGCGGCGGTCGGCGCCTCCGCGCCGCGGGCGACCAGGGACGGGATGCTCTGCCCACCGAGGGCGGCGGCGAAGGCCGTGAGCGCCTGGCGTCGCGTGGGCAACTGCGGCCTGGCACGTGGGGAGGTCGTGTTATGCATGGTTGTTCCGGCGAAATGGCGGCCGTTCGTACGTCTGGCCATGGATCGCATTTCCTCGGCAGCCTGTGATATATCATAGTTTCTTTTGTTCAGCCGCACATCCGCCTCGCCCCACCCGCTATCACACAGTTGAGCCCACTATGCAGCAGCGACTCCTCCACGCGCTTTTTGTTTTGCTCTTCCCGAGCTTTGCATGTGCACAAGGCACGCTCGCGAAGCCTGAGGTCGCCAATGCCGCGAAGGCCTCCCGCCGGGCCTGGATGGACGCCCCTCCGGAAAAGCAGGCGGCCTGGCAGGCCGAACGCGACGCGATCACGAACATCGACCTCGCCAGCGACACGGCCCGGCAGGTCGTGATCGCCCGCGGATCGCCCGATCCGGAGGCCTATCATGCCCATCCGACGACATCGTTGCTCGCCGACGATAAAACACTGTTCTGCGTCTGGAACATCGGCCACGGCGGGCATGCAGGGCCGATGGCCCGAAGCGACGACGGCGGCCTCACGTGGACGCGGATCGACGCGTCGCTGCCGCCGAACTACGTCAACTTCCGCAACTGCCCGAGCATCTACCGGCTCACCGATCCAGAGGGGAAAGAGCGGCTGTGGGTGTTTGCGGCCCGCACCGCGCGGCCCGACCAGGTGATCAACACGATTCCCGGCCGCCTCGAGGGCTACATGCCCCGGATCATGAGCGACGACGGCGGAAGGACGTGGCGGGAAGAGCCGCCGCTTGGGCCGCTCCCCGCTGGAGCCGCCACGAAGGAGTGGCTTGCAAATCCCTTTCGCTGCATCATGACGTTTTCGAGCATCGTGCGGCTCAAGGACGGCTCGTATCTCGGGATGTTTCACCGGGGCAGCGGCGTCGGCGAGGAGGGCACGCTGCAGGTACTCCAGTCGATCACCCGCGACGGCGGGTTCACCTGGTCGGAGCCGGTGATCGCCTGCGACGGCACGCAGCTCGAGGGCAAGCATCCCTGCGAGCCGTATGTGTTTCGCTCTCCTGATGGCGACGAACTCTGCTGCCTCATGCGGGAGAACCGCCGCAGTGGCACGAGCCTCGTGATGTTCAGCCGCGACGAGGGGAAGACGTGGAGCAAGGCCGTGGATGCTCCCTGGGGCCTGACAGGCGACCGGCATCACGGGATCTCCCTGCCGGACGGCCGTCTCGTGATCGTGTTTCGCAACGGCGCGCCCAACTCGCGCGACAAGGCGGGCTTCATCGCCTGGGTGGGCACCTACGACGACATTCGGCAGGGCCGGCCGGGGCAGTATCGCGTGAGCCTTCTGAAAACCGTCAAAGACGGCTTCTATCCTGGCATCCACCTGCTGCCCGACGGGACGATCGTCGCCACGACCTACGCCACGCTGTCCAAGGAAGAGGTCGGCTGCTCGATCGTGAGCGTGCGGTTCACGATCGCCGAAATCGACGCCCTGGCGGC
>JBBAVM010000119.1:0-6245 GCA_040397685.1 Pirellulales bacterium
CCGCGACCGCGGCCAGCACGAGCCCGGCTACGGCCGCCGTGATTCCGGCAATGCCGTCGATGCCGTCCATGAAGTTGAAGGCGTTCGTGAGGCCTGCGATCCAGAGGATCGTCAGCGGCCAGGCGGCCAGGCCGAGCTCGAAGCCCCCAATGCCTGCGAGATCCACTCGCTCGATCGGGCCGAGCACTGCGGTGGCAGCGATCGCCGAGCCGAGGTGGATGGCGAAGCGGATGCGATTCGGCAGCGATCGAATGTCGTCGATCCAACTCACCGCCGCGATGGCTGCCGCCGGCAGCATCGCCCCCAGCACTCGTCCCGCCGCTTCGGGATGCAGGATGCACACGAGCGCCGCGGCCGCGAGCGTCACGGCCACGATGGCGAGACCGCCGCCGCGGGGCGTGGCCTGCGCATGGCTGCTGCGCTCATTGGGAATGTCGATCGCGCCGCGGGCAGTGGTCCAGCCGACGAGCCGCATCGTGAGCGCCGCGGACGCCACGAGGGCCGTGGCCGACCACACCGCCCAGAAAATGACCAGAGGCGTCAACGCCGCGACGTCCTCATGAGAGGGAGAGCTTGGCATTCGCGATCGTCTCGCAGACATCCGCCGCAACCGTCTCATCGACGTGGGCGCCGATGGGCAGGGCGAGACTGCGGGCGGCAAGCATGTCGGTCGCGGGAAGCGATCGGGCCCGGTCGTGGAAATGCTCGAACGCCGTCTGCCGATGGCAGGGCGGATTGTAGTAGGTGCGGGTTTCGATGCCGCGATCGGCGAGCACGCGGCGGAGGGTGTCTCGCGACATGCCGAATCTCGCGGGATCGACCGTGATCGAAAAATCCTTGTGGCTGGACGCGGCCTCCGGAGCCTCCTCGACGAACCCGATTCCCGGAAGATCTGCGAGTTCCTTGCGATAGAAGGCGGCGATCCGCCGGCGGCTCATCGCGACGTCGTCGAGCATGTCGAGGCCGGCCAGGGCCGTGGCGGCGCTCAATTCGGGCATGCGGCCATTCACGCCCGGGAAGAGGGCGTCATAGGAACCGTCGTTGCCGTACTCGCGGCCAAGGCGGACGAAGTGGGCGAGGCAGTCGCAATCCGTGGCGACGATGCCGCCCTCGCCTGCCACGAGCAGTTTGGTGGGCGACAGGCTGAAGACCTGGGCGGTGCCCCCCTTGCCCACCGGCCGCCCATGCACGCTCGCCCCGAAGCCATGGGCGGCATCGACGACGAGCGACAGCGAATGTTCGGCGGCGATCGCCTCGAGAGCGGGGATGTTGCAGGGATTGCCGAAATTATGGCAGGCGGCGATCGCGACCGTACGGGGCGTGATCGCCGCGGCGACGGCCTGTGGCGTGACGTTTGTCGAGCGCGGATCGACGTCGATGAAGACGGGCCGGAGGTTGTTCCAGACGATCGCCGCGGGGGCGGCCAAGAAGGTGAAACTCGGAATGATCACCTCGCCCATCGGCTCGCTGCGGCCTCCCGACCGCACCATCCCGAATCGCGATAGCGATTCCATCGAACCGACAGGGCAGTGTTCATCGGTGCCGCGGCGGCTGCGGCAACTGCCGGCGACCAGATCGAGCGCCCGGTAGACGAGCATCAGGCCGACGGTGCAACTGCTCACAGCGACGCAGTGCCTGACGCCCACCCGCTTGGCGACCGCCTGCTCGAGACGCTCCACGAAGGGGCCCTTCGTGAGCTGGCCCGTCCGCATGATCTCCTCGTAAGCGGGCTGCAGTTGCGCAAACGCCGGCAGGGCGGGCCGCACGAACGGGACCCGAATCCCGGCCGCCGACGCGCCCGCCCCCGATCGAGCCTCGGGAATCAGGAAGAGACGTGGATTACGCATGGACCCGGGCGGCAGGCTTCTCGTGGTTGTCGCGGTACTCAGGGACGAGTTTTCGCATCCGGCTACGGACGACCTCGGGCGGGTCGTCGAGCACCTCGCGGAGTTCCTCGAGCAAGCCCTCGATGCGAGCGAGCTCGACCGGGCGATGCATGGCGCAGAACACCTTGGGGTGCGGCGTAGCCACCCGGCGCTCATCGTCGAAGTAGAGCTCTTCGAACAGTTTCTCACCCGGGCGAAGCCCCGTGAACTCGATGTCGATATCGTCTTCCGCAAGGCCCGACAGGGCGATGAGATCCCGGGCGAGATCGACGATCTTCACGCTTTCGCCCATGTCCAGTACAAACACCTCGCCGCCCTGGCCCATGGCGGCCGCCTGGAGCACGAGCTGGGATGCCTCCGGGATCATCATGAAGTAGCGCTCGATCTCCGGATGCGTGACGGTGATCGGGCCGCCGCGGCGGATCTGGTCCTGGAAGATCGGCACGACGCTGCCGTTGCTGGCGAGCACGTTGCCGAATCGCACCACGATGAACCGCGTGGGCGACTCCCGCGAAAACGCCTGCACGAACCGCTCCGCGATCAGTTTCGAGCAGCCCATCACGCTCGTGGGATGGACGGCCTTGTCAGTCGAGATGGTGACGAACGTGCCGACGCCGTGCTTGTCGGCGAGACGGGCCAGCGTGCGCGTGCCTAGGCAGTTGTTTTTGATAGCCTCGGCGGGATTCCACTCCATCATCGGCACGTGCTTGTGTGCCGCGGCGTGGAACACCACGGCGGGCTTGTGATCCGCCATGATCCGATCGATCCGGTCCTCGTCGGTGATGTCGGCGATGAGAGGCTCGAAGGGCGGGCGCGGCGTGAGCCGGGCGAATTCCTGCTCAACCAGGAACAATGCATTTTCACCGCGCTCGACGAGCAGGAGTTTCTGGGGGTGGTAGCGGAGCAACTGACGACAGATCTCGGACCCGATCGATCCGCCGGCCCCGGTGACCATCACGGTGCGGCCCGCCACGAGTTGTGCGACGGCCGTGTCGTCGAGGCGGACGGGTTCGCGGCGCAGCAAGTCTTTGATCTCGACCGACCGCAGGCGGATGTGCGACTTGTCGCCGTTACGCTCCCCGAGCAGTTCGTCGATGGCCGGGATTACCTTCACCGTGGCGCCCGCCTCGGTGCACTCGTCGAACAACCGGCGGAACTGCTTGCCCGTCAGCGAGCCGGATTGCACGAGCACCTCCTCGACCCGATGGCGGGCGACTTCGAGGCCCGCGCGATCGATTGTCCCGAGCACGGGAATGCCGGAGAACCGGTTGCCATGCGTCGCCGCGTCGTTGTCGAGGAAGCCGACGATGCGATAGGGGCTGTTGCAGGCCGCCTTGAGGTTGCGGGCGAGCAACTCGGCCGCCTGGTCGGCCCCGATGATCAGCGCCGTCTTGCTCGGCGTCTTGTTGAACAGCGGCCGCAATTCCTCGTGCACGCTCCGCCAGAGCGTGCGCATGCCGCCCACGAGCAGGATCGTGGAAGCCCAGTCGAGCAGGATCACGCTCCGGGGAATCCGCTGGACGCCCGGAATGCGTCCCGTCGAAAGGACAAGCCCGTCGAGCGTCGCCAGGATCATCATCGCCAGCGTGGCTCCCCAGAGCAGGCCCGTCAGATCCCCGAACGACACTCTCCGCCACGATACGTGGCACAGGCCGAGCAGGTAGAAGATGATGAGTTTCAGCGTCACCACGCCGCCCACGGTCGCAAAAAAGACCGCGAGCCACGAGCGCTGCACGTCGAAATCGTTGCGGGTGTAAAACGCCAGAAAGAAGGCCGCGACGAAGATCGCCGCATGCACGACGAGGAGAATGGCCGCTTTCCGCGACATCCGCCGCAACGACTGGCCGGGGACGATCGACATCTTCATGAGAGCCTCTCCAAGTCCACGTCTTCGAGTTCCACCGAAGCGCCCTGGTTCAGGAACCGCACCGCCACGACGAGCCGCTCCGCCCCGTGCCGCCGGACGACCGTCCCCTCGAGCCCCCGCAGGGCACCCGTTCGTACGCGGACGAGCTGGCCGGGTTCGATCCGGGCCTCGGGCGTGAGCGGACGGTCGGTGTCGATGAGCCGCTTGATCGCCCGCAGGTCGGCGATGAAGGCTGCTTCGTCGCCGATCGGGAGCCAACGGGCGATCGTGTTGGTCGCGAGGGCGGAGCGGCGCTGGTCGTCGTCGACGTGCGAGAAGACGTAGCCGGAAAAGAGCGGCACGTGGGAGTCACGGGTGCGGCCACCGGGGGATTTGAGCCTGCGCCGGATGAGCGGGGCGTAGAAGGGTATGCAATTCGCCTCGAGCTTTCGCATCAAATCCTTCTCGCGGCGCGAGAGCGTGTAGAACGCGACCCAGCGGGCGGCCGGCGCGAGAACGGGGGAGTCTGCGTCGAGCAGGTCGGCGGGGAAGAGATCGGACTGCCGGGGCAAGATGGGCATCGGCGAAACCTGCGCAAACTCCGTGCTCGTGGGTGGCGTGGCTGGCCTCCCCCGGCGTGCGTTGCAAGCGACACGCTCTCAGAAGTTTACGACGTGTTTTGGCCGCCTGCGCCTTGGGGGAATTTGCCGCGGAAAACGGGGCAAAGTTTCCGGTCTGGCTGTGCCGATAACTCCGAGACAACCGACTGTAGCGGTTGGGAGGAGTTTGCCATGCACTGCCCCGCACTGCCAAAAACGAGCCGTGAAACCGCCCGCCGGGCCCTCGTCTGGACGGTGCTCGTGGCCGTCGTGGCCAACACCTCCGGCTGCCAGACATTTGGTCGCCCGCAACGGGCGACCACCCAGCAGGCGACGCTCGACGCGAAGTGCCCGCCCGATCCGGAGCGGATGCCGGCCAAGGAACTGGCCAAGATCACGCTGCCGCCCTACGTCATCGAGCCGCCGGACATCCTCCTGATCGACGCCCTCCGCGTCGTGCCCAAGCCGCCGTTTCGGATCCAGAGCTTCGACACGCTCCAGGTGATCGTGGAGGGGACGCTCCTCGAGCAGCCGATCAACGGGCTGTATGTCGTGGAGCCGGGCGGGATGCTCGACCTCGGCCCCTCCTACGGCAAGGTGATGGTGGGCGGCCAGTCGCTCGAAGAAGCCCAGGACGCCGTCTTCCGGCATCTCAAGCGGGTGCTCAAGGAGCCGCAGGTTTCGCTCACGCTCGCGCAGGCCGCCGGCCAGCAGCAGATCTCGGGCGAGCACCTTGTCGGCCCCGACGGCACGATCAACCTCGGAACGTATGGCAGCGTTTACGTGACGGGCCTCACACTCGAGGAGGCCAAGGACAAGGTCGAACAGCACCTCGACAAGTATCTCGACGCGCCGCTCGTGAGCGTGGACGTGTTCAGTTACAACTCGAAGGTGTATTACGTCATCACCGAGGGCGCGGGCCAGGGCGACAACATCGCCCGCTTCCCCGTGACCGGCAACGAGACAGTGCTCGACGCCATCGCCCAGATCAACGGCCTCTCGCGGCTCTCGAGCAAGGATGTGTGGATCGCGCGGCCGGCACCTTCCGGCGTGGGCTGCGACCAGATCCTGCCCGTAGACATCGAGGCGATCATGAAGGGCGCCGCCACCGGCACCAACTACCAGATTCTGCCGGGGGATCGCGTTTTCATCGCCCAGGACCACATGATCGCGTTCGCCGGCCTGATCGAGAAATGGACGGCGCCCTTCGAGCGGATGTTTGGCTTCGCCCTCCTCGGCTCGAGCACCGTGCAGCAGATCAACCGGTTCCCGTTCGGCTTCAATCCGAACTTCGGGGTCTGCTGGGTGGCTCGCGAGGTGTACGGCGTCGAGAATCCCCGCTGGCTGCTCTTCCGGGCTTGGTTGATGACGCAGGCTCCGGGCTGGCTGCAACAGGCCTACCTGGCTCACGGCGAGGAGTTTGCCGCATGGATCCACGACAAGCCGGTGCTGAAGGCGGGCATCCGGATACTGATGGAAGCGGCCATCTCCCAGGTTGAGGGCCAGGCTGACGACACCGAGTGAGCCCGGGCCTATAGTTCAGATGCGGTGAAGGAGGAGTGAGCATGCGACTGCAGCACACGATCGTCGGGATGACTCTGGTCGTTGCCCTAGCCGGGATGGCTCGCGAGGCGATGGCACAGGGAAACAGCCGACTCCCCTTTTCCAACATCTACAATCGCCCGGCGTTGAGCCCCTACAATCAATTGCAGCAAAACGTCTACAACCCGCTGGCGAACCAAAACATCTACCAGCAGCAGATTCTGCCGCAGTTGCAGCAACAACAGCAGCAGTTGCAGCAGTTGCAGCAGGCCCGGCAGATCAACAAGATGCAAAACCAGGTGCAGCAGATTCAGCGCGACACGAGCGCCCGGCAGATCAACGAGACGATCCGCCCCACCGGCCACGCCTCGA
>JBBAVM010000119.1:6345-8227 GCA_040397685.1 Pirellulales bacterium
GACACGAGCGCCCGGCAGATCAACGAGACGATCCGCCCCACCGGCCACGCCTCGACCTACCAAAACCTCTCGCACTTCTACCCGAATCGGTAGTCGGCATCTCGCTACGCGCTACGGAAGCCCGAAGCGCGAGCGAGGGGCAACGACGAACCACGTGCGTCACGGGCGGCGTCGTGGGGGAGCGATCGTGGGGGGCGTTTTGCACCCTCGCTTGCGCTTCGGGCTTCCGTGGGCGTTTTTTCGGTAAAAGAGCCGTCAGGTTCGTGATGCAATGGTTTTTCGGATGCTCCTGATCGTCGCCTTCCTCGCCACGGCCGCGAGCGCCGAGGACCGGCCTGCGATGCGGCAGCTTGCGGCCTCGGGGCCGCTGCCTGCCCCGCCCTCGCAGCGCGACCTCGTCGATGCCCGGGCCGTTCTCAAGGCGCGGTTTCGGGAGCCCCTTGCCCACACCGAGACCGCGGCCGGCGCCCGCAGCGCCGCCGACGCGCTCCTCGCCGCGGCCCAGTCGGAGACCGACGACAGTCTCAAGTGGCTCCTGCTCGACGAGGCCCGCCGGCTCGGCGCCTCGGCCGGCAGCGCCGAACTCGTGAGCCGCGCCGTCACGCTCGCCTCGGCCGTGTTCGACGTCGATGAGCAGACGCTCGAACTCGAGTCGCTCCGCGAGATCCCGCTGCGGGCCCTCGATCCGGCGCGGGCGACCCGCCTCGCGGAGGCGGCCGAGCGGATCGCCACCCGCGCCGCCACCGACGGCCGCACCGATCTCGCCACCGCGGCCCGGCTGCTTGCGTTCAAGGCCTGGCAGCGGGCCGGCAACACCGCCGCCGCCAAACGCATCGCCCCGTGACGGGCCCTACTCGTCGAACGGCCGGCGGGGCTTCTTCTCCCCTTGGGCCTGCTCCACCGGGGCCTCGTCTTCCTCCTCGCGCACCGCTTCGAGCACGAGACTCCCGTCGTCGCCTTCGAGCTTCGCATCGGCCAGTTCCTGCCGCTCGCGCCACGGCTTCTTGGCCTCGTAGCTCGCGAGCTCGCTCTGGAGCTGCTCCTTGACCTCGGGCGATTCGCCCCCGGTCTCGACCGCCTTCTTGCTGTATTCGCGGGCCTTCTCGAAGTCGCCCGTCTCGGCGTAGCCGGCCGCGAGCGTGCTGATGATGTGGGCCTGCTTCCATTCCGTTTTCTCGCAGGCCTTCGTCGCCAGCTCGATCGCCCGCGTGCCGTCGCGGATCGAGTCGTCGGGGGAGGTGGCCAGGAGCCAGGCGAGGTTGTTGAGTACGCCGTCGTTGTCCTCGTCGAGCGCGAGGGCCTGCTCGAGGTCGGCGAGCGCGGCCTTGTGGTCGCCGATCGAAATCTCGGCGTCGCTGCGGCCGCGGCGGCTCAGGAACTGCTTGTCGTCGAGCTCGAGGGCCCGGGTGAACCGGCGGATCGCCTCGCGCGGCTGCTTGGCCGCGAGGTAGAGCATCCCCAACTGCCCCACGAGCAGGGCGTCGTCGGAATGCCGCGCGACCAGTTTGCGGAAGTCGCGGATCGCCGCGGGGTAGTCGTTGCGCTCCGCCGCGATCAGGCCCCGCAGTTCGAGCGCCGCCGGATGGTCGGGCTTGCCGCGGAGCACGCTTTCGAGGTCGGCCTGGGCCTGGTCGGTGTTGCCCGCCTGCTGGTGGATGCGGGCCCGGAGCACGAGCGGGATCGCATCGTCGGGGGCGAGTTCGATCGCCTTGTCGAGGTCGGCGATCGCCTTCGGCTGCTCGCCCTGGAGCGCCAGTACCCGCGCCCGCTGCAGGAGGGCGCCGGCGGCGTCGGGGTCGATGTCGATCGCCTTGTCGAACGTCTTCTGCGCCTCGTCGAGCTTGTTTTCCATCATGAAGGCCATGCCGAGGGCCTCGAGGAG
>JBBAVM010000120.1:0-8175 GCA_040397685.1 Pirellulales bacterium
ACGACTGCCAGTCGGGCTGGGCGAGCACGGCCACGCGGAAGCCGGCGGCCTCGAGAAGCCGCGCGAGCAGCCCGTTGGCGAAACTTGGGTGATCGACGTAGGCGTCGCCCGAGACGAAGACGACATCGACCTCGTCCCAGCCACGGGCGAGCATCTCCGCCCGGCTGGTTGGCAGCGGAGGCGGTCCGGCCAGCGGAGGCGGTCCGGCCAGCGGAGGCGGTCCGGATGCTCCCGGGCGGCAGACGGGATCGGTGTGGATCGGCAGCGGCATGGACGGGCGGTCGCGACGGACGAAAGGGCTCCGCTTCCAGTGTAGCCGCGTGAAAATGCCGTCGCGGCCGGCTGGTATATTCGGAACAATCCGGCGTTTCGACTCCGCATGCACCCTGCCCTCCGTCTCGCGATCGCCGTGCTGGTCTTGGGGACGGCCGTCGCCCGCTCCGCGGAGCCTCCTGCGCCCGACCAGATCGCGGCGTGGATCGACCAGCTCGGCGCCGACCAATTCGCCCAGCGCGAGGCGGCCAGCCGCAGCCTCGCGACCGCAGGGCGGCCTGCCCTTGCGCCTCTCCAGGCGGCGATCGCCCGCGACGATCTGGAGGTCGCCAGTCGGGCCGTCGAGATCGTGCGGGGGTTCCTCGGCAGCGACGACGAGTCGCTCGCGCGCGAGGCCGAGCAGGTGCTCGAGACGGTCGCTGAGGGCCCCGATTCCGCCGTGTCGCACTTCGCGGTTGGGACGCTCGATTTTCATCATCGCGGCATGGCGGAGGCGGCGCGGGAGAAGCTCGAGTCGCTCGGGGCGGTCATCACCGAGGGATTCCTGGTGAGTGGAAGCCGCGGCCTCCAGGTGACGCTCAACGCCCGCTGGCGTGGCACGGCGACGGACCTGCGGCTGCTCGCCCGGCTCCGGGGCCTGCGGGGGGTGGGGGCGTTCGGTGTGCCGATCGACGCCGCCAGCGTCGCTGCCCTCGGCCGGCTGCGGGGGCTCGAAGCCCTGCAGCTTTTCGGCACCGGCATCAGCGACGAGGAGTTGGCTGTGCTCGCGGCCAGACTGCCCGACACGCGGATCGATACGCGGAAGGGGGGCAAACTCGGCGTCGGCGGCCAGGCGATGGTGGGCCCGTGCGTGATCACCCATGTCGTCGACGGATCGGCAGCTGCGAAGGCAGGGCTGCAGATCGGCGACGTCGTCGTCGCGATCGACGGGGGACCGATCGCGAACTTCGAGGCGCTCACGGAACAGGTCGGCAAACACGGCCCCGGTGACACGATCAAGCTCGACATCGAACGGCCGCTGCCGGGCGAGCCGGGGCAGCGGTTCACCCGCGACATCACGCTCGATGGATGGGAGTAGTTCGATGCACCGGCCCGAGGCTTCCGAGGTGGTGGATGTCCGCTGGCACGCCCACGCGGTGACCCGCGCCGACCGCGAGCGGGCCGCCGGCCACAAGGGCTGCGTGCTCTGGTTCACCGGGCTGTCCGGCTGCGGGAAAAGCACGCTCGCCAACGCCATCGACCAGCGGCTCAACGCCCGCGGTGTCCGGAGCTTCGTGCTCGACGGCGACAACGTGCGGCTGGGGCTGAACGCCGCGCCGGCCCTGCTCGCGGAGCGGCACGGCGCCGACTTCGCGCAGCGATTCGGCCTCGGCTTCTCCGCGCAGGATCGCGAGGAGAACATCCGCCGCATCGGCGCCGTGGCGGAGCTCTTCTCCCAGGCCGGCATCATCGCCCTCACGGCCTTCATCAGCCCCTACCGCCGCGACCGCGATGCCGTGCGGGCCATGCTCGCGCCCGGCGACTTCGTGGAGGTGTACGTGAAGGCGCCGCTCGAGGTCTGCGAGGGGCGCGATCCGAAGGGGCTCTACAAGAAGGCCCGGGCCGGCGAGATCAAGGGCTTCACCGGCATCGACGACCCCTACGAGGAGCCGCTCGCCCCGGAGCTCATGGTCGACTCTGGCGTCCGCCCGCCGGACGACCTCGCCGCCGAGGTGATCGCGTGGCTGGAACGGGCGGGCAAGATCGCCGCCCGGTGACGGACTACTCAATGCGCCTCATCCGGCTCGGGGTTGCCCCGTACCATCTCGCCGGACGTTCACTTCGCCCGACCAATCCGCCTGCGGCGGATCGGTGCCCGGCTGCGTTCACTCTGACCGACTGGCGCTGCGCCATCCATGGCTTCGCTGGTCGGCCACGCCGGCTCAATGGTAGGGGCAACCCCTCGCCTCCCCCGAACGGAAGCCCGAAGCGCAAGCGAGGGAATGTCTCGTTTCAGTGGAGGAGGCTCGGGGCTGGGCAGTCACGAGCCGGCTTGGGCGCGTTGAGGCAGTGACAGGCTGAAGCCTGTCCTACGGTGCGATGAGTTCGACGAGGTTGCCGTCGGGATCCCGGACGCAGGTGAGGAACAGGCCCTTCGCGATGGTCTCGGGAATTGCGACGGGCGACTTGGCGAGCGGCTTGACGCCGATCTTCTCGAGACGCTCGAGGGCGGCCTTCGTGTCGTCCACGACGATCGTCAGGTAGCGAAAGCCGGTGTGGGAGTGGATGAATTCGGTGTCACCGGTGCGCGGCGTCGTGCCGGCCACGCTCATCAGCTTGAGCTTCGTGGCCGAGGGACCTTCGCCGAGCACGAGCACGCGGACGGAGAGCGGCTTGCCGTCAGTCAGGCCGGCGCCCGTGGCCACGTCGGCGGGCACCTCGAAGCCCGGCAGTTCGCGGAAGCCGATGCCATCGACGTAGAACCGCACCGACTTCTCGACGTCGGAAACGACCGTGCCCAAGTCGATCGTCGTGCGGGGGAAAACGACGGGCTCAGCCGCGAAGAGTACGGGTGTCGAAAGGATGCAGAGCAGGGCGAGCGACAGGTTGAGCGAGCGGACGGTCATCGGGGAAACTCCTGCGAGGATGGTGGAGGAGCATACCGGCGCCTCGCCGGGGATCAACCGGCCGCCGGCACTCAGGCCATGATGCCTTTCACGACGTTGCCGGCGATGCCGGTCAGCCGGACGTCGAGGCCCTGGAACTTCGTCGTCAGCCGGTGGTGATCGATGCCGAGCAGGGCCAGCATCGTGGCGTGGAGGTCGTGGACGGCGACGACGTTGTCCACGGCGCGGTAGCCCAGTTCATCGGTCGCGCCCCAGGTGGTGCCGGGCTTGATGCCACCGCCGGCCAGGAACACGCTGAACGACAGGATGTGGTGGTCGCGGCCGCTCCCCTGGCCCATCGGCGTGCGGCCGAACTCGCCCCCCCAGAGCACGAGCGTGTCGTCGAGCAGGCCGCGGCGGGCAAGGTCCTCGATGAGGGCGGCCGACGGTTTGTCGACCGCCTGCGCGCCGTCTTTCATGCCCGGTTCGATGTCGCCGTGATGATCCCACGCGCGGTGGTAGAGCTGGATCATCCGCACGCCGCGCTCCGCGAGCCGCCTCGCGAGGAGGCAGTTGGACGCGAACGACCCGTCCCCCGGCTCCTTCACACCGTAGAGGTCGAGCGTCTCCTGCGTCTCGCCGCTGAAGTCGGTGAGCTCCGGCACGCTCGCCTGCATCCGGAAGGCCATCTCGTACTGGGCGATCCGCGTGGCGATCTCGGGATCGTTTTGCTGCTCTGCAAGATACCCGTTGAGCCGGGCCACCTCCTCGACGACCTGCCGCTGCGTGCTCTGGCAGACGCCCTCGGGATTGCCGATGTAGTGCACGGCATCCCCCTTCGACTGGAACATGATCCCCTGGAACCGGCTCGGGAGAACGCCGCTCGACCACTGGCGGGCCGAAATCGGCTGCTGGCCATACCGGCCGGCCGACGTCAGCACGATGAAGCCGGGCAGGTTCTCCGTCGCCGAGCCGAGCCCGTAGAGCAGCCACGACCCCATGCTCGGCCGGCCCTTGATGATGGAGCCGGTGTTCATGAAGGCGTGGGCCGTGTCGTGGTTGATCTGCTCGGTCTGCATCGAGCGGATCACGCACAGCTTGTCGGCCTGGGCGGCGATGTGCGGAAAGAGATCGCTGACCTCGACGCCCGACTCGCCGTGCTTCTTGAAATCCACGAACGACCCGCGGGCCTTGAGCACCGCGTTCTGCAATTGCGCGAGCTGCTGCCCCTTCGTGTACGACTCCGGGAAGGCCTGGCCGTCGAGCTCCTTGAGCGCCGGCTTCCAGTCGAACGTCTCGAACTGCGAGGGGCCCCCCGCCATGCACAGGAAGATCACCCGCTTCGCCTTCACCGGGAAGTGGGGCGCCTGCAGCGCGCCGCGCCAATCGTCCGGCTTGGGCAGGCCGGCAGGCTTCGCGGGGGAAGCCGCCGCGTCGCGGCCGAGCAGGGCCAGCGCCATGCCGCCGAGGCCGTAGGCACTTTGCTCAATGAAGCTTCGGCGAGCGATCGTGAATGGGTCGAGGCGTGGGGACATGTTCAATACCGGGTGATGACTTCCTGGGTGTTCATGATCACGCGAGCGACTTGGGTCCAGGCGGCGTGCTCGACCGGGTCGAGGGCGGGGCGGGGGGCGAGGCCGACGGTGAGGGATTTTTCGGCGTCGCCGGGAACGGCCTTGAAGGCGTCACGCTGCGTTGCGAGGAAACCCGCCAGCGAGGTGAGCTCCTGGTCGCGGGGCTCGCGGTTGAGCGCCATGCGGTAGGCGAGCCGGATGCGGGCCGCGTCGTCGCCGGCGGAGCGGTCTTCGAGGAGCCGCGCCGCGAACACGCGGGCCGCCTCGACGAAGACGGGGTCGTTCAGGAGCGTGAGCGCCTGCTGCGGCGTGTTGCTCGGGGTGCGGGCCGCCGCGCACTCGTCGCGGGCCGGGGCGTCGAAGTTCGACATCATCGGATGGAGGAACGTCCGCTGCCAGTGCGTGTAGACGCCGCGCCGCCACTGCCGCTCGTCGGTGTCGGCGACGTAATCACGGTTGGGAAACTGGAGCGACGCGTAGTAGCCCGTCGGCTGATACGGCTTCACACTCGGGCCACCGATCTCGTCGAGCCGCAAGAGGCCGGCGATCGCCAGCGCATTGTCGCGGACGAATTCGGCTTCGAGTCGGCGCGGGTTTTGCGAGGCCAGCAGCCGGTTGGCCGGATCGACTGCGAGCGCCGCCGGCTGCAGGGAGCTCGACTGGCGGTACGTGCGGCTCGTGACGATGAGCCGGATCATGTGCTTCACGTCCCAGCCCGAGTCGCGGAACTCAGAGGCCAGCCAATCGAGGAGTTCCGGATGGCTGGGAAGTTCGCCCTGCGATCCGAGGTCATCGACGACGGCGCTCAGCCCCGTGCCGAAGAACATCGCCCACAGCCGATTCATCACCGCCCGCGGCGTGATCGGACTCGCGTCCGACACGAGCCAGTTGGCGAGATCGAGCCGCGTAAGCCGCCGGTCGGCCGTGCTCGCGAGCCGCGCGGGGAGGAACGACGGGGTGGCCGGCAGCACCACCGGCCCGCTCTCGTCCTGCCAGTTGCCACGGGGCAGCACCCGCACGGCGGGCGGCTTCTCGACCGGCTGGGTCACCATCGTCCAGGTGCGGCCGCCGAACAGGCCGCGGGCCTGCGCCGCGAGTTCGTGCGCCCGCGCGGCGGCCGCGGCGTCGTGGGCCGTGGAAACGAGGAAGGCCGTCGTCGCGCGAACAGCCTGCTCGGCCGACCGCCTGTCGCGCGGCGCGGCGAGCGCGGCGAGATCGTCGGCCGCCGCGACATCGAGCGGCTCGACAGCCGCCAAGGGCGAGAAGGCGAGCGAGAGGGGGATGTGAGCGCCTGCGGTCACGGTGGCGACGATCCGCTCGCCTGCGGCGGGCACGAGCGGCTTCTCGAGCAGCCACACCGCCGCGATCACGTCGTCGGCCCGCGCGGTCTTGGGCAACCTCCATTCCCCCTGGATGCCCGGCACTTCCGCGCCGCCGCGGTGCACCGGCCGTTTGGCCGTCGCCTCGCCGATCCGCAGCGGCAGCCGGCGGGCCTTGCCCGCCGCGTTTCGCACCTCGAGCGACAGCGTGACGTCGGATCCGAGCTTCTTGACATCCGCGTCCGGCTGAATGGAGGGCATGTCGAGAGCCAGCCTCACCGCCGCGATCGCCGGCAACCCGGCGGCGTCGTACGCGACGCGAATCGCCTCGCCCTTGCCGAGCGCCTTGTCGGCGGCCACCGTTTGCATGGGCGAGACGACGGCTGCGCGATCGGCGACGTCCTTGCCGTCTTTCGTGATCCGCGCCTCGACCGGCGCGGGGGCGAGCCATCCATCGGCGTGCGACGACAGGAACGGCACCACGGTCGCCTCCCAGGCGGCCTGGGCCGACGCCGCTGCAGGATCACCCGCCAGCCGCGTGGCCGAGTCGGCGAGGTGCCGCGTCAGATCGGCTTGAATCCGGGCGAGTCGCCGCTTCATCCAGGGCGACTCCACCTCGATCTCCGGCGGAAACGGCGAGTCGTTGTTGACGCCGTCGAGCTCCGGCTCGGGCGTGTAGCCGTAGTTCGCGTAGACGCCCCACTGCTTCACGTCGGCGAAGAAGGACTGCAGTTCGTAGAAGTCGCGGGCGGTGATCGGGTCGAACTTGTGGTCGTGGCACTCCGCGCAGCCGAATGTGCTCCCGAACCACGCCGCCGCCACGCTCCGCACCCGCTCGGCGCCATACTTCGCGAGATACTCCTTCGGCTGCGCGCCCCCCTCGCGGGTCATCATGTTGAGCCGGTTGTAGCCGGTCGCGACGAGCTGCTCGGTCGTGGGGTTCGGCAGCAGGTCGCCGGCCAGTTGCTCGCGCGTGAACTCGTCGAACGGTTTGTTGGCGTTGAACGCATTGATCACGTAGTCGCGGTAGGGAAAGATCCGCTGGTTCTGGTCGCCGTGGAAGCCGACCGTGTCGGCATACCGGGCGATGTCGAGCCACCACACGGCCATTCGCTCGCCGAAGTGGGGTGAGGCGAGCAGCGCATCGACGAGCGCCTCGCCTGCCGGCCGTGCGGCATCGCGCGGCAGGGCGGCCTCCGGCGGCAGCCCGGTGAGGTCGAGCGCGAGCCTGCGCTCGAGCACGTCCGGCGGTGCGTCGGGAGACGGCTTCAGCGCCTCGGCCGCAAGCTTCGCCTCGACGAAGGCATCGATCGGGTTCGTGCCTTGAGCCGCGGTGGGCACGGCGGGCCGCGTGAGCGGCGCGTAGGCCCAGTGCGGTTCGTAGACGGCGCCCTCGGCGACCCAGCGCCTGAACAGTTCCTTTTGCGCGTCGGTCAGCGGCTTGTGCGCCGACTCCGGCGGCATCGGATCGTCCGCGTCGAAGATCCGCTGGATGATCGCGCTTGCATCGGGGTCGCCCGGCACGATCGGCACCGCGCCGCCATCGGTCTCCTTCAGCGCGGCGTCGCGCACATCGAGCCGCATGCCGGCTTCGCGCGTCTTGGCGTCGTTGCCATGGCAGTGGAAGCAGGTGTCCGACATGATCGGCCGGATGTCGCGGTTGAACGACACCGGCTCGACGGCCTGCACAGCCGACGCGAAAACCGCGACGGCGAGAAAGACGACGCGCGGAGCGGTGTCCGCCCGGACAGAGCCGTTCGCCATTGGATCACTCCACTGGAAAACGCCCGCGTCGCCGTCGGCCCCACAGAGGGTGACCGACGCGGACCCGTTCCCGGGTCGATCGGCGGACTGACCTCTGCAGTATATCGTCCGGATGGGTGGCGAGGATCAGCTCGCCCAAACCCGGCTTCGGGCTCCCCGTATCCCATCGCCGGACGTTCACTGCGCCCATCCTGGGCTTCGTTCACTCGGAGCTGCCTGCGCTCCGGCATCCTGCCTGCGCTGGTCATCTCACGCCGGCTCCCGGGACACGGGGAGCCCGAAGCCTCCCGTATTCGTAGGCGCTCAGAACTTTCGGCGGAGTCGGTCGGTGGGCACGCGCAGACGAAGGGAGTCGTTGAGGACCATGGGCATCTGATCAAAACCCACGAGATAGAAACTCTCAACACGACCGGAGTCGAGCATGCCTACCGCCGGCTCCGAATGCGGGCAATTTCTACCTGCCCTACCGTCCGGCGACGGGATCGGGGAGCCCGAAGCCGGCGCGATAGCCTTAGTCGAGGAACCCGCTCAGCTCTTCGCTGCGGGCCGGGGCCTGCAGTTTGCGGACGGCCTTGGCCTCGATCTGCCGGATGCGCTCGCGGGTGACCTTGAAGATGTGGCCCACTTCCTCGAGCGTGTAGCTGTAGCCGTCGCCCAGGC
>JBBAVM010000121.1:0-7954 GCA_040397685.1 Pirellulales bacterium
GGACATGCAGAGAGCCGAGGCCGCGGAGGGCCGAGGCGAACGTCCGGCGAGGGGGCTGGGCAGTCACGAGCCGGCGCGCGTTCAACCGTCCGAGCGTCCGGAGCACGGGATGTGGGGAGCCCGAAGCCGGGTTGGGCGCGTTGAGGCATGACAGGCTGAAGCCTGTCCTACGTCACGCGATGCCGGGCCAGCGGGACTGGACGTCGCGGCCGGCGTAGACCGCGCCGTCGCCGAGCGATTCCGAGATCCGCAGAAGCTGGTTGTACTTCGCGATCCGGTCGCTGCGCGAGGCCGAGCCCGTCTTGATCTGGCCCGTCGAGAGGCCGACGGCGAGATCCGCGATCGTGGCGTCTTCCGTCTCGCCGCTGCGGTGGCTCGAGATCGAGGTGTAGCCGGAGCGGTGGGCGAGCGACACCGCGGCGATCGTCTCGGTGAGCGTGCCGATCTGATTGACCTTCACGAGGATCGAGTTGGCCACGCCCTCGGCGATGCCGCGGGAGAGCCGCTCGGAGTTGGTGACGAACAGATCGTCGCCGACGAGCTGCACCTTGTCGCCGAGCTTCTCGCTGATCAGCTTCCAGCCCTTCCAGTCATCCTCGGAGCAGCCGTCCTCGATCGACATGATCGGGTACCTGCCGGCGAGGTCGGCGAAGAAGTTCACCATGCCGGCCGAGTCGAGCGATTTGCCCTCGATCGTGTAGGTGCCGCTCTTGGCGTCGTAGAGCTCGGTGGCGGCGACGTCGAGCGCGATCGCGATCTGCTCGCCCGGTTTGTAGCCGGCGTTGCCGATGGCGGCCATGATCACCTCGAGCGCCTCGGCGCACGAGCCGATGTGCGGGGCGAAGCCGCCCTCGTCACCGACGGCCGTCGCGAGCTTCTTGTCCTTGAGGACCTTCTTGAGGGCGTGGAACGTCTCGACGCCGGCCCGCAGGGCGTCTTCGAAGGTGTCGAAGCCGAGGGGCATCACCATGAATTCCTGCACGTCGAGCGGATTGTCGGCGTGCGCGCCGCCGTTGATGATGTTCATCATCGGGGCGGGCAGGAGGCGGGCGGTGGCGCCGCCGAGGTAGCGGTAGAGCGGCACGCCGCAGTGTTCGGCGGCCGCGTGGGCGACCGCCATCGACACGCCGAGGATCGCGTTCGCGCCGAGGTTCTTCTTGTTGGGCGTGCCGTCGAGCTCGAGCATCATCTCGTCGATGCTCGTCTGGTCGAGGGCGTCGCAGCCCTCGAGTTCCTCTGCGATCCGCGTGTTGACGTTCTCGACCGCCTCGAGCACGCCCTTGCCGAGGTAGAAGGCCTTGTCGCCGTCGCGCTTTTCCCAGGCCTCGTGGGCGCCGGTGCTCGCACCGCTCGGCACCGCGGCCCGCCCGAAGGCGCCGTCGGCGAGGCTCACGTCCACCTCGATCGTGGGATTGCCGCGGCTGTCGAGGATCTGGCGGGCGTGGATATCGACGATCGTGGACATGGGGTGGGCCTCGGGGGGTGGGAGAAATCGGTCGCGTCCGCGGCAGATTGTGCCGGTTTCGACTATCCTCCGAAAGCCCCCTCTGCAAAAGTTGGCTTGGTGCCGCGGCCTCGGAATCACGCATGTTCACCGGACTCGTCGAAGCGCTCGGCACCGTCGTCGCCGTGATCCCCGAACCGCCGGGCGTGCGGCTCGTCGTTGCCGCCGGAGAGATCGGCCGCGGCGCCACGCTCGGCGAGAGCATCTGCACGAGCGGCTGCTGCCTGTCGGTCGTGAAGATCGACGGCGAGACGATCGAGTTCCAACTCGGGCCCGAGACGCTCTCCCGCACCACGCTCGGCCGGCTCGCCCCCGGCGATCGCGTGAACCTCGAGCGGTCGCTCCGCGCCACCGACCGGCTCGGCGGCCACATCGTCACCGGCCACGTGGACGGCCAGGGCAGCCTCGCCTCGCGCGTCGAGGAGGGCGACTGGGTGACCTGCCGGTTCGCCGCACCACCCGCCCTCCTCGGCCAGATGGCCGGGAAAGGATCCGTGGCCATCGACGGCGTGAGCCTCACCGTCGTAGACGTCGATGCGACGACGTTCGGCGTGGCCCTCATCCCGCACACGCTCGACCACACCACGCTCGGCCGCCTCGCCGTGGGCGACGCGGTAAACCTCGAGACCGACCTGGTCTTCAAGTACGTGGCCCGATGGCTCGAGGCACGGGCGGTGGGCGGATGAGCGATACCTCTCAGGCACCCGCGTCGCCGCCGAATCCCCCGGCACGCCAGACGACCGCCTACCTCAAGGAACTGTTCGCGCAAGTCGGCTTCACGATCGACGCGAAACGGGGCCAGAACTTCCTCGTCGATCTCAATCTCCTCGACCTGCTCGAGCGCTCGGCCGGCATCACCGCGGCTGACGTCGTGCTCGAAGTGGGCACCGGCACGGGCGCCCTCACCGAACGGCTCGCCCGCGCGGCTCGCCACGTCGTCACATGCGAGGTCGATCCGCGGCTCGCGCAACTCGCCCGCGAACGGCTCATCGACAGCGACACCGTGACGCTCGTGGAGGGCGACGTGCTCGCGAGCAAGCATCGCTTCGCGCCGGCGGTGCTGGCCGCGCTCGACGCCGCCCGCGCCACCGCCCCCGGCGGCCGGCTCCTGCTCGTGGCCAATCTCCCCTACTGCGTGGCCACGCCCGTGATCTCGAACCTCCTCGCCCTGCCCCGCCCGTTCGACTCGGCCACCGTCACGGTGCAGCGCGAGATGGGCGAGCGGATGATCTCAGCCGCCGGCTCCCACTCCTACAACGCCCTCTCCGTGTGGATCGGCGCCCAGTGCCGCTCCGAGCTCGTGCGGATCCTGCCCCCGAGCGTGTTTTGGCCGCGGCCAAAGGTCGATTCGGCGATCGTACGGCTCGACCTCGAGCCCGAGCGACGGGCGGCGATCGGCGACCTGGGCCGCTTCCACGACTTCGTGCGCGACATCTTCTGCCACCGCCGCAAACACCTCCGCGGCGTGCTCCTGCGCATGGCGGCGCAGAAGACGGGCGACAAGGAAGCAGCGAAGCGAGTGGTGGAAGAGATCTTCACCACGCTGACCTTCGCCCCCGACATCCGCGCCGAAGACATCCCGCCCGACGTGTTCGTGGAGCTCGACAAGTTGTTTGCAGCGGCGATGGGATAACGGCGTAGGACAGGCTTCAGCCTGTCACTGCGTTCAAGAGCCCAAGCCGGCTCGGGGTCGCCCCTACCATCTCGCCGGACGCTCACTGCGCCCTCCGGGCTGCGTTCACTCCTGCCGACTGCGCTGCGCCATCCATGGCTTCGCTTGTCGGCAAAGCCGGCTCGATGGTAGGGGCAACCCCTCGCCTCGCCAGTTCCAGTTGAGGAGGCTTCGGGCTCCCCATGTCCCGGGATCCGGCGTGAGATGACCAGCGTAGGCAGGATGCCGAAGCGCAGGCATCTCCGAGTGAACGGAGGCCAGGACGGCCGCAGTGAACGTCCGGAGCACGGGATATGGGGAGCCCGAAGCCGGCTTGGGCGCGTTGACCGATGCGATGACAGGCTGAAGCCTGTCCTACGAGGCGGGCCGCAGGGTCGGTGGAGTCGGCCGTGGGAACGTGACCGGCACGACCGGACTCCCCACCGTGAGGGCCGAAAAAACGCTGTCCGTCGCGAAACGGGCCGAAACTACCGGTTGTCTGGCGCCCGGGACTAGAATGCGGGGCCCGGCCGACTTTCGGCCGAATTGCATGGAATTGGAGGCAGCGGCGGCCCGCGGGGCGGCCGAGGGTGGGTGGAGGCTCCCGACGACGTGATTCCCAATCCCTACACCGAAGGCTCGTTCGCCGAGACGATCGTGGATCTCCTGCGGCAGCGGGCGGCGTATCGGCCGCACGATCGGGCCTTCACGTTCCTCGTGGACGGGGAGAACGAGGAGCTCAACATCACCTACGCCGAGCTCGACCGGAAGGCCCGGGCGCTCGGGGCGTGGCTGATGGCGTCGGGCATGCAGGGGAAACGGGTGCTCCTGCTCTATCCTTCGGGGCTCGATTTCATCGCGGCCTTCATGGGCTGCCTCTACGGCGGGGCGATCGCGGTGCCCGCCTACCCGCCGCGGAAGAACCGCTCCGTCGAGCGGATCGAGGCCATCGCCGCCGACGCCAATGCCTCGGTCGCGCTCACGACCCGCGACGTGCTCGATCGGTTCGACGCCCTGCGGGCCGCCGCGCCGAGCCTTGAGAAGCTCCTGTGGAAGGTCGATTCCGAGCTCGAGCCCGACTGGGCGGAGCGGTGGCAGCGGCCCGATGTCGGCGGCCAGACGCTTGCCTTTCTGCAATACACGAGCGGCTCGACGGGCACGCCCAAGGGCGTGATGCTCTCGCACGAGAACCTGCTCCACAACTCGCTGCGGATCATGCAGGCCTTCGAGATCACCCGCAGCCAGTCGGGCGTGTTCTGGCTGCCGAGCTTCCACGACATGGGGCTCATCGGCGGGATCCTCGTGCCGCTCTACGGCGGCAAGTTCAACGTGCTCATGTCGCCCGTCGCGTTCCTGCAGAAGCCGCTGCGGTGGCTGCAGGCGATCTCGAAGTATCGGGCCACGATCAGCGGCGGGCCAAACTTCGCCTACGAGCTGTGCGTGCGGAAGACCACGCCCGAGCAGCGGGCGAGCCTCGACCTCTCGAGCTGGTCGCTCGCGTTCAACGGGGCGGAGCCGGTGCGGCCCGAGACGATCGACGCCTTCGCCGAGGCCTTCGCGCCCGCCGGCTTCCGCCGCGAGGCGTTCTTCCCGTGCTACGGGCTGGCCGAAAGCACGCTCATGGTGACCGGCGGCATGAAGTTCGAGCCGCCGGTGATCCGCGCGTTCGACGCCGCGGCGCTCGAGACCGGATCGGCGCTCACCCGCGCCGGCTTCGCCCCCGGCGCCCGCAGGCTCGTGGGATCGGGCCGGGAACTCGACGGCCAGGACGTGCGAATCGTCGATCCGCAGACCTGCGAGGCGCTGCCGCCGGGTCGGGTCGGCGAGATCTGGGTGAGCGGCCCGAGCGTCGCCCAGGGCTATTGGAACCGGTCCGACGCCACGCGCGAGACGTTCGGAGCCATGCTCGCGCAGCCCGACGCCCAGTCGCGGACGCAGTCGGCGAAGAAGTGGCGGCCGAACCCCGGGCCCTATCTCCGCACAGGCGACCTCGGCTTCTTCGACGCGGGCGAACTGTTCGTGACCGGCCGGCTCAAGGACCTGATCATCGTCCGCGGCCGCAACCACTACCCGCAGGACATCGAGCGGTCCGTCGAGGAGGCGAGCCCGCTCGTGCGCGCGGGCTCCGTCGCGGCCTTCTCGGTGGACGTGGACGAGCGGGAGCGGGTGGTGGTCGTGGCCGAGCTCGAGCGCGGCAAGCGGGAGGGGGGCGAGCTCATCGCGGCCTTCGACGAGATCCGGAAGCGGCTGGCGATCGAGCACGAGGTGGCGCTCGAGGCGCTCGTGATGGTGCGGCCCAACAGCATCGCCAAGACGTCGAGCGGCAAGATCCAGCGGCATGCCTGCAAGCGGCAGTTCCTCGAGGGCACGCTCGAGGTCGTGGAGCAGCACATCTCGTGGCTCGAGCCCCGCCCGCAGGCGCCGGAGACCGTGCCCGTACGGCCCGCCGTCGATCAGCCGCGGCTGGCCCGCCTGCGGCCCGTGGGCGAGGCATCACGGGCCCTGCGGCCCGACCGCGAATTGCCCCAGGACGTGGTGCAGACGGTGTTCGACCACGTGCGGCGGATCGCGAAGGACCGGGCCGGCAACCTCACGCTGGACACCAACATCGTGGAGCTCGGCCTCGACTCGCTCGAGCGGATGGAGATCGTGGCGAGCCTCGAAGAGGCCTTCGGCGGACGGTTTCCGGAGCAGGTGCTGCCGCTGATCGAGACCTGCCGCGAGGTGACCGAGGCGATCCTCGACCACATGCCGGTGACCGCAGCGAAATCCGGCGAGACCGGAAAGACCGCCGTGGACGTGCCGCCCGACACCTGGCGGATCGAGGAGTTCCCGGAGGTCCGGGCCCTCGAGCAGAACTTCGCGATGGTGCGGAACGCCGGCCTCGAAAACCCCTACTTCAGCGTCCACGAGGGGCTCACGACCGACCGCACGCAGATCGGCGGCCGCGAGATGGTGAGCTGGGCCACCTACAACTACCTGGGCATGTCGGGCGAGGCGGAGGTGACGCTCGCGGCGAAGGCCGCGCTCGACCGCTACGGCACGAGCGTCTCGGCCAGCCGGCTTGTCTCGGGCGAGAAGGTGATCCACCAGGAGCTCGAGCGGGAGATCGCCCGGTTCGTGGGCACCGAAGACGCGATCACGTTCGTGGGCGGCCACGCGACCAACGAGACGGTGATCGGCCACGTGGTCGGCCCGGGCGACCTCGTGCTCCACGATGCACTCGCCCACAACAGCCTCCTACAGGGTGCGGTGCTCTCCGGGGCCCGCCGCCGGCCCTTCCCGCACAACGACTTCGACGCCGCGGAAAAACTCCTCGCCCAGGTGCGCAGCCAGTATCGGCGAGTGCTCGTCGTGATCGAGGGGATCTACAGCATGGACGGCGACTTCTCAGAGCTGCCGAAGTTCGTCAGCCTCGCAAAGCGTCACAAGGCGCTGCTGATGGTGGACGAAGCCCACTCGATCGGCGTGATGGGCCCGCGGGGCCGGGGCATCGGCGAGCACTTCGGCGTGAATCCCGCCGATGTCGATCTCTGGATGGGCACGCTCTCGAAGGCGTTGGGCAGCTGCGGCGGCTACATCGCGGGCTCGAGGGCCCTCGTCCGCTGGCTCAAGTACACGGTGCCGGGGTTCGTCTATTCCGTCGGCCTGCCGCCGGCGGCGGCCGGGGCGGCGCTCGGCGCGCTGCGGCTCCTCGACCGCGATCCGGCGCGGGTGGCGAAGCTCCATGACAACGCGCGGCTGTTCCTCAAGCTGGCGAAGGAGGCGGGGCTCGACACCGGGCCCTCCGGCGGCTCGGCGATCGTGCCGGTGATCCTCGGCAACTCGATGAACGCCCTCAAGCTCTCACGGGCCCTGTTCGCCCGCGGCATCAACGTGCAGCCGATCCTCTATCCGGCCGTCGAGGAGAAGGCGGCGCGGCTGCGGTTCTTCATCACGTCGCGGCACACGCCCGACCAGATCCGCCGCACGGTCGAGGCGATGCAGGAAGAGCTCGCCAAGATCGAAAGTGGGACAGGCGTCAGCCTGTCATCGGCGTAGGACAGGCTTCAGCCTGTCATGGCCCATGTAGGACAGGCTTCAGCCTGTCATGGCCCATGTAGGACAGGCTCCAGCCTGTCATCGGCCCATCTCTGACAGGCTCAAGCCTGTCCTACTCAACCCTTTCGGCCCTGGGCCACTGGCCGTATAACCGCCGGCATGCCAGCCGCCCCTGAAACCGCGAGCCACCGGCTCGTCCTGCCCGCCGATTCCAACCACCACGGCACGCTCTATGCCGGGAGCCTCCTGCGCTACGCGCTCGAGGCCGCCTACGCGACCGCCTGCACCGCCGCGGGCGCGGAGGCCAATCTCATGCTCCGCCGCGTCCTCTCGCTCGAGTGCCGCCGGAGCGTGCCGGTGGGCGCGCTCGTGGAGATTCGCGGCGCGGTGCTCCAGGTGCGGCAGTGCTACCTCGTGGCGGGCGTCGTGGGGATGCCGCTCGACGGCCACACGCTCCCGTGGATGGACGGCCTCCTGGGGTTCGTGCAGGTGGACGCCGCCGGCAAGCCCATCGAACTGCCACAGGCGATCGAGCCCGTGACTGAAGCCCCGCTCTGGCAGCCGCTCGTCACGCGGCTCGAAAAACTCTCCGACCTCCGCGGCGCCACCGCCGACTGGCTGGCCGCCACGTAGGACAGGCTTCAGCCTGTCGGCCCCCAAAGTAGGACAGGCTTCAGCCTGTCGGCACTTCTTGACAGGCTTCAGCCTGTCCTACGTCCGAATCACGCGCCAGGCCCGGAGGGCCGGGTTCGTGCCAG
>JBBAVM010000122.1:0-7883 GCA_040397685.1 Pirellulales bacterium
CATTCGACGACGTGCTGCGCCGGTCGGCCACCCCGCGGATGGTGCGCTGGCTGGCCCGATTCGTGATCCTGCTTTTCCTGGCCACCCCATTTCTCCTCGCCTTCGTGCCTTGGCAGCAGACCGTCCAGGGCCGGGGGCAGGTCGTCGCATATTCCCCAGTCGAGCGCATGCAGGTGCTCACGGCGCGGGTTTCCGGACAGGTGCGCAAATGGCATGTGGTCGAGGGAAGCCGCGTGAAGATGAACGATCCCGTGGTCGATATCGAAGACAACGATCCTGACCTTGCCGCAAGGCTGGCGGCCCAACGGGAGTTTCTCGTCGGGCGGCTGGCCGCAGCGAAGCAGGAAGTGGCCGAGCAGGCGGCCGCGGCGCGCGCCCAGGAGGCCGCCCGCGACGCGGCGGTGAAGGCGGCGGAGGCGAACCGGGATGCGGCACGCAAGTCGATCGACGTGGCGAAGCAGGTCGGCGCCAATGCGCAGTTCGCGCAGACCTTCGAGAAGAACCGCTACGAGATGTTCGAGGACCTGTTCACGAACCCCACGTTCGGCGGCCTCGAGAGCAAACTCAATCGCGACGAGGCCCGGATGCGGGCCGATCGCGCGACGACCGACATCGACAAGGCCGCCGCCGAGATCCAGCGGGCCGAGGCGGCCCTGCTCACGCAGGAGGCGCTGCTCGTGCAGGCCGACGCGGCCGGGCTCTCGGCCATCGCGGTGGCCCGGTCGAACCTGCGCAAGAGCGAGCAGAATCTGTTTTCCATCGAGCGCGAGCTGCAGGAGATCGACAACCGCATCGAACGCTTCAAGGCCCGGCTCATCGTGGCGCCCTGCGACGGGACGGTGTTCCGCGTCGAGGCGAACGTCGGCCAGGGTGGACAGTACGTAAAAGAAGGCGACGAGCTGTGCACGATCGTGCCCGACACGAACGACCGGGTGGTCGAGCTCTTCCTCGATGGGCTCGATGCGCCCCTCGTGCGCGGCTACGCCGAACGCACCGGCGAGATGCCGCACGTCCGGCTGCAGTTCGAGGGCTGGCCGGCGATCCAGTTTTCCGCCTTTCCGGAACTCGCGATCGGCACGTTCGGCGGCAAGGTGCGGCAGATCGATGCGGCGGCCAGCGGCACGAGCGGGAAATTTCGCCTGCTCATCCAGCCGGACGAGATGCGGCCGGGCGAGAAGTGGCCCGACCCGGAGTTTCTGCGGCAGGGCAACCAGGCGATCGGCTGGGTGTTTTTGAACCGCGTGCCGCTGGGCTACGAGATTTGGCGGCGGCTCAACGGCTTCCCGCCGGTGCTGTCGCCGATCACGAAAGACAAAGACGCCCCCAAGCCGCCCAAGATCAAGGTCAAGTAGGACAGGCTTCAGCCTGTCTCCCCCATGTAGGACAGGCTTCAGCCTGTCACGGCCAACGGTCTTCCGCCTGTCCTCCATCGCGGCGGAAATACGACAGGCTAAAGCCTGTCCTCCTCTCGCTCCTGCTGGCCGCGACGGCCACCGCCGCCGAGCCGCGGCTCTTCACCCCTGCCCGCAGCCTGACCGCGCTCGAGGCGCATGCGGCTGCCGCCGAGACGCCGCCCAGCATCGTGCGGCAGTCGTTCCAGGAACTCGCACCCGGCGGAGACCTCGCGCCGGCCGAACGCCTTCCCACCCCCGAGGCAACCCCGATCCCGCCGGAGGGCCTCACGGCCGACGACCTCTTCGAGCGGCTGCCCGACATCCCCGAGGACGAGGCTCCGCGGGCCTCCGAGGAACTGCCGCAGGTGCCCGGCGGCGCGAAGCTCTTCACGCCGACGGAGGCACCGATCCCAGGCGCCGTCACCGACGACCGCGACGCCCCGCTCACGCTCTGCGAGGTGCTGCACAGCGTGATGCTCCACTATCCGCTGCTCCAGGCTGTCGAGCGCGAACGCGCCATCGCCGCCGGCAAACTGACCAGCGCCATGGGCGCTTTCGACACGAACGTCACCGGCGCGGGCAACGCCCTCGCACCGGGCACCTACGAAAACTACCGCTCCGACTTCGGCATGCAGCAGCTCCTGCCCTACGGCGGCATCAACATGTTCGGCGGCTACCGCACCGGCTTCGGCAACTTCCCCACCTACAACCTCCAGCGGCTCACCGCCGACGCCGGCGAGTTTCGCGGCGGGCTGACGATGCCGCTCGCCAAGAACCGCGACATCGACCGGGCGCGGGCCACGCGGGCCCAGGCCGAACTCGACGTGTCGCTCGCCGAGCCCGTGATCCTCCGCAGCCGGCTCGACTACATGCGGGCCGCCGCCCGCAGCTACTGGAACTGGTCGGGCAGCGGGGAGCGCCGGCTGGCCGCCGACTACCTCGTCGATCTCGCCGTCGAGCGCGACGTGGAGATCGGGCTGCGGGTCGAGCGGGGCGCCGTGGCCAACATCGAGCGGATCGACAACCAGCAGAACATCGCCCTGCGGCAGGCCGTGGTCGTGCAGGCCGACCGGTCCGTGCAGCAGGCCACCATCGACCTCTCGATGTATTACCGCGATCCGACGGGCAAGCCGCTGCTCGCCGGCCGCAAGCGGATGCAGCCCCTGCCCGAACCCGTCGCGCCCACGCCCGTGCTCTTCCAGCAGTCGCTCACCCGCGCCCTTGCCGCCCGGCCGGAATTCCAACGGCTGGCCCTGCAGCGCGAGAAACTCGTCGTCGAGCGACGGTTCGCCGAAAACCAGACGCTCCCCGGCCTCGACGCCCAGATCGCCGGCAATCAGGACGCCGGGTTCGGCAAGAGCGCCCTCTCGGGCCCCTTCGGGCTCGACCGCCAGGTGCTCGAGGCCTCGCTCGTCTTCCAGATGCCCGCCCAGCGGCGCGACGCCCGCGGCCGGATGGCCGCCGCCCAGTCGCAGATCGTGCAGATCGATCGCCAGATGCAATTCGCCGAGGACCAGATCCGGGCCGAGATCCAAGACACCTACTCGGCGCTCGAGCGGGCCTACGAGTTCCACCGGCAGGCGGCCCAACGGCTCGACCTCTCGCGGGTCGTGGCCCGGGCCGAGCGGGAACAGCTGCGGCTGGGCCGCAGCGACGTGCTCCGCGTGACGCTCCGCGAGCAGGCGAAGTTCGACGCCGAGATCTACGAGATCGGCGCCCGCCAGGAGTATTGGCGGGCGGAGAGCGACCTGCGGGCGGCCGACACCACGCTCGGCCCCGAGAGCTGCGGCTTCCCCGACAACCTCCGCCTCTGCAAACCGTAGGACAGGCTTCAGCCACCATTTGCCATGTTCACCGTCCGACGTTCCCTCGCTTGCGCTTCGGGCTTTCGTGAAGCGGCTCAATCGCCGTCAGGCGTTGCGGGTGAGTTTCCGCCACTTCCGCACGAGCCGCCGCCGGATGCTCGCCGCCTCGGCGGGCAGCCGGTGGAGCCCCACGGCCCGCGCGACCGAGCGCCGGCGGGCGACCGGCTCGATGGGCGTCTCGAAGATCCGCGCAAACTGCCCGAGGATCGCCTCGGCCGAGGCGCAGGCCGGCACGCGATTGCCGCGCAGCCACGGCCGGACCAGCAGCGACGCATGGAGCCCGGGGTCGCGGTCCACCGCCACGACCCGCTCGATGAGATCGTCGAGCGAGCGGCGCGTGAGCGGCCCCTGGTCGTGGATCGAGAGGAAGCTCCGGGTGTCGAAGTCGCGGCCCACGAGCGGGTCGCCCCAGTAGATCGGGATCGAGTCCACCAGCATCGGCTCGACGATCTTCTCGGTCGTGTAGCCGGGGTGCGACTCGTTCTCGAACGCGATCGTGAACTTGTAGTCGGCGAGGAACGCCTGCTTGTCGGCCACGCGGTGGCCGAGCGTGTTCATGACCTTGCCCCCGGAATCGACCGGCTTGTACCGCGAGAGGCGGCGGAAAAACTCGTTGCGAACGCGGCAGAGGGGATTCGACACGACAAACGCGCAGAACTTCGTCTTCGCGGCCAGCACGGCGGCGGGGTCGTAGCCGGCCGGCTTCACGAGCCGCTCTGGATCGACGTAGAACGGCCAGTGGGGCAGGCGGAAATGCCGCGGATGGGACGAGTGTTCGAACGTGAAGGCCCAGTCGCAGGCATGCCAGTCGGGGGCGAGGTTTTCGCCGGTGTAGAAGATCCGGACGCAGTCGTAGGCGAGGAACTCCTTCCGCCGCCGGCCGACGTAGGCGTAGATCACGTAGTCGGGGTCGTCGCAGATCTCCAGGCGATACCGCAACGCGAGCAGCCGCGTGAAGAAGTTGTCGCGGGTGTCGAAACTGTCCCAGAACCCGACGAACTTGATCCGAATCGGGCGACGGGAATCGGCACCAACGCTGGGCATGGACGTCAGCGGATCGGAACCAGCGGGGGATCGGCGACGGGTTGCGCGGGCGCGAGCGGCTGGAGCGGCGCCGGGGCGGCGATCGGCGCGGGGGCGACGGGTGCCGCCAAGGGCTGCGGCACCGACGAGACGCGGGCCGCCGGGACCGCGCCCGCCGCCTGGACCGAGCGCGCGTTGAGATCATCGACGAGCTGCTGGACTTCGGGCCGGATGCCGATGCCCCGGTTTTGGAAGACGTCGGCGGGCGCGACGCCGAACCTTCCGTAGAGCATCGAGTTGGCGTTGTTGTCCACGGAGAGATCGGAGCCGCCGAGTGACACGCCGAGAAACAGCCCTCGACTGCGGGCGTAGGAATAGATCTCGGCGCCGAGCCGGGCGTCGGTGCCGGCGTTGGCCTGCCGACCCACCGGGCCCGCGGCGATCGACGCGTCGGCACCGAGCGTCACCTTCCGGCCACTGAGGATGCCCTCGAGGCTCCGCGGCGTGGCGAAGATGAGGACGATGTCGGCCGCCTGCACGCCCGCCTGGAAGCCGAGGCTCCCGCCCCCCATCGTGACGAGCACCGGCGCCGTCCATGTGCGGTCGGGATTGCGGACGCAGAGCACCCCCTTGCCGTAGTTGACGCCAAGGATGAACCCCCCCTTGATCATGTTGGGGAAGATCGCGATCCCCTCCGCCCGCTGCAGCATGCCCGGCGGCAGCGACTCGATCTCGAGCCCGAAGAACTGGTCGAGGGCGTTCTTGGCACCCACGACCGTCTGCACCTCGGCCTCGCCGTAGGTCATCTGCTGGGCGGGACAGGCGTGGGCAACAACGAGGGACAGAACGAAACCGACTGTGAAGCCGCGCATGGCGATTCCTTTCGCTGGATGAACGTGCCGAAAAGTGTATCCGAGCAGCCTTTTTTGCACCAAAAGATGGAAATGCTGCGAGGCGCGAACTAGGCTTCGGTAGCCGAGTTTGGCGCTCCCCCTGGAATCCGTTGCATGATTTGCCGCGTCGCCCTGATCGCGCTTCTCGTCGCTGCTCCGCATGCCGCAGCCCGGGCCGACACGACCTACGCCACCCTCGCCGGCAATCTCGGCGCGACCGGCGAGACCGCGGCCAATGTCATCTTTCAGCCGATCTACGGCTCGACGTTCGCCCAACGCTTCACGACGGGCACGCTCCCGACGATCGGCGACGGCGACTCCAGCGGACTGATTCTCTATCAATTCAGTTGGGATCTGCTGGCTGCCCAGAGTGGCTTCGATCCCACCGATGAGGAAAATCCGTTTCCCAATCTCGACACGACCTACACGATGAACCTCTTCACCGACGCAGCCGGCGCACCGGGTACGAGTCTTTTCGCCCTCGGCCCCACCACAGGCAATCTGTCGGCACCGGGCGTCGTGGCGTTTACGTACGCCGACCTCGTGAACGACCCCAGCATCGCCCTGCAGTCGAACACGTCGTATTGGCTCACGGTCGCCTTCCAAACGGCCAGTGCTGCGGTGGGCCAACCGCTGCGCCTTCCCTTCACGACCGGCTCGAATCAGACCGGCCCCGGCACCATCGACAACCTGATGGTGAACACGGGTTCCGGCTGGAGCGGCCTCTCCGAGCGGGCCGTCGTGCAGGTGCAGGTGGAGACGGTGCCCGAGCCGTCGGCCATCGCCCTCACCGCGGCCGGCCTCGCGATCCTGGCCTGGCGGCGGATGCAGCAGGCCGGCTGAGGTTTTGCGTGCTCACAGCCGGGCGTGGGCCTCGCGGAGGAGTTGCTCCGTCTCCTCCCAGCCGATGCAGGCGTCGGTGATCGAGATGCCGTACTCGAGCTTGGAGCGGTCGCTCGCGGCCGGCTGGCTGCCGGAATGAATGTTGCTCTCGAGCATGAGGCCCACGATCGAGCGGTCTCCCGCCACCCGCTGCTCGATGACATCGCGCCACACGACCGACTGCCGGCGATGGTCCTTGCCCGAGTTCGCATGGCTGCAATCGACGATCACGCGGGCCGGGAGCCCGGCCTTCTCGAGCTTCCCGCGGGCCTCCTCCATCACCTCGGGCGAATAGTTCGAGCCGCCGCGGCCGCCGCGGAGCATGAGCACGCCCCAGGGATTGCCCGCCGTCGAGACGACGCACGTCCCCCCCTCGTTGTCGATCCCGAGGAACGAATGGGGCGTGCGGGCCGACTGCATCGCATCGACCGCCGCCTGGAGCGAGCCGTCGGTGGAGTTCTTGAAGCCCACCGGCATCGAGAGGCCGCTGGCCATCTGGCGATGCGTCGGGCTCTCGGTCGTGCGGGCGCCGATCGCCCCGAGCACGATCGTGTCGGCGATGTATTGCGGCGTGATCGGCTCGAGAAACTCCGTGGCCGTCGGCAGCCCCATCCGGGCGATCTCGATGAGCAGGCCGCGGGCGAGCCGCAGCCCCGTCGCCACGTCGAACGAGTCGTCGAGGTGCGGATCGTTGATGAGTCCCTTCCAGCCGACGGTCGTGCGCGGCTTCTCGAAGTAGACCCGCATCACCACCAGGAGCTTGTCGCCCACGCGGGCCGCGAGGTCCTTCAGCCGCGCCGCGTAGTCGCGGGCGGCGTCGGGATCGTGGATCGAGCAGGGGCCCACGACGGCGAGCACACGGTCGTCCTCGCCCGCGAGCACCCGCTCGACGGCCCGGCGACCCTCGACGATCGTGCGGGTGGCGGCCTCGTCGAGCGGCAGGAGCGCCATCAGCCGGGCCGGCGGAATGAGCGGCTCGAGGCTGCGAATCCGGAGGTTCGACGTGGCGGGTGTGGGGGAAGCGACGATGGGATGCATGGCAGCCACTGTAGTTTCACGGCCGGCTGCTTCCTAGGGCCAGCGGCTTTTGCTGCAATCGTCACTTGGCCCAAGCCGGCTCGGGGTTACCCCGTACCGTCTCGAGCGGCAGGGGTAACCCTGAGCCTCCTCAACTGGAAACGGAGGCTTCGAGGGAGTCGCCGGACCTTCGGCGTCAGGGCCGCAGCGCGAGCCCTCACGAAAGCCCGAAGCGCAAGCGAGGGAACGCCCCACTCCCACTCCCACTCCCACTCCTCTCTTCCCCTCCCTCGCGAGCGCCTCGGCTTCCGGAGGAAGGAGCCCGAAGCCGGGGCGCATCGAGAAGAGACAGGCTGAAGCCTGTCCTACGGCGTAGGGATTTGACCGGCTCCGGAAGCGCTGGTTCAATCCGGTTCCGGAACGGCCGCTCCCGCGGCCGCAGGATGCGACACCGGCGGACGGGAAGGAGCTCGCGAGCATGACCAGGCATATCTTCGTGACCGGCGGCGTCGTCAGCTCCCTCGGCAAGGGGCTCACGAGCGCCTCGATCGGCATGCTCCTCGAAGCCCGCGGCCTGCGGGTGAAGATGCAGAAGCTCGACCCGTACATCAACGTCGATCCGGGCACGATGAGCCCGTATCAGCACGGCGAGGTGTACGTGCTCGACGACGGCAGCGAGACCGACCTCGACCTCGGCCACTACGAGCGTTTCACCTCGACGCCGCTCACCCGCGAGAGCAACTACACGACGGGGCAGATCTACCTGTCGGTGATCAACAAGGAGCGGCGCGGCGAGTTTCTCGGCAAGA
>JBBAVM010000123.1:0-7878 GCA_040397685.1 Pirellulales bacterium
TTTGCCTGCGCTGCGCCATCCATGGCTTCGCTGGTCAAATACGCCGGCTCAACGGGAGGGACAACCCCTCGCCTCCCTCTTCGTGGTTGAGCACGGAGGGCACGGGCAGTCCCGAGCCAGTTGGGCGAATAGACCTGCTGCGAACCGGGTGCTTCGACTTCCATCCCAGGTCAACGATCTCGTCGCTGATGACGCTTGCGGACCTTGGCGAGGATGCAGGCCCGCTGGAGGCCGTGCAGACTCTGGATCGCCGGGCTGAACAGCGACATCAGGATCAGGGCGCACATTCCGTGCCGAACAGGATTGCTCACCCGCCCCGGGCGTCGGCCGACAGGGGCCGCTCCGCCCCCCCGGGAGCGAGCAGGCCGGCGAGTTCCTCGGCCACGGCCGGGCAGCGATTCGCCACATCGGACAGTTCGAAGAAATCGTCGGGCTTCACGTAAAGCCGCGTTGCCACGCTCCCGGAAGCGGCGGGCTCCACGACGAGATGCCAGCCGCGCGTGACGATCGCCGCCCCGCCGCCGGCCCTGACGATCACCCGATCACGCGGCTCGGAACTCCAGTCGATGAACAGCCCCGCGAGGCTCCGGGCAAAGCTTCCCTCCGCACCCGAAGCCCCGAACGCCTGGTCGAGGAACGTGGCGCCGAGGTCGGCCGGAGTCACGAGTTCTCCGTACCGTTGGCCGGCCATGCGGTCGGCAACGGAGACGATCACGGCGGGAAGATGCGCCCACTCCCCATACGGCCGTCCGGACGCGTCGTCGGACGCCCCGCATCCCACCTCGCCATGCAGCCCGAGCGGCATGCCTCGCAGTCCCACCACCGCCATGCCCCATGAGGGCCCACAACCACGCACGGCCTCCACCAGTCCCCCGAGGCAGCGGTCGAGCAGCGTGAGTTGGCCCGCAAATGCCTGGCGGCAGCCCATCACGGCATCGGGATCGGTATCGGCCGTCACCGGGAAGTGCGGCACGTCGGCCCCGCTCGGCGGCGGCGGATCCTCGGGATCGACGTAGGCCTCCCGGCACGCGAGCGGCGCATCCCACGCGACGCCAAGGCTGCCCGCATGGCACCACACGAGCCGATGCCCGCCCGCCGCCACCACGTCGCGCGCGCGGGCGAAGAGCCGACCGAGATTCGTCGCCGCGTCGTCGGTGGCCGGCCGCCCGGCCGGTGCGGCGAGCACTTCGACGACCTCGACCCCCGGCGGTCGCTCCGGCAGCTGCGCATCGTCGGTCACGAGCACGGCCGGCCAGTGGGCCGCGGCGGCCGCGGCCCACAGCCGCCCGACGCCATCGGCCCGAGGCCCACCGACCAGGTCGGCGAGCGTCGCGCGGGGATCGACGTCGGTCGCGAGGAGGCGATCGAACGTCACGCCCCGCGCTGCGAGGCCATCGAACACCGGGGTGGAGACCCACGTCGCGCCCCAGGCCGACAGCATCCAGGCCGGCAGCCGGTCGATGGTGACGACGACGAGACCGCCCAGCGAAGGGATGGGGGAAGGTGACGGCATGCGGCGGTTCCGATTGGGGGCTCGGACGCGAATCCGCCCGCGGGCCCTCAGGATCCATTGTGCAGATTCCTCGGCTCGCGCCAGCCGGATTGCCTTTCGGGCCGGCATCCTCCATGCTCCCGGCATCGCGCCCCTCTCGTTCCGGGAACTGCCTTCGATGCCGGGCCACGCCAGCTACCGCACGCAGCCCGCCGCCACGGCGGCCATGCCCTCGGGCGTGCCCTACATCGTGGGCAACGAGGCTGCGGAGCGGTTCTCGTTTTACGGGATGAAGTCGATCCTCGTCGTCTTCATGACCCAGCACCTGCTCTCGGCGGCAGGCGGCCCCGACTTCATGACCGAGACGGAGTCGCGTGAGTGGATGCACCTGTTCGTGGCGAGCGCGTACTTCTTCCCGGTGATCGGCGGCATCGTGGCCGACGCCTTCCTCGGAAAATACCTCACGATCCTGCTGCTCTCGCTCGTCTACTGCGCGGGCCACCTGTGCCTGGCGCTCATGGACATGCCGGAGCCGTTCCTCGCCGCCACGCTCGCGCCCCGGGGCTGGCTGCTCGTCGGGCTCGCGCTCGTCGCCGTCGGCTCCGGGGGCATCAAGCCCTGCGTGTCGGCGCACGTCGGCGACCAGTTCGGACAGTCGAATCGCCACCTCCTCGAGCGGGTGTTCGAGTGGTTCTACTTCGCGATCAACTTCGGCTCGTTCTTCTCCACGCTGCTGACGCCCTGGCTGCTCGAGCACCACGGCCCCGGCTGGGCGTTCGGTGTGCCCGGCATCCTGATGGCGCTGGCCACGTTCGTCTTCTGGGCGGGCCGCCACACGTTCGTCCACGTGCCGCCGCGCGGGCGCGGCTACTTTCGCGAGACGTTCGGCGCCGAGGGACTGGCGGCGATCGCGCGGCTCGTGCCGCTCTACTTGCTCGTGGCGGTGTTCTGGTCGCTGTACGACCAGACCGGGGGCGCATGGGTGCAGCAGGCGGAGTCGATGGACCGCCGGTTCCTCGGCATCGAATGGCTGCCGAGCCAGATCCAGGCGATCAACCCGCTCCTCGTCCTGCTCTTCATTCCCTTCTTCGGCACGGTCGTCTACCCGGCGGTCGGCCGCGTGTTTCCCTTCACGCCGCTGCGCCGCATCCTCGTCGGATTCGCCCTCGCGACCGCCGCGTTCGCGATCTCCGCCCGTTCCCAGGGGCTGATCGATGCGGAGGCGGTCCGGCTCGCGGCGGCCGGTCTGGCGAGCGATGCCGCCCGCTGGCCGTCGGTCGGCTGGCAGATCGCGGCCTACGTCGTGATCACCGCCGCCGAGATCCTCGTCTCGATCACCTGCCTCGAATTCAGCTACACCCAGGCCCCGCGGCCGATGAAATCGTTCGTCATGAGCCTCTATCTCCTGAGCGTGTCGCTGGGCAACCTGTTCACGGCGCTGGTGAACGCAGTCACCCGGGACGCCACGGGCCACTCGACGCTCACCGGGGCGACGTATTACTGGTTCTTCACCGGCTGCATGGCGCTGGCGACCATCCTGCTCGTTCCGGTAGTCTTCACGTACCGATCCCGGGAATACCTCCAGGAAGAGGCCGGCGGTTCCTGACACCCCCGATGGCGACGGCCATGCAGCAGTCCCCCCCCAAGCCAGCGCCCCACACCGCCGGCGTCGCCCGCCGCGGCTTCCTCGTGGCCGTCGGCTCGACGATCGGCGCCGTCGCGGCATCGCCATCGGCCGCGTGGGCCGATCCTCGCGCGAACGCGCGGCGGCCTCCGTTTCGCATCTCGCTCGCCGAATGGTCGCTCCACAAGACGATCTTCGGCGGCAAGCTCGACAACCTCGACTTTCCCAAGACGGCCCGGCGCGAATTCGGGATCGACGCGGTCGAGTATGTGAACCAGTTCTTCAAGGACAAGGCGAAGGACACCGACTACATCGCCGAACTCGCGAAGCGGGCGGCCGACGAGGGGGTCACGAACGTGCTGGTCATGTGCGACGGCCTCGGCGATCTCGGTGCGCCCGACGCATCCGCCCGCACGAAGGCGATCGAGAAGCACTTCCCCTGGGTCGAGGCCGCCAAGCGACTCGGCTGCCACTCGATCCGCGTCAACGCGGCGAGCGAGGGCACGTTCGAGGAGCAGCAGAAGCTCGCGGCCGACGGCCTCGGCCGCCTCGCCGACTACGCTGCGCAGATGGGCATGAACGTCATCGTCGAGAACCACGGCGGGCTGTCGAGCAACGGCGAGTGGCTGGCCGGCGTGATGCGGCTTGTGGACCGCCCCAACTGCGGCACGCTCCCCGATTTCGGCAACTTCCACGACTACGACCGCTATCGCGGCGTCGAGGAACTGATGCCCTTCGCCAAGGGAGTCAGCGCCAAGAGCCACGAATTCGACGAGGCGGGCAACGAGGTGCGGACCGACTACGAACGGATGCTGCGGCTCGTCGTGGGGGCCGGCTACCACGGCTGGATCGGCATCGAGTACGAGGGAAACGCCCTGCCGGAGCACGACGGCATCCGGGCGACGAAGAAACTGCTCGAGCGGGTGCGGGACAGCCTCGAGACGTGAGGCCGATTGACTCTCAGCCGGCGCGGCCGATAGATTTCGGCCCCGCACCATGAGTCCCCAGCCCGCCGTCGTCGCCGAACCGAACCGCGAGAGGCTTCGCCGCCTCCTGCGCGTCGGCTCCACACACGTCGGACAGGGCGTGTTCGCCGCCCGGCGCCTGCGGGCCGGCATCGTGATCGGCGAGATCGAGGGGGTGGTGCTCGACGAGCACCCCGAAGACCCGTCCTACTGCATGGAACTGCCCAGCGGGAAGGTGCTCGAGCCGGCCGCGCCGCTGCGGTTCGTGAATCACAGTTGCGATCCGAACTGCGAACTTTTCTATTGGTTCGACGAGGACCAGGGGCCCCAGGAAGACCGGTTGTGGCTGCAGACGATCCGTTCCATCGAGCCGGGCGAGGAGCTCTCGATCGACTACTGCTGGCCGGCCGACGCCGCGATCGAGTGTCGCTGCGGGACGGCCGGCTGCCGCGGCTGGATCGTGGACCCCGAGGAACGACACCTTCTGCCCCCGGGGCCGGCCGCTGGCGGCCCCTCGTCGCCCTCCTCGCCCTCGGCTTGACGCTCGTCGCGATCGTCGGCATCGGCCGGTTGCGGCTCGACGACGATCTGCGGTCGCTGCTCCGCGACAACGACGCGGAGTTTCGCCTGATCGACGACGTGGCCGCCAGGTTCGGGGCCCCGGACCGCGACTGCATCGTGCGGGCCACCGCCAGAAGCGGCGACGTGTTCGACGAGCGGCCGCTCACGGGGCTGCGCGACCTCTGCACCGCGCTCCGGGCGGTGCCGGGCGTGGTCGAGGTTCGCTCGATCCTCGACGTGCGCCGCCAGGGGCTCGCCGGGGCGATCCTGCCGGTCGTGCCGCGTTCGGACGGTCCACTCGATGCCGAGGCCCGCGCTGCGGCGCGCGACCGCGCCCGCGAACACCCGCTCGTGGCCGGCCACCTCCTCTCGGCCGACGGCCGCTCGGCCCTGGTGCTCGTGCGACTGGCGGAGGAGGCCAACGCGGCCGCCACCCTCGGGCCGACGCTCGCCGGCATCGAGCAGGTGCTGGCCACCGCGCAGCGGGGCGACGCCGCCCTCGACCTCGAACTCACCGGCCTGCCGCCCCTGCGGCACCAGGCGTCGCAGGCGTTGCGGCGCGACATGCTGGTGTTCAACTCGCTCGGGCTCGGGCTCGCGTTCATCCTCTCGGCCACGGCTGCCCGCAGCCTGCGCTCGACGCTCGTGGCCTGCATCCCGCCGTTCGTGGGCGCCGTCTGGGCGATGGGCGTGCTCGGCCTGTGCGGGGCGCCGGTCAACATCCTCACCAGCGTGGTTCCGTCGCTGGCCCTCGTGGTGGGCACGTGCGATTCGATCCACTTCATCGAGGACATGCGGCGCACGCGACGGCGCGGCGTGGACGCCGTGGCCGCCTCGGCCGGGGCGATGCAGCGGATCGGCGCGGCCTGCGGCCTCACGAGCCTCGTGACGGCGATCGGCTTCGCATCGCTGGCCGCCGCCCGGATCGAGGCGGTGCGCACGTTCGGGATCGCGGCCGCGGCGGGCGCGATCGCAAGCTTCCTGGCCGTGACGCTGCTGACGCCGCTCCTCGCCACCACCGCGTTCTGCCGGGGCATGCACCTCGGACGTTCCTGGCGGCCTGCAGGCAGGCTCGCGAGCCGCTTGACGTCGTTCTCGCTGCGGCACGCCCGCCCCGTCGTGGCGATCGGCTGCGTCGCGACGCTCGTGCTCGCGATCGTCGGCGCGGGGCTCGACGCCGACAACCGGGTGGCCGATGCCCTGCCGCGCGGCGCCTCCTCGTCGCGGGCGCTGGTGAACGTGGACCGCGACTTCGGCGGCGCCTCCGGCGTGGACGTCCTCGTCCGCTGGCCGGAGGGCGTGGACTGGCGCGACGACGCGGTGCTCGACGCGCTCGCGGCGGCCCACGCCGCCCTGGAGGCGGACGGACGGCTCGCGCCCCCGCTCTCGCTCGCGACCATCGCCGCGGGCATGCCTCCCCGGGCCCGACGCCGGCTCGACGCGGACGACTTCCGCGAGATGGTCGATCCGGCGGCACGCCTCGCCGTCATCCGCGCCCGCGTCGCCGACCTCGGATCCCGGACGCTCGAAGGGGTCTACGCCGGCATCGACACGCGGCTCGCCGGCCTGGCCGCCGGACGCCCCGGCTGGGAGTTCACGCTCTCGGGCATGTCGGTCGTTTCGGCCCGCAACATCCGCCAGCTCGTCCGCGACCTCGGGGCGAGCCTGCTCCTCGAGGTGGCCGTGATCGGCTCGATCCTGGCCCTCGCCTTCCGCTCCCCGCTGGCGGGGATCGTGAGCCTCGTGCCCAACGTGTTCCCGCTGGCGGTGATCGCGGCGCTCGTCGTGCTCTCCGGCCGCGCGCTCGACCCGGCGACGGTGATCGTGTTCAACGTCTGCCTCGGCCTCGCGGTGGACGACACGGTGCACGTCCTCTCGGCGGTGTCGCGGCATCGCCGCGACGGCCGTCCCATCGCCGGCGCCGTGCGGCGGGCGATCGCGGAGACGGGCAACCCGATCGTGCTCGGCGGCCTCGTGCTCGCCGTCGGCTTCGCGGCGGTCACGGTCAGCTCCGTGCCGTCGCTCTCCGGCTTCGGCCGCCTCGCCTGCGCCGCCGTCGTCGCCGCCACGCTCGCCGAACTGATGCTGCTGCCGGCGCTTCTCGTCGTCACCGACACGTTCGTGCGGCGCTATCAGGCCGCCTGGCGCGACGGCATCTTCGGCGCCGCGCCGCTGGCGTGGCCGACGCTCGGCCGCGGCCGTGAGCCCGCCGGCACCGTCGCCTGACGCACGAACTGGCCGGCCCCCGACGCCGCCACCGACAGCGAGAGGCCGACGAACCGGGGCAGGTCCGCCGAGAAGGCCGCGACCGCCGCCAGCAACGCCGGCTCGACCGCGCCGTCGGGCCGCATCCGCCACGAGGCCGCCGCGCCCGTGATCATCCGGCTGCCGCCGGCCAGCCGGCGGTTCTCCCGGGCACCGGCCGCCGTGAGATAGGCCGACAGCCGCCCGCCGGCGAGATGCGCATAATCGTGGTTTTGATGGATCGCCGTCGCACACGCCGTGACGTCCACCACGGGCACGCCTCGGGCCCGGGCGTCGTGGACCATCCAGTTGTCCCAGTACGCCCTGCCGAGCGTGAAGGCCGGCACGTGCCGCAGGGCGTCACGACGAAACACGAAGTAGTCCTTGCAGACCCGCGCCGCGAGCCGGCCCGACCGCCGCGCTCGATCGACGAGATCGATCCGCGCGAAGGGGTCGGTAAAGTCGATCCTGGTCTCGACATCGAGATCCGTGCGGCGGCCGATCACGAGCAGCTCTCCCGCCACCGCGGCGGCCACCCGCCGGACCGCGGCGAGCCAGTCGGGCATGAGGATGATGTCGGCGTTGACGTAGGCGATGAGGTCGGCCCGCGTCGCCGCTCGCGCTTTGGCAAAGAGATCGTCTACCCTGGGCGGTCCGTCGATCCCCGCCGCAAGCGGCCCGAGCGGCGTCGCCCGCACGCTCCGCGCGACATACGCGAGCCCTTCCTCGTCGCCCCCGAGCAGGATCTCGACGTCACGGCCGAGCTGCCGCCAGCTTGCGATCGCGTTCCGCTGGATCATGCCGACATGGCCGCGAAACGCCTTCGGCGCAGCGACGATCGCGATGCTCGCACCCCGCTCCATGAAACCTCTCCCCCCGCCGACGAATCCCCCTCGCGATGTCGGCGATCCCGTGGCCGCCACGCGAGAAATTCCCCACGCGCCCGCACGACCGGCATGCACCCGCGTGGAACAGGCCTCAGCCTGTCGTGG
>JBBAVM010000124.1:0-7795 GCA_040397685.1 Pirellulales bacterium
CGCCTCCCCTGAACGGAAGCCCGCGTACGGAAGCCCGAAGCGCAAGCGAGGGAACGGCCTTCACTCGCGCTTGCGCTTCGGGCTTCCGTCGAACCGAGGGCGTTTCGGGGAGCCCCAACCCCGCGTGCCGAACAGGATTGCCAGGATGATCGCAGCGAGCGAGCGTAGAGAGGGTGTGGGCAGTCCCGAGCCAGTTGGGCGACGAGACCTGCTGCGAACCGGGGGCGTCGTCCGCACGAGAATCACGTGGGAGGCGTATTACATGCCCGGTTCATCGAGCACGACCTCGTCGAGTTCCGTGCCGTCCACGTCGTGGCGGAGCAGGATGTAGGCCGCGGTGGCGATCGCCCAGAAGTAGCCCCAGCCAAACGAGCCGAGCAGCGACTCGAGCCCGCGGGTCCAGAAGCCGAGCGCCCGCAGGCCCCAGGCCGCGCCGTCCGGTTTGGCCAGTCCCTCGAGCACCGCCCGCGTGCGGTCGTGCCCCATGCCGAGGCTCGCCGCCCAGAGGGCGAACGTGCTCGTCACGTCGGCGAACACGCCGGCGGCGGCCAGGGCCGGCACGGCCACCATGAGGGCGACGGCCGCATAGAAGGCGTAGTGCAGGGGACGCTGATAGAGGTAGGAAAACGCCGTCGAGATCGCCTGGAAGCTGTCGCCCCGCTCGACCCCGACCGCCGCGACCATGAGTGGCCAGCCCGCCACCAGGCCGATCGCCAGGATCGCGAGCACCACGGCGCCGGCGAGCACGAGCGGCCAGATGGCCCCGGCCACGGCGAGCCCCCACTCCGTCCGCATGAGCAGGCCGAGGATCGCCCCGGGCACGGAAAGCGCCACGATGCCGAGCAGCACGAACCCCACCGAGTTGAACGCGGCCAGCCACTTCCGCGCGCCGTAGAGGGTGGAGCCGACCAGCCCCGGCGCGTCCTCGTCGATGAGCTTGAGGGCGACGTGCCGGGCGATCGCCACGCCGAAGATCGACCACACGAGTACGAACCAGCCGAGGCGGGCGAGGGCCCCGCCCATCTGCGCGAGCGTGGCCGTTGGACGAAACGGGATCCCGACGAGTTCCAGCACGTCGGCCGCCGGACGGGGCAGCCACTTCCAGGCCGATTGGAACGCGGGCAGTGCGGCCCGGCTGGGGGCCGTGACCTGCATCGCCCCGGCGCCATCGGGGCCGGTGAGCGCGGGACCGGCGAGCGTGGAATCGAGGATCGCATCGACCGCCGGATCCGCTCCCGAGATCCGGAGGCTGTCGCAGATCGACCAGCCGGCCCAGGTGGCAAGGCTGCCGAGTAACGCCAGGAGGATCACCGTCGGCGCGAAGGCCGTGCCCGCCGCGCGGAACAAGAGCCACCACGGAAGCGCCTCGCTCCAGTGAATCTCGTGGATGATCCGACCGTGATCGTGCGGCGTCGCGGTGTCGTGCGACATGAGATTCCCTCCGGGCGAAAGTCGAGGCTGAACGGTGGCGAGAGTATAGGGGAAATCGGCCCTACTCGGTTTCCGCCTCGTCGTCGTCGGCGGGCCGCTTCTTTTCAGGCACGGCGTACGACTCGTTGAGCCAGCGGCCGAGGTCGATCAGCCGGCAGCGCTCGCTGCAAAACGGCACCGTCGGGGTCTTGTCGAGATCGACGTGGGCGTCGCAGACGGGGCACTGCGGCATCGGTCAGCCCTCGCCTCCGCCCTTCGGGCCGGACTTGCCTTCACTGCCGCCCTTCGCGCCATCCGACTTGCCGCCGGAATCGGCCGCCGCGCCCTTCTTGTACGATTCGCTCCGATAATCGGTCTTGTAGAACCCGGACCCCTTGAAGACGATCGCCCCGCCCGCCCCGATGAGGCGGCGCAGTTTTTTCTTCCCGCACTCGGGGCAGGTCTTCTTCACGCTGTCGGTCATCGACTGGAACAGTTCGAACGCGTGGCCACAGCCGTCGCAGACGTAGTCGTAGGTGGGCACGGGTTCACTCCTGTTTGGCGACGATGACCTGGGCAGGCCGCACCACCCGGTCGTGAAGACGGTAGCCCCGGCTGGCGACGCCCACGATCGTGCCGGGTGCGGCGTCGGGCGCGGGCTGCTGGAGGATGGCGTCGTGCACGGCCGGGTCGAACGGCTGCCCGACGGTCTCGATCGTTTTGCACCCGTGCGCTTCGAGCAGTTTCTCGATCTGCTGGGCGGTCATCCGGAATCCGGCCTTGAGGCTCTCGACGTCAGCGGTCTTCTCGGCGGCTTCGACCGCCCGCAGCACGTTGTCGAGCACCGGCAGGAGATCCCTCAAGAGGTCGATCTCCCGATACTTCTGTGCGTCGTCATACTCGCGCCGAGCCCGCCGCCGGAAGTTCTCCAGTTCGGCCTGCACGCGGAGGACGCGGTCTTCCGCCTCCGCGAGTTTCTCCTCGAGCGAGGCCGCCGTGACGGGCGGCGGCGTCTCGGAGGCGGCCTCTGCCTGTGGGTCGTGGTCTGGCTCGGGTGGGGGCATCGGGTCGTCTCCGGGAAGGGTCATGCGCTGTCGCGGCCGGGTTCACGGGGCTGGAAATACTCGGCAAGCTGCGTGAAGAAACTCGACCGCCGCGGGCTGACGGCGGCATTCTCTTCGGTGGCGAGGTCGCGGAGCAATTTTTCCGCCTTCGCGGACAACGTCTTCGGCACCTCCACGTGCACGTGCACGTGCAGGTCGCCCACGCCGCGTCCCCGCACCTCCGGCATGCCGAGCCCGCGCACGCGGACCACCTCGCCCGCCTGCGTGCCGCGCTTGATCTCGAGCGGCTTCGGCCCGTCGAGCGTCGGCACGTCCACCGTGGCTCCGAGCGCGGCCTGGCTGAACGTGATCGGGACCTCGCAGTGGAGATCGCGGCCGTCGCGTTTGAGAAACGGGTGCTCCTCGATTTCGATCATGCAGTAGCAGTCGCCGGGGGGGCCGCCGTTGCCGCCCGGCTCGCCTTCGCCGGCGAGCCTGACCCGCACGTCGTTGTCCACGCCGGCGGGGATCGTCACGCGGCGCTCGACCTGCTCCTCGGTGAGCCCGTCTCCGCCACAGGCGCGGCACTTGTCGCGGATCACGCTCCCGGCGCCCTGGCAGGCCGGGCAGGTGGTCTGCAGGCGGAACACGCCCGCCTGCTGGATCACCTGGCCGTGCCCGCCGCAGTAGTCGCAGGGCACGGGCGTCGTGCCCTTCTTCGCGCCGCTGCCGTCGCATTCCGCACAGGCCTCGTGTCGCGTGAACACGACGGTCTTCGTCGCCCCGCGGGCGGCCTCGACGAGCGACATCGGGACGCTCGAAAACACATCGCGGCCCTTCCGCGGCCGGTTGCTGCGCCGGCCGCCGCCGAACAGCCCGCCGCCGAACATGTCGCCGAAGGCCTCGAAGATGTCCCCGATGTCGTTGAAGTCGTGGACCGGGCCGCCTTGGAGCCCCGCGTGGCCGTAGCGGTCGTACCGGGCCCGGAGCGTATCGTCGGAGAGCACCTCGAACGCCCGCGCCGCCTCCTTGAAGCGATCCGCGGCTTCTTCGTTGCCGGGGTTTTTGTCCGGGTGGAAGCGGATCGCCAGTTTGCGATACGACTCCGCGATCAGGGCCTTCGACGCCGTGCGTTCGACGCCCAAGACCTCGTAAAAATCGCGTTGGGTGGGGGGCATTGGGGGCGAAGCCCGCGCGACGGGCTAGCGGATGCTGCCTTCCGCGCGACGCTTCTTCGGCTCGTCCTTGTCGATGTTGGTGACGAGGGCCTCGGTCGTGAGGAGCAGGCCGGAAATGCTCGCGGCGTTCGTGAGCGCCACGCGCACCACCTTCACCGGATCGATGATCCCGGCCTTGAGCATGTCCACGTACTCGCCCTTGTTGGCGTCGTAGCCGATGTGCACGTCCTTCCCCGCCACCTCGTCGGCCACGACGGAACCGTCGATGCCGCCGTTTTCGGCGATCTGGCGGATCGGTGCCTCGAGCGCATGAAGCACGATGTCCACCCCGATCTTCTCGTCGCCCTTCGCCTGCGAGCGGGCCTTCTCGACGGCCTCGCGGCAGCGGAGCAGGGCCACGCCGCCTCCCGGGACGATGCCTTCTTCGACGGCGGCCCGCGTGGCGTGCAGGGCGTCCTCGACGCGGGCTTTCTTCTGCTTCATCTCGGCCTCGGTGCCAGCGCCGACCGACACGATCGCCACGCCGCCGGTGAGCTTCGCGAGCCGCTCCTGGAGCTTCTCGCGGTCGTACTCGCTCTCGGTGCTCTCGATCTGGTTGCGGATCTGCTGGACGCGGGCCTGGACGTCGGCCTGCTTGCCGGCGCCCTGCACGATCGTGGTCTCATCCTTCTCGACCGTGACTGACTTGGCCCGGCCGAGGTGCGAGAGATCGAGGCTCTCCAGCTTCAGGCCGAGGTCCTCGCTGATGAGCGTGCCGCCGGTGAGCACGGCGATGTCGCCGAGCATCGCCTTGCGCCGGTCGCCGAAGCCCGGCGCCTTAGCCGCACAGATGTTGAGGACGCCGCGCAACTTGTTCACGACAAGCGCCGTGAGGGCATCACCATCGACATCTTCCGCGATGATCAGGAGCGGCTTGCCCGACTGGGCCACCTTCTCGAGCAGCGGCAGGAGGTCGCGGAGGTTCGAGATCTTCTTCTCGTGGATCAAAATCAGGGCATCGTCGAGCTGGCAGTCCATCTCGGCGGTACGGTTGATGAAGTAGGGGGAGATGTAGCCTTTGTCGAACTGCATTCCGTCCACGAACCGCACCGTCGTCTCGGTCGTCTTGCCCTCCTCGACCGTGATCACGCCGTCCTTGCCGACCTTCTGCAGGGCCTCGGCGAGCAGGTCGCCGATCGTCCGGTCGTTATTGGCGCTGATCGCGCCGACCTGGGCGATCTCCTCGGGCCGATCGACCTTCTTGGCGATCTCCATGAGCCGGCCCACCGCCGCCGCGACGCCCTTCTCGATGCCGCGCCGCACGGCCGTCGGGTTGGAACCCGCCGCCACCATCCGCGTACCCTCGCGGAAGATCGCCCGGGCCAGGACCGTGGCCGTCGTCGTGCCGTCGCCGGCCAGGTCCGACGTCTTCGAGGCCACTTCGTTCACGAGCTTCGCGCCCATGTTCTCGAACGCGTCCTCGAGGTCCACCTCCTTGCTCACCGTCACGCCGTCCTTGGTGACCGTCGGGCCGCCGAACGACTTGTCGATGATCACGTTGCGGCCGGTGGGCCCCATCGTCACCGCGACCGCCCCGGCGAGCTTCTCCACTCCCTTGAGCAGTTTGGCACGGGCGTTGTCGTCGAACATCAGTTGCTTGGGCACGGAACGGTCTCCTCGAAATGAAATGGACGGTTGGGAAGGAAAATTCAGCTCAGGACCTTGGCGAGAATGTCGGTCTCGCGCAGGATCTTGACGTCGTGGCCATCGACCTCGATGTCGCTGCCCGAGTACTTGCCGTAGATCACTTCGTCGCCGATCGAGACCGACAGCGACGCCCGCTGGCCGTTCTCGAGCAGCTTGCCCGGGCCGAGGGCGACCACGTGGCCCCGCTGCGGCTTCTCCTTGGCCGAGTCGGGCAGCACGATGCCGCCGGCCGTGCGTTCCTCGGCTTCCACGGGCTCCACCACCACGCGGTCATCGAGCGGACGAATCTTCAGGTTCTTCGCAGCCATCTGCAGCTCTCTCCAAAAGGGAAGGTAACGTTGCAAGTGTCTCTGTCGCCTTGGCTCACATCATGCCGGGCATGCCCATACCACCACCCATGCCGCCCATTCCACCCATGCCTCCCATCCCGCCGCCCATGCCGTGGTCGTGATGGTCGCCACCGGCCTCTTCCTCGGCCTTGGGAATCTCGGTGATCAGGGACTCGGTCGTGAGCAGGAGGGCCGCGACGCTGGCGGCGTTTTGCAGCGCCGTCCGCACGACCTTGGCCGGGTCGATGACGCCCGCGCTCACAAGATCGCAATACTCCTCCTTGTCGGCGTCGTAGCCGTCGTTTTTGCCCTTCATGTGGCGGACACGATTGACGACCACCGGGCCATCGACACCGGCGTTCGCGGCGATCGCCTCGAGCGGGTATCGCAGGGCGTTCTTCACGATCGCCACGCCCATCTTCTCGTCGCCGTCAACGTCGAGCTTTTCGAGGGCTTTCTCGCTGCGGAGGAGGGCCACGCCGCCGCCCGGCACGATGCCCTCGGCGAGCGCCGCCTGGGTGGCGCTCTTCGCGTCGTCGATGAGGGCCTTGCGCTCCTTCATCTCGGTCTCCGTGGCCGCGCCGACGTTGATCTGCGCAACGCCGCCGGCGATTTTTGCGAGCCGCTCCTGGAGCTTCTCGCGGTCGTAGTCGCTGGTGGTCTTCTCGATTTCGTCGCGGATCTGGGCGGCCCGGCCGTCGATGGCGGCCTTCGTGCCCGCACCGCTGACGATCGTCGTGTTTTCGGCCTCGACGATCACCTTCTTCGCGCGGCCGAGATCGGACAGCTTGACCGAATCGAGCTGGATGCCGAGGTCCTTGAAGATCGCCTGACCGCCGGTGAGCACGGCGAGATCGCCCATGATCGCCTTGCGGCGGTCGCCGTAGCCGGGAGCCTTAATCGCCACGCTCTGCACGATGCCGCGGAGTTTGTTCACGACGAGCGTCGCGAGCGCCTCGCCCTCGACGTCCTCGGCGATCACGACGAGCGGCTTGCCCGCCTTGCTGATCGCCTCGAGCAGCGGCACGAGGTTCTTCGCGTTCGAAATCTTCTCTTCAAAGAGCAGGATGTAGGGATTCTCGAGTTCGCAGGTCTGGGCGTCGGCGTCGGTCACGAAGTGGGGTGACAGGAAGCCGCGATCGAACTGCATGCCCTCGACCACCTCGACGGTCGTCTCGGCCTGCTTGCCCTCTTCGACGGTGATCACACCGTCCTTGCCGACCTTCAGGATCGCCTCGGCGAGCACGTTGCCGATCGTGGGATCGTTGTTGCCGGCGATCGTGGCGATCTGCATCAGCTCCTTCTTGTTCTTCTCGTTGATCGGGGTGGCCATCGCCAGGATCGACTTCGAGACCGCCTCGACGGCCTTGTGGATCCCACGCGACAGCGCCATCGGGTCGGCACCGGCGGCGATCATCTTGAGGCCTTCGCGGAAGATCGCCTCGGCCAGGACCGTCGCGGTGGTCGTGCCATCGCCGGCCACGTCGTTCGTCTTGCTGGCGGCCTCTTTCACGAGTTGGGCGCCGAGGTTTTCGTAGGGATCCTCGAGGTCGATGTCTTCGGCGACCGTGACGCCGTCCTTGGTGACCTTCGGCGATCCCCAGCCCTTGTCGAGCACGGCGTTGCGGCCGCGGGGACCGAGCGTGCTTTTCACCGCGCGGGCGAGTTTGGAAACGCCGGCGAGCAGCGGCTGACGGGCCTCATCGTCGAACACCATTTGCTTGGCCACGATGCACTCCTTCGAAGGACAGGTCGGCAAAATTCAAGAGAGTCCGGGCCGACCAACAGAGCATGTTTGGCAGCCGAGAACGACTCGCCCGCAAAGGCAGCAACCCGCGTGCCAAACCCTGGGCAGGGCCCGCGGGGGCTGGAAAAACGAGCGTTATCAAACCCCAGGGGCCACGGCTTCACCGCTGGGTGTGCCGTTTTGGCAGAGGCCGAGGCACCTGTTTCGAACGGATCCAAACTCGGCGTGCCGCCGGCTCGGGGGCGGCAAAAGTCGCCGCGATGCGGTCTTTCAGAGTGTCGCGCGGGCCGCGGCGGCAATCCTGTTCGACACCCTGTGGGGCAAGCGTCCCGCTTGCCTTTGCGGGACAGGCTTCAGCCTGTCATGCCTCTTGTCGTGGGACAGGCTTCAGCCTGTCATGCC
>JBBAVM010000125.1:0-7745 GCA_040397685.1 Pirellulales bacterium
ATGACAGGCTGAAGCCTGTCCCACGACACGAGGCATGACAGGCTGAAGCCTGTCCTACAACGCGGCGACGACGAGGTCGCCGACTTCGCGCGTGCCGTGGCCCATCTTGCCGGCGGCCTGGCTTTTCATCTTCGTGCCCGTCACGTGGGCGACGGCCTTGTCGATGCGGCTGCCGGCCGCAGGGTGCCCCGAGTGCTCGAGGAGCATCGCCATGGCGTTGATGGCGGCAATCGGGTTGATCACGTTCTGGCCGGTGTACTTGGGCGCGCTGCCCCCCATCGGCTCGAACATGCTCACGCCGCCCCTGTCGGGGTTGAGGTTCGCGCCCGCCGCCACGCCCATGCCGCCCTGCAGGATGCCGCCGAGATCCGTGATGATGTCGCCGAACATGTTCGTGGTCACGATCACGTCATACGCGTCGGGGTTCTTCACCATCCACATGCAGCAGGCATCGACGTGGTTGTAGTCGGTCTTCACGTCGGGGTAGTCCTTCGCCACCTCCTGGAACGTCCGCCACCAGAGGTCGTGGCCGAAGGTGAGCACGTTGGTTTTGGCAACGAGCGTGAGCGTCTTCTTGGGGCTGTTGCGCTTCCGCGTGTAGTCGAAGGCCCAGCGGATGCACCGCTCGCAGCCCTTCCGCGTGTAGACCGCCTGCTGCACGGCCACCTCGTCGGGCGTGCCCTTCTTGAGATAGCCGCCGACGCCACAGTAGAGGTCTTCGGTGTTTTCGCGGACCACGACGAAGTCGATGTCGTTGGGGCCCCGGCCGGCCAGCGGCGTCTCCACGCCGGGCAGCAGTTTCACGGGTCGCAGGTTGATGTACTGGTCGAGTTTGAACCGCAGGTCGAGCAGGAGCCCCTTCTCGAGGATGCCCGGGGCCACCTGAGGGTGTCCGATCGCGCCCAGGAAGATGGCGTCCTTCGTCCGCAGCAGATCGAGGCCACCTTCCGGGATGATCTCGCCCGTCTTGAGATAGCGATCGCCGCCCCAGTCGAGGTGTTCGACGTCGTAGGTGAAGCCTTCGAGTTTCGCGACCGCGGCGAGCACCTTCAGGGCCTCGGCCGTGACTTCCGGCCCGGTGCCGTCTCCGGGGATCGCGGCGATCTTCAAGGTCTTCGCGGCCATGCGTACAGGTGCTCCCTGGGGTGCGGGGTGAGGTCCGGAATCTAGCCGAAGCATCGCACCCGGAAAACCGCCGCCCATCTTTCCCGGGCGACGGCGGGGCGACGGCAATGCTCCTCGCTCGCGCTTCGGGCTTGCGTCGTTCATGCGGGAGGCGAGGGGTTGCCCCCGACCATCGAGCCGGCGTATTTGACCAGCGCAGGCAGGATGCCGGAGCGCAGGCAAATCCGAGTGAGCCGAAGCCCGGAGGGCGAAGGCGAACGTCCGGCGAGATGGTCGGGGGCAACCCCGAGCCGGGTTGGGCGGGTCGAGGCATGACAGGCTGAAGCCTGTTCCACGCAGGGCGAGCCATCGCGGTCGAGGCAAACCTTGGCGTTGCCTCCGACCAGGCCGACAGTTTAGTTCTGGCTGAAATCGAGTTTCTTGCCGGTCTTCACGCCGAGTGGGTTCTTGAGGAACCGCTGGCGGCACGCGTCGCAGAGGTCGAACCGCAGCGAGTGCGTCCCTTCGCCCATCAGGCCTTCGCGCTCGAGGTCGCGGTCGTCGATCGACTCGAGCAGGTCCTGCATCTCCTCGAGGTGATCCGCTTCTTCGTCGGCCCTGGCATCGGCACCACAGCACCCGGCATCCTCCGCATCCTCGACCGCCTGAAACACCTCGATCTTCACGACGTGCCGCACGTCGGCGTGCTGATCGATCGACCGTTTGCAGAGGTCGCAGGAGTAGTGAAGCATGCTTGGCTCCGGGGCTGGCTGGGACGTGTGCTGATGAATGGTCCGCCTGATAGCCGAGTTTGCCCGCAACCTCCATGAAAGGCAAGGGATCGACCGTCGGGACGCGGCCAGGCAAGCCCGGGAAAGTTGGCAGCCACGCGGCATGGCTGGTAGACTCGGACGAAGGTGACTGTTCCCGGCACGGAGGTGCCACCAACGATGGGGATGGCGAACGCCACGGCGATCCAGCCGGCCAGCATGGCCATCGGCAGTGCGCTCAATTTGAGCGTGCTGGTGCTGAACCGTTCCTTCGTCGCGGTGCACATCACGAACGTGCGACGGGCGATCACGCTCCTGTTTCGGGAGCTCGCCGAGGTGGTGCACATCGAGGACGGCCAATACGCCGCCTACCCCCTGGATTCGTGGCGGGAGTTGTCCGCCCTCCAGGCCAATTTTCGCACGCCCGACCAGGATTGGGTGCGGGCCGTCGGCTACGAACTCCAGGCCCCGCGGGTGATCCGGCTGGTCTCCTGCGATCGGGGGCCGCGGCAGGGGCTGCGGTTCAACCGCCGCAACGTGTTCGCGCGGGATGGAAATCAGTGCCAGTATTGCGGACGCCACTTTCCCACGAGCGAGTTGTCGCTCGACCACGTGGTGCCCCGCAGCCGGGGCGGCATCACGAGTTGGGAAAACATCGTCTGCGCCTGCGTGGCGTGCAACGTGCGCAAGGGCGGCCGGACGCCGCACGAGGCACGGATGCAGATGATCCGCCAGCCGGTGAAGCCGAAGCGGAGCCCCCTGCTCTCCATCAAGCTCGGCAACCCGAAGTATCAGAGCTGGAAGAGCTTCGTGGACAACGCCTACTGGCTCGTCGATCTGAAGTGAGCGCGTGAACGGCCATCCTGGCCCGTTCACGCTTGGGCATGCGGAGGCGAAGCCGAGGTTCGCCTCGCATGCTACGCCCGCCATCCCGGCGGGCGTTATTCGGCGCCGCGATCGATCCAGAGGCCAGACGCCGTACCGTGTCCTGCGATTGGCGCTCATGCCCGCTCGCCTGGAGGGCGAAGCGCCGTCAGGCGAGGGAAACCTTGGCTTGCCCTCCGCCTGGCATCAGCAAAAGTCGGCAGGAGGCCGACGTTTTGCGTGTCTTCAGCACAGGGGCTCTTTTTTTTCCGTGATCACCGGCAGCTGCGGGGACATCTCCGCGTTGAGCGCCTTGAAGTCCTTCCATTCGGCCGGGAGGTTGTCCTCGTGGAAGATCGCCTCCACCGGGCACTCCGGCACGCAGGCCTCGCAGTCGATGCACTCGTCGGGGTGGATGTAGACCATCTTGTCCCCTTCGTAGAAGCATTCGACCGGGCAGACCACCACGCAGTCGGTGTACTTGCAGGCGAAACAGGGTTCGGCGACGACGTGGGTCATGATCAGAGGCTCCTCGGGAGGATGGTGTGGACCGGCGTGATGCGGCCTGCCGTTGGCGCGAATCCTAGGTGCAGGGGCACACCCTGTCAACGAATCAGAAATCGGCATTTGGCCCCGGATTCGTGAGTCGCCGGGGACTGGCGTTGGTGACCGTCCCCCGGCCCACCTATCATTTTCTCAACCAGGGTGCCGGAGGCCGTGAAACCCATGCGCAGCCACGATGCCGCAGCCGCAGCCGGAGGGAGCTCTCCGGTCGCTTCCGCCGCGGCGGCGGCCCGCCCGCCCCAGCCAACGCCGGTCGGGACGCACCAGCCAACGCCGGTCGGGACGCACCAGCCAACGCCGGTCGGGACGCCCTTGGCGAACCAGCACCGGCAACTCGTCCTGGAATGCCTGGCGGCGACGCCCGGGGCCTGGGACGAATTCGTCGGTCGGTTCGCCGGGCTGCTCGGCCACGTCGTGGAGCGCACCGCCGCCCACCACCGGATTCCGCTCGCCGCCGGCGACCGCGACGACCTCGTGGCGGAGATCCTGCTCGAACTGTTGCGCAACGACGCGCACGCGCTGCGGGCCTTCGCCGGCCGGGCCAGCCTCCCCACGTACCTCACCGTGATCGGCCGGCGGGTCGCCATGCGGGGGCTCGAGCGCTTGTGCGGTCACGCCCGGCCGTCGGCGGACGGCGCGGTGGAGCCGGTGGAGCCGCACGACGCCGTCGGCGCCTTGGCCGACCGCGAGGCGGTCGAGGCCCTGCTCGGCAGGCTCGATGAGGCCGAGGCCACGCTCCTTCGCCTGCACCATCTCGAGGCCCGCAGCTACGGTGAGATCAGCCGCCTCACCGGCCTGCCGGTGGGGTCGATCGGCCCGGCGTTGTCGCGGGCGCGGCAGAAGCTTCGCGATCAGGGGGCCGTCGCCGGGCCCGCGATGACGACGGCGGGATCCGCGAGATCGACCGGCTCGTAGCCCTCGTACGCGGGCATCTGCCAGAGCTGGCCGGGGTCGGTGGACGGGGTGTTCGTCGTGATCGACGTCAACTCGAGCTGGAAATCCACCCCCGATGCCGGCCACGACACCTCGACGAGCCGGGGCAGCGCCGCGCCCGAGGGCGGATCGACGCGGTGCTTCGAGGTGCGGACGCTCGCCAGGCGCTCGCCCGACGGCGTAAACAGGTGCTGCTCGACGACCAGCCCCGTGGTCGCATCGACCAGCGTCGATTTCAGGAGTTCCCCATCGGGGGCGGCGATGCGGCTGCGGATTTCCAGCCGGCCGTCGGGCAGCTGGAACGGCCCCTCGTGCCGGTCGTCGGACCGGAACGTCACGAGCCCGAGGAGTTCCGGCATCCAGTCGGCCCGCAGCGGCAGGAGGCGGCGGGCCGACGACTGGGCGTAGCGATCGTGGCGGCAGAAGAGCATCACGGGGGGCTCGTGGCGGCGAATCCACAGCCAGAACAGGTCGTCGTTGCTGCCGATGTCGAGCTCGCTGCCCGTGACGGAGGTCTGCGCCCGGAGCCGAAACCGCCGCGGGGGCTCGCAGGCGACCTGCGCGGAGAGCCGCGGGACGCCGCGGGCCGCGAGCACGGCCTGTGGCGCCATGTAGCTCCGCACGCGCTGCGTGTTGTCGTGGACGCCGGCGATCACCTGGTCGAGCGTCGCCTGCGGTGGGAGCGTGCGGGGCAGCGGCATCGTGCCCACCTGGTATCCACGGAGCACCTGTGGGCAGCTCGCCCCGCTCGCGGCCACGGCGATCACGACCGCAGCGAACGCGGCTCCGGCGCGATGCCTCATGCGGCACCTCCCGACCACAACAGCGAGGTGAGCCGATCTTGCAGCGGCCCGGACGCATCGGCCGCGGGCGGCGTGACGGCCACCGTGTAGACGGCGTCGCGCCTCCGGCAGGCGAGGTGGAGCGTGTCGGCGGAAGCGGCGGGTGCGGCGCCGTTTCCCTGATCCACGATCCGCAGCACGCGGCGTCGGACGAGTTCGAGCGCCAAGAGATAGCGGAGCGCGGCGTCGGCGGGCTGCTGCTCCAGCTGTTCGAGAAGGTCGAGCAGGACGTCCACCGGCGCCAATTCCGGGCCCCCGCTCTGGGCCGAAGGATAGAGCGATCGCCACCACGCCAGCGTCGATTCCGGTGGGCCCTTCCAGCACTCGCTCGCGCAGTCGATGCGCTCAGGGCCGGACCGCGACCTCACGAGCGCCGAATAAAAGGGCTCGCCCGGCGCGAACGCCCGGCCCGAGACGTGGCAGCAGCCGTGCGGTCGGTGGAGTTTGAGGTCCATGCGAGCGGGCTGTCGCGAACCATGGGTGGCGGCCCCGGCACCGTGCGGCGGGAAGCCACCGGGACGTATAGGGAACGCGGGCCGTCGCTTCAACCCGCGTTGGAGCCTGGGGACGGCGCAGGCTGGGCAAGCCCGGCGAGCAGCAGCCTTGCCACCTCCACGAGGCCGCCATCGTCGTGGGCGGCGACGACCAGGTCGGCCGCGTCCCGAACCTCGGAGGTCGCGTTGCCCATCGCGATGCCCAGGCCGGCGCCGCGGATCATCGGCAGATCGTTGACGTCGTCGCCGACCGCGCAGATTTCATCGGGCTCGATGCCCAGATGGGCGGCGATCGTGCCGACGCCCGACCACTTCGTCACCCCCGCCGGCGCGATCTCGCACATCCAGTCACGGTAGCGGGGGCTGCGGATGGTGTGGAGCGACAGTCGCCCGGGCCAGGCGGCATGCAGCACCCTCTCGAGATCGAGCATCGCCTCGCGCGTTCCCATCGCGAAGCCCGCGAACACGTCGGGCGGCGGAGCGCGGTCGAGATCGGGCCGGATGGCCGCGAGGCCGCGGTTGCGTTCCAGATACTCGTCCACGCCGCGCCGGGGCGCGGTCCCCGCCGGCAGGCCCCGGCAGTGGAAGTCGAATCCGGCGGCGAAGCTGTCGGTGTAGACGATCGGCTCATGCCCCCGGTCCACGATCATGCGCAGGGCCCCGGCGAGCACGTCGGCGTCGAACGTGGCCCGGGCGAGCGTGGCGTGGTCGCGTGAATCCTTCACGAGCGCACCCGACGCCGTGATGAGCGGGCCCTCGAGGCCGAGCGTCGCAGCCACCGGCAGCGTGTCGCGATACCGGCGGCCGGTGGCGAGGAGCACGCGGATGCCCGCCGCACGGACACCGGCGATCGCCTCGACCGTCGTGGCGGGCACCTCGTGGCGGCTGTCGCAGACGGTACCGTCCACGTCGAGGACGAGGAGGCGGACCGGCCGGCGGGAAGCTTCTCGTGCGTCGGCCATGCTGCCTATGGTACACCGAAGGCATGGACGACATCCCATTCGTGGCCGTGGCGAAGACGGGCGACATCCCGGCGGGCGAGGGCCGCACGTTCGAAGTGGCCGGCCGGCTCGTGGCCGTGTTCTTCGACGGCACGGCCTACTCCGCGATCGACGACCTCTGCCCGCACATGGGCGCCTCGCTCGCCTCCGGGCCGTTTTGCGACGGCATCGTCACCTGCCCGTGGCACGCCTGGCGATTCCGGATCACCGACGGCGCCTGGTGCGACAATCCGAAACTGAAGGTGGACGTCTTCCAGACCCGCGTGGTCGGCGACGCGATCGAGGTGCGGGTTCCCCCGGCCCGTCCGGTCGAACTCCCGTCACGGCACGACGACTGACGCTCCCGGCTGGAGCACCCTGGCGTCGGCGAGCCCCGCGGCCTTCACCGCCCTGGCCCAGGCCGCGGCATCCTGGTCGATCGGCGGCCAGGTGCCGTAGTGGCTCGGCAGCGCGAGCTTGGCCCGGAGCATGCGCAGCGCCTCGAGGGAATCGTCCGGCCCCATCGTGAACAGGTCGCCGATCGGCAGGATGGCCACGTCGAGCCCGCGGCCGGCGCGGTCGGGCCGCCCGATCCGCTCCATGTCGAGGAACACCGACGTGTCCCCGGCCACGTAGATCCGCTTCCCGCCCACGTCGAGGAGCCAGCCCGCGGGATTACCACCGTATGTGCCGTCGGCGAAGCTCGACGAGTGGTGGGCGAGTTCCATCTTCGCGTGGCCCCCGGGCACCGCGACGCGGCCCCCCAGGTTCATGGCGTGCGTCGTGGTGACGCCGTGCCGCCCCAGCCACTGCGCGATCTCGAAGTTGCAAAACACGGTCGCACCGGTCCGCTTCGCGATCGCGACCGCGTCGGCCACGTGGTCGAAGTGGGCGTGCGTGACGAGGATCGCATCGCAGCGCACGTCCTGCGCCTTCATCGAAGCGGTCGGGCACTCGTCGAAGAAGGGATCGACGAGCAGCGCGCCGGCGCCGGTGTCGATGAGCCAGGTCGCGTGGCCGGTCCAAGTAAGCGTGACGGGCATGAGGTACCTCGCGGACGGGAAGCCGCGCAAGTCTGGTGCTGGCGATGCGACGGCTCGGGGACCAGTGTACCCACCCCCATCCCCGGGTTGTGGGACAGGCTTCAGCCTGTCGTGGGATAGGCTTCAGCCTGTCGTGGGATAGGCTTCAGCC
>JBBAVM010000126.1:0-7736 GCA_040397685.1 Pirellulales bacterium
GTAGAGCAATAGCCTTCCAAGCTAAAGACGAGGGTTCGATTCCCTTCACCCGCTTATCGATGCAAAGAGACCCGCCGCAACGCGGGCACGAAGTCATGAGGTCCAATTCGCTGCTGTAGCTCAGTTGGTAGAGCACGTCCTTGGTAAGGACGAGGTCAAGGGTTCAAGTCCCTTCAGCAGCTCTTCCGCGAGCGATAGCGTTTCATTCACCCAGTCGGTTCGTTCTTCCACTTCCGAGGAGCTTTGAGGAGTAAAGATGGCAAAGGATACGTTCACGCGTACGAAGCCGCACGTCAACGTCGGCACGATCGGGCACATTGACCACGGCAAGACCACGCTCACCGGCGCGCTCGTCGCCGTGCAGGCGGCGAAGAACCTCGCCGTGGCCAAGAGCTACGCCGACATCGCCAAGGGCGGCACCGTCCGCGACGAAACGAAGACGGTGACGATCGCCGTCAGCCACGTGGAGTACGAGACTGACAAGCGGCACTACGCCCACATCGACTGCCCGGGCCACGCCGACTTCATCAAGAACATGATCACCGGCGCCGCCCAGATGGACGGGGCGATCCTGGTGGTGAGCGCGGCCGACGGCCCGATGCCGCAGACGCGGGAGCACATCCTCCTCGCCAAGCAGGTCGGCGTGCCCGCCCTCGTCGTGTTCCTCAACAAGGTCGATCTCGTGGACGATCCCGAACTCCTCGATCTCGTCGAGATGGAGATTCGCGAGCTGCTGACGAAGTACGGCTTCCCCGGCGACGACGTGCCGATCATCCGGGGCGCCGGCAAGCCGGCCTACGACAGCCCGGCGGATCCCAAGGCGAACAAGTGCATCGCCGATCTGCTCGACGCGGTTGATGCCTACATCCCGGAGCCCGTCCGTGAGCTCGACAAGCCGTTCCTGATGGCGATCGAGGACGTGTTCTCGATCGAAGGCCGTGGCACCGTGGCCACCGGCCGCATCGAGCGCGGCGAGGTGAAGGTGGGCGACGAAGTCGAGATCATCGGCCTCAAGGACAAGGCCGAAAAGACGACCGTCACCGGCGTCGAGATGTTCAAGAAGCTGCTCGAGAAGGGCCAGGCCGGCGACAACGTCGGCTGCCTCCTCCGCGGCGTGGCGCGCGACGGCATCGAGCGTGGGCAGGTGCTCGCGAAGCCGGGCTCGATCAAGCCCCACAAGAAGTTCGAGTGCGAGGTCTACGTGCTGTCGAAGGAGGAGGGTGGCCGTCACACGCCGTTCTTCGCCGGCTACCGCCCGCAGTTCTACTTCCGCACGACCGACGTGACCGGCTCGACGAAGCTGCTCGGCGGCGTCGAGATGTGCTCGCCCGGCGACAACGTGAAGATGGAGGTCGAGCTGATGGTGCCGATCGCCATGGACGACGGTGTCCGCTTCGCCATCCGCGAGGGTGGCAAGACGGTGGGCTCGGGAGTCGTGACCAAGATCCTGGACTGATGGAGTCCGGGGTCCCGGCCCCGGAGACAGACAACTTGGAGCCGGGCTCCGGAGCAATCCGGGGCCCGGCTACCACAGGGGCGTAGCTCAACTGGCAGAGCGCTGGTCTCCAAAACCAGAGGTTGCGAGTTCGATCCCCGCCGCCCCTGCTCGGACGATCGTTGGCGACGGAGCGCTCGGAAAACCATGGCAACCACGCAAGACAACCCGGTGACCGGCGGCAACCTCTGGAGCGAACTCCTGAGTTTCTCGGTCTACAAGCGCAACCAGGGGCGCGTCGCCCGGCAGGCGACGTTCGCTGCCGTGGCGCTCACGCTCGCGATCGGCGTCTGGCGGCTGGCACAGGTGCTGCCGCTCTGGCTGGCCGGCAACGGTTCGCTCGGAACGGGCGGGGCCGGGGCCGACCTCGGCGTGTACCGCTTCCTGGTGCCCGCCTTGCTGCTCGCGGCCGGTCTGTGGTTCGCCTACCGGCTCGTGAACGTGCCGCGCTTCGCCGACTTCCTCATCGCGGTGGAGTCGGAGATGGCGAAGGTGTCCTGGCCAACGGCCGGTGAAGTGGCCCGCAGTTCCGCCGTGATCATTTTCCTGATCTTCGCGCTGGCGGCGATCCTCGCCGCGTACGATCTTTTCTGGTGGTTCGTGCTGCGGGCCATCCAAGGCTTCAAGTGACCGCCCCGAACGCACCACCGGCTTTCGTGAAAACCATGAGCGAACAGACCCCCGACGAATCGACGCCCGACCAGGACCGCCACCACGCGGTGCCCTCCGATGAGCCCGCGCCGATCGTGGCCGAGGACGACGACACCCCCGCCGAACTCGACGACCCGTTCGCCGGCAGCGAGGACGCCAAGCCGGTGGCGCTCGCGGGCGACGACGACGAGTCGCCGGTCGGCGAGAAGCAGTGGTACATCCTGAAGGTGCAGAGCAACCGTGAGGATTCGATCCGCGAGGCCCTGCTCCGCCGGATTTCGCTCCAGGGCATGGACCGCTGGTTCGGCGAGGTGATCGTGCCGAAAGAGCAGGTCACGGAGTTCAAAAGTGGCAAAAAACGCGTCGTTTCTCGCAAGCTCTACCCCGGATACATCCTCGTGAACATGATCTTGAACGACGAGACGTGGTATCTCGTGCGGGAGACGGGCGGGATCGGTGACTTCACCGGTTCGGCCGGCCGTCCCAGCCCGATGTTGCCACAGGACGTCGCCAAGCTGCTGAACAAGTCTGAGGTCAAGGCCGACGAGGCGCCCCGCCTGAAGATCAACTTCAAGAAGGGCGACCGGGTGAAGATCAACGAGGGCACGTTCGAGAATTTTGAGGGCGAGGTCGAGGCGATCGACGAGGCGAACGGCCGCGTGACGGTGATGCTCAGCATCTTCGGGCGGTCCACGCCGGTGGACATCGAATACTGGCAGATCGAGTCGGTCTGAACGGGCCGCGCTCGAATACGAACAACGAAGGATCAAGAAGGAAGGTTCCGCGATGGCGAAGCAGGTGGTCGGTCAGGCGAAATTCCAGGTTCCGGGCGGGCAGGCCACACCGGCTCCGCCGGTGGGCACGTCACTCGGTCGGTTCGGCATCAACCTCGGCCAGTTCGTTCAGCAGTTCAACGACCGGACCCGCGAGGCCGCCGGCATGGCGATCCCCGTGGTGGTGACGGTCTACAACGACCGCTCGTTCGAGTTCATCACGAAGAGCCCGCCCGCGGCCGCCCTGCTCAAGAAGGCTGCCGGCCTCGCCAAGGGGTCGGGCGTGCCCAACAAGGACAAGGTGGGCAAGGTCACGAAGGCCCAACTCGACGAGATCGTCCGGCTGAAGGCCGCGGACCTCAACGCCCGCGACGGCGACCACGCCCGGCGGATGATCGAGGGCACGGCCCGCAGCATGGGCCTCACCGTCGAGGGCTGATCCGCAGGCTTCACCGACCGTTCCTCCCAGGTATCGCTCCCCCGTATTTTTGATCCACCGTTTCCGTCCACCGTTCTCAGGATTTCCAGCCGTGCCAGTCTCGAAACGTATGCGGGCGATGCTCGCGAAAAAGCCGCAGTCGGAAGCTCCCCTCCCCATCGCCGAGGCGGTCTCGGTGCTGAAGGGCTTCCCGCCCACGAAGTTCGACCAGACGGTCGAGATCCACATCCGTCTGGGCATTGACCCGAAGCAGGCCGACCAGATCATCCGCGGTTCGCTCTCGCTGCCCCACGGCATCGGCAAGTCGAAGCGGGTCGTCGTGTTCGCGAAGGGCAATCTTGCCGACGATGCCCGGGCGGCCGGGGCCGAGGAGGTCGGGGCCGACGACCTCGCGAAGAAGATCAAGGAGGGCTGGACCGACTTCGACGTCTGCATCGCCGCCCCCGACATGATGGGGCTGGTCGGGCCGTTGGGGAAGGTGCTCGGGCCGCGTGGCCTCATGCCGAGCCCGCGTGCCGGGACCGTCACGGCCGACATCAAGAAGACCGTCAGCGAGTACAAGGCCGGCAAGGTCGAGTTTCGCAACGACCCGACGGGCATCGTGCACGCCGTCGTGGGTAAGGCGAGCTTCGACGCCGCGAAGCTCACCGACAACATTCGGGCTTTCATCGACTACATCCTGTCGCTGCAGCCCAACAGTGTCCGCGGCCAGTATGTGAAGAGCATTTCGATCTCCGGAACCATGACCCCCGGCGTGATGGTCGCGGCCTGAACGCCGCCATCCGCCCTCCCAAGAAAACGCCACTTCCATGAGCAAGCACGTCAAAAACATGCTGATCGACGACCTCAAGACCCGCCTGAATGGCGTGGGCGAGGTGATCGTCGTGAGCCTCGGACGGCTCGACGCCATCCAGACCTCCCAACTCCGGCAGACGCTCCGCAAGAAAAAGATCCATCTGCAGCTGGTGAAGAACAGCCTCGCCCGTCGCGCGACGCTCGACACACCCCTCGCCCCCGCCTTTGACAAGCACGAGGGCATGCTGGCCATCGCCTGGGGCGGTGAGGACGTGGTCGATCTCGCCAAGGAGCTCGACCGCCTCAGCGGCGTCAAGGAATACGAGGGCTTCGAGTTCCGCGGCGGCGCCCTCGACGGCGCCCGGCTCGAGCCCGCCGACGTGAAGTCGGTCGCCAAGTGGCCCAGCCGTGGCGAACAGCTTTCATTGCTTTCCGGCCAGATTTCCAGCCTCGGCGCCCGCCTTTCGGGCCAGATCTGCTCGCTCGGCGGAGTGCTCGCCGGCCAGATCGCCTCGCGGGTCGAGGACCTGGAAAAGTCGGGGGCGGCCTCGTAAACGGGCGAATTTTTACCCCGGGCTTCACCGGGCGAAAGTTCGTGGTAAGACAGTAGACCCACCACACACCACCCTGGCCGCCGCGGGCGGCTGGGATTATTCGAAGGGAAAGGATCTCGAGCGATGGCAACGGCTGAAGCAACGCGTGAATTCTCGAAGGAAACCAAGGATCTCGGCGACAAGATCGTCGGCCTGTCGCTGAAGGCGGCGAAGGAACTTTCGGATTACCTCGACGAAGTTCACGGGATCAAGCCGGCCGCCGGCGGTGCGGTCGTCATGGCGGCGCCGGGTGGCGCCGGTGGCGGAGCGGGCGGCGGTGCCGAAGCCGCGGCTGAAAAGACCGAATTCGATGTCGTGCTCGATGCGTTCGGCGACAACAAGATCGGTGTCATCAAGGTGGTGCGTTCAGCGACCGGCCTCGGCCTCAAGGAGGCCAAGGACATGGTCGAGGGTGCTCCCGCCAAGGTGAAGGAAGGCATTTCGAAGGCCGACGCCGAGAAGCTCAAGAAGGAGCTCGAAGAGGCCGGCGCGAAGGTTTCGATCAAGTAAGACCGCAAAAACAGCCGGAAGTCGGTCGGGAACTTGGCGTCCCGACCGACTTTCGGTATAGTTTTTGCTGGTCTTGACTGCACGGTTTTCCCGCACCGCCCTTCCGCGTCGTCCTTCCGTCCGTGATCTGACCTGGTCGCCGAGCGTCTGTCCGCGTTCGTGCCGGCAGATGCACGGTTTTCCTCCCGTCAAGCCGCCCACAGGAGTGTCTTCTCAATGGCAACCCGCGCCGTCCGCCGCCTCCAGCCCACGGAAGTCCGTCACTTCGGCAGTCGCCGCGCCAGCCATTCGATCCCCGACCTCACGGAAATCCAGACTCGATTCTACGACCGCTTCCTGCAGTACGAGACGCCGGCGAACAAGCGGAAGGACGAGGGCATCGAGGGCGTGCTCCGCGAGATCTTCCCGATCGAGAGTTATGACAAGACGGTCAAGCTCGAGTATCTCCGCTATGACCTCGGAAAGCCGCGCTACGATCCGGACGAGTGCCGGCAGTTGCGGCTGACCTACGGGCGGCCGCTGCGGGTCTGGCTGCGGCTCACCCGCGAGCAGCCGATCGAGGAGGAGGTCTACCTCGGCGACATCCCGATCATGCTCGGCGGCGGCGAGTTCATCATCAACGGCGCCGAGCGGGTGGTGGTCAGTCAGCTCCATCGCTCGCCGGGCATCGACTTCGTGGCCGACACCGAGTCCACCGACCGCAAGACCTACAACTGCCGCGTGATCCCCGAGCGCGGCAGCTGGATCGAGCTCAACGTGTCGAAGAAGGACACGCTCCAGGTCCGCATCGACCAGAGCGGCAAGTTCTCGGCGCTGACGCTGCTGCGGGCGATGGATCCGAAGTATTCCCGCGACTCCGAGATCCTGAAGCTCTTCTACAAGACGGACAAGGTCAAGACCGAGGGCGGCCGGTATGTCGCGAAGGTCGAGGGCAAGATCGCCGTCGATGACGTCGTCTATCCCAAGGGCAGCGAGCGGGCCGGCGAGATCATCACCGATGCCGGCTGCAAGATCACCCACGACCAGGCGGAGTTGATCTGCACGTCGGGTCTCAAGGCGATCGAGGTGATGCAGGAGCAGAAGGTGCCCCTCATCGTCAACAGCCTGCGCGAGGATGCCGATGAGTCGAAGCGGCGCACCGGCGTCGCCCCGAGCCACGAGGACGCGCTCATCCGCATCTACCAGCGGCTCCGCCCGGGCAATCCGCCGGCGCTCGACAAGGCCCGCGCCCTCTTCGACGAAAAGTTCAAGGACACCAACCGCTATCGCCTCGGCCGCGTCGGCCGGTTCCGTATCAACCGCAAGCTCGGCCTGTCGGTGCCGGAGACGGAGATGACGCTCCGCCCGGACGACCTGATCGCCGCCATCAAGTACATGCTGCTCCTGAGCGAGGGCGAGGGCGAGGTGGAGGTCGATGACATCGACCATCTCGGCAACCGGCGCCTGCGGACGATCGACGAACTCGCCAGCGACGAACTCCGCAAGGGCTTCCTCAAGCTGCGGCGCACCGTCCAGGAGCGGATGAGCCTCAAGGACGTGACGGAAATGTCGCCGCGGTCGCTCATCAACCCGAAGAGCATTTCGGCGGCAATCGAGTATTTCTTCGGTCGCGGCGAACTCTCGCAGGTGGTCGATCAGACCAATCCGCTCTCGATGCTGACGCACGAGCGGCGGCTCTCCGCCCTCGGCCCGGGAGGCCTCAATCGCAAGCGGGCAGGCTTCGAGGTGCGCGACGTGCACATCTCGCACTACGGCCGCATCTGCCCGATCGAGACGCCCGAAGGCACGAACATCGGACTCATCTCCAGCCTGGCGATCTACTCGGGGGTCGATTCCTACGGCTTCCTCGTCACGCCCTACCGCAAGGTCGTGAAGGGCAAGCTCACCGACGACGTCGTCTGGCTGCGGGCCGATGAGGAGCACGAGGCGCACCTGGCGCCCGCCGACGCCACGGTCGTCGATGGCAAGCTCCAGGGCGAGACGATCATCGCCCGGTACCGGGGCGACTTCGTGCTCGTTCCGGCCGACGACATTCAGTACATCGACGTCGCCCCGAGCCAGATGGTGGGCGTGTCGGCCGGTCTGATCCCGTTCCTCGAGCACGACGACGCCAACCGCGCCCTCATGGGCTCCAACATGCAACGGCAGGCGGTGCCGCTCCTCATCACGGAGCCACCGATCGTGGCCACCGGCATGGAGCGGGACGTCGCCGTCAATTCCGGCCTCATCGTCCGGGCCGTGCGGAAAGGCACGGTGAGCTACGTGGACGCCGAGCGGATCGAGGTCACCTCCGGATCGGGCGTCGCGGACGTCTACAAGCTGCGGAAGTATGTCGGCCTGAACGAGCGCACCTGCCAGAATCAGAAGCCGGTCGTCCAGCTCGGCCAAAAGGTCGAGAAGGGTGAGGTGCTCGCGGACGGCGCCGCGACCTACAAGGGCGAATTGGCGCTCGGTCGCAACGTGCTCGTGGGCTTCATGGC
>JBBAVM010000127.1:0-7680 GCA_040397685.1 Pirellulales bacterium
CGGTGCGATGCGGAAGAGCCGACGGGCAGATACGCGGCTTACACCGAGCGCACCACCGCAGTTGAGAAGGGGCTAGCGATCGCCCTCGGCGATGGAGCAGCGTGCCGCCGGCTCCGAATGCGGGTTATGATCAACTGCCCTCGCACCCGAGTCGAAAGCCAGACAGGCCGAAGCCTGTTTTACTCGGCGACGTAGAAGACGGCGCGGGAGCTGACGGCGCGGTCGCGGCGGCGGCGGAGACGCGGCGGCGTGATCATCCGCGAATCGAGCAGGTCGGCGATCGTGCCGGCATCGACCGCGGTCGTGGTCGCGATCTCGTGCTCGAAGCCGAGCACGTCGGCGATCGGGCAGAGGGGCGTCACGCGCACCACGCACTCGGTGCCGCCGACGGTCGTGACCCACGGCTGGGTGACGGCTGCGGAGCGACTCGGCACGTTCGGGGTGCTGGCGGGCATGGCGTGGCCTCCTGCGGGTGAGGGTCGGGCCGCCGGCGGGCCGGCGACGATGCCTCTCATCTGCATTCTGCGCGCCAATTCGTGCGCATGCGGCGGAAACGCCCGGCGGGCCGGTGCCTTCCTCCCAACCGGCCCATTTTCACGCCCGCGTCCCTCACGGCGGGAAATCTTTACCCGATCCGAGCGGCCGGGCACCGGTCGAGATTGCCCGGGGCGTGAAAAAATTTCACGCCGGCCCGGCGGCGTCGCCGGGGGCGGCGGCGGGAGTGGCCCGGGCCTTGCGCATGCGGTCACGGAGCTTCGCGGCCAGTTCGTAGTTCTCCGCATGCACGGCATCGGCGAGCTGCTCGTCGAGGGTGCGGCCGACGTCGTACCGTTGGCGGACGCTCTCCCGCATCTCCTCGAGCCGTTTCACGAGCTCATCGTCGGCATACTGCTCGGCCGCGTCGTACCGCTCGAACAGGTCGCGGAAGCGGTCGAGGCCGCGGTTGATCTCCGCGATGGCCGCCTCGGGACCGTGCTCTTCGAGGATCGCGAGCGCTCCGGCCTGCACGCGGTGAAACAAGACGAACGGCCGATACTGCTCGTGCGAGAGCGTCCAATCGTCGTCGGGCGAATGTTCCCGGACGAAGTCCATGAACGCCAGGCTGTGGTCCGCGTCCTTGGCGGCCCGCCGGTACTCCCGCAGGGCGAGCCAGCAGACGCGGCGGTGGTAGTACTGCACGAACTCGCGGTCGGCCTCCGAGCACTGCTCGCGCGAGAGGCGGAACGAACCGCCTTCGCGGATCGCCTCCCCCACGAGGTAGTCGTAGTAGGTCTCGGCACCGTGTGGCCGCGTGCCGTCGGGCCGCAGGTCGGTCTCCATCTGGAGCACGCCCAGATCGACCCGCATCTGGAGCACCTCGCGGCCGCTGCGGGCCTTGAACAGGCGGGCGCTCACCTCGCCGGGCTTGAAATCCCAGCCTTTGAGGACGGTGTCGATGTCGCGGGGCGATGGCATGCACGGATCCTTCGTGAATGGGGCGGCCGGAATCGTCGCGACCGCTGACCGAAGTATACCAGCGTCGCTTTCGCCGTTCGCACGCGGGGCGTGAATCGCGGTCTACTCGCCGATCCGACCACGAAGTCGCTTCGTCTCCGCGTGGCGACGCTTGCCCTCCAGCCGCTTCTTCACCGCCGACCGCGGAGTCTTCGTCGGCCGTCGCCGCTTGGGCGGAGTGAGCGATCGCGCCACGATCCCGGACAGTTTCGCGAGGCAGTCGGCGACGTTCCGCGGCTGGTCGCGATGCCGCTGGCTCGTGATCACGAGGGCGCCGTCGCGGGTGAGCCGGGCCTTTTCCCGTTCCAGGAGGCGGGCCCGGACGTCCTCGGGTAGGCAGGGCGACCGGCGGGCGTCGAACCGCATGACAGCCTTGCTGCTCGTGCGGTTGACGTGCTGCCCGCCGGGGCCGCTGGAGCGGACGAACTGCCACTCGAGCTCCGAGGCCGGAATCACGATTCGCCCCACGCGAACCTCTTTTTCGCTTGCCATCGGGTGTGCCTTGGGGGAAAAAGGTGGCTCACACCTTTTTCGCGGAGATGCTGCGGTCGAGCGGCAGATGAGTATACGGTCGGTCATCGCCGGGGCGGTGTGCTGCGGCGCATTCGCGCTGCCGGCCGCCGAACCGCCCGCCCTCGCGATCCGCGGCGGCGAGGACTGGGAGGCCTTCCTCGGGCCGACCGGCAACGGCCGCAGCAGTCTCGAGGGGATCGTCGCTCCGTGGCCGGCGGCCGGGCCGCGGGTCGTGTGGCACATGCCGCTCGGCGAGGGCTACTGCGCACCGGCGGTGTCGCGCGGGAGGGTCGTCGTGTTCGACCGTGACGCCGTGCGGATGCGGACCCGCTGCCTCGAGGCGGAGACGGGCCGGCCGCTGTGGGAAGCGTCGTACGCGAGCGATTATCGCGACACCTTCGGCTACGACGGCGGTCCGCGGGCGGCGCCGGTGATCCACCGCGACCGCGTGTTCACGTTCGGCCCCGAGGGTCGGCTCGAGTGCCGGTCACTCGCCGACGGCGCGAGCCTATGGCACGTCGAGACGACACAGGCGTATCACGTCGTGCAAAACTTTTTTGGCGTGGGGGCGGCGCCGCTCGTGGTCGAGGCCGAAGGTGGCGCGATCGTGGTGGTGCAGGTGGGGGGCAGCCGGCCGGGGACGGCGCCCCAGGCGCCCGAGCGGCTCGATCTCGTGAAGGGGCTCGACAGCGGGCTCGTGGCCTTCGACCTCGCGACGGGCCTCGAGCGCTGGCGCTCGTCCAGCCAGCTCGCGAGCTATGCCGCGCCGGTGCTCGCGTCGCTCGGCGGGCGGCCGCGGATCGTGGCCTGGACGCGCGACGACCTGCTCGTCGTCGAGCCCGCTTCGGGGGCGGTGCTCGCGGAGTTTCGCTGGCGTGCCGACGAGCTCTTCAGCGCGGTGGCGGCGAGCCCCGTCGTGGAGCGTGGGCGAATCCTGCTGTCGGAGTGCTACGGGCCGGGGAGCGTGCTGCTCGAATGGGACGGCCGCGATCTCCGCGAGGTGTGGCGCAGCCGTCGGCCCCGGCCCCGCGCGGCGCTCATGGCCCACTGGGCGACGCCGATCCTTTACGGTGACCACGTCTATGGGGCCAGCGGAAGGCATGCCGGCGATGCGGTGGTGACCTGCGTGGAGTGGGGCACCGGTGAGGTGAAGTGGTCGGAGGCGGGGCTGGGGCGGGCCAGCATGGTGCTCGCCGACGGCCATCTCGTCGTGCTCGGCGAGTTCGGCGACCTGGTCCTTGCGCGGGCCTCGCCCGACGCCTTTCAGGAAATCTCGCGGGCGCGGCTCTTGGGCGACGACAGCACGCCGCTGCTGTCACCGCCCTGCTGGGCGGCGCCGATCGTGGCCCGCGGGCTGTTGTTCGCCCGCGGCGCCGGGCGGCTGGTGTGCGTCGAGCTCGCTCCGCGTTGATGTGGGGAACATCCGCGCATGTTTGGCAAGCAGCACAAGCGTACACCGCTTGCGCGCCGCCCTGAACTTCGTCTGGACAGTCGGCGCGCGGCCGTCCCATACTCCCCGCGTTGCAGGCGGACTCGATGCCGCACGCGGGTGCGTGCCGCCCCCGACAGGAGATCGCTCGACCAATGGTGCATGTGTCGATCAGTCAACTCACCACGCTTCGCTGGGAACTCGGCGACGAAGTGGCCCATCTCGTGAGGCATGGCTTCGATACGATCGCCCTGTGGCGCACGAAGCTCTCGGACGTCGGGGTCGAGACGGCCGGCACCGTGATCGGGCAGGCAGGGCTGCGGGTGTCGAGCCTGCAGGCGGCCGGCGGGTTTACCGGGAGCGACGGGCGGTCGTTCACCGAGAGCGTGGACGATGCCTTTGAGGCGATCGCCACAGCCGCGGAACTCGGGGCCGAGGCGGTGATCGTCCACAGCGGCTGCCGGGGCGGCCACACGCGGAGCCACGCCCATCGCCTGCTCGCCGACGCCCTCGACATTCTCGCCCCGGAGGCGCTCGCCCGGGGGGTGACGCTGGCCCTCAAGCCGATGCACCCGGCCGTCGCCGCGGGGGGCAGTTTCCTCACGAGCCCGGCCGACGCGATCGCCTGGGTGGACCGGTTCGACCACCCGGCGGTGCGGCTCGCCCTCGATCTCTGGCATTTCGGCCACGATCGCCATCTCTTTGAACTGCTGGGCGAACTCGCCTCGCGGACGGCCGTCGTGCAGATCGCCGATGGCCGCGGAGCGCCCCACGCCGACGCGGAGCGGCTGCCGCCCGGGCGGGGCAGCCTGCCGCTCGCCGGGCTGGTGGCGGCGCTCTGCGAGCATGGCTACTCCGGGCCGATCGAGTTCTCACCGGTCGGCGAGACGGTCGAATCGCTCGGGTACGACCGCACGCTGCGACACCTCAGCACGACGACGACCGCCTGGGGCCGACTCGTCCGCGTTCCGGCGTAGGCTGAATGCGCGCGGCGGCTCGGCTTCGTGCCGACCGTCGCTTGGCCGACCTCCGTCGGCTGGTGCTGACCACGCCCTCCGGGTCTGGGGCCGCGCGATCGGCTCGTTCTCATCGACGCAAGCCCGAAGCGCAAGCGAGGGAGTCCGGGGCGGGATCACGTGTTCCCTCGCTTGCGCTTCGGGCTTCCGTGGGAACCTACGCCTCGGGCTTCCGTGAATTGATTTCTCAATCGGCAATAGCGTGACAGGCTGAAGCCTGTCCTACTTCGGGATCCGTAAATCCCAGGCTTCGAGCCAGTCGGTCTCGACCGGCTCCAGGCCGAAGTCGCGGCGGAGCCGTTCGTCGAAGTCGTCCATGTGGGCCGCGCCGTAGAAGATCGCGAGCCGCTTGCGGCCGCGGGCAAGCTGGCCGCGGAGCACGTCGAGGGCGGCCGCGTTGCGGTCGGTGATCAGCGACGAGCCTTTCTCGCCGCCGAACGCGGCCGTGAGCACCTCCATGTCGGTGAACTGCTCGGCCATGATCCGCCGCAGGCGGACCTCGCGGTGCTGGCCGAACAGCAGCCCGAAGAGGTCGCCGAAGCCGACATCGTTGGCCTTGGCGGCAGCCTCGCGGTCAGCCCGGGCCGCGCCCTCGCGCATGAGCTTGAAGAACATGCTCCACCACGACTCGCCCCGCTTCCGCATCGCGGCGTCGAATTCCTGCGGCGAGAGATCGGCGTGGACGAAGTTCCGCGCGGCGTAGTCGATCTGCTCGAGCTGGAACTCCAGGCCGAGCATCTTCGTGAGCCCCTGCTGGGCCGATCCGATCGCCCCGGCCGGCTTGCGGCCGGGCTTCGGCACCCGGGCGTTGTCGGGGGCGACGAGCTCGTAGAGGACGGCGTCGTAGCCCCGGAACACGCGGTCGAGCGTGTCGTAGTAGGCCTTGCTGCCGAGGTGCACCGCCCCGACGAGGTCCACCGCCACCGGTTCGCGGCGGCCCGCCCGGGCCGCGGCGGCGGGCGTCTCCCGATACCGCACGATCGACGTGTCGAGCGACACGGGTTCGCCCGCGTCGTCCCGCGAGAGCCGCAGGAAGCCGACCTCCTCGGCCGCGTCCCGCTCCGCCACCGGGGGAGCCGCTGTGGCCGGGGACATCGCGGCGGCCAGGCCGGCAAACGAGGCAAGCGGCAGAAGCAGGGCGAAGAGCGGGCGGCAGGCGGGCATCGGGGGGCTCCTCAGAGGCGACGGGCCGATGCCTGCAAGATACCCGACTTCACCGGGCTCGCCACGTTTTTCCAGCCTGACTCGGAAACCCGCTCCAAGCGGCAGGGTTCGCCAAGTTTCGTCAACTGGAACGACCGACACGACCGATACCAGACGAGCAATCCGCATGTGCGGAAAACCGGCTCCTGCTCCCCAGGACTACAGCGATGGCTACGAACACGACGCTCCGACGGCTCGAGAGACTGATCCTGACGCTCGCGATCGCTTCTGCGACCGTGCTGCCGTCGCGGGCCGGCGACTGGATGCCGCTCCTGCCGGATCAGGACTTCTACGACTTCCAGCTGTTCGCCCCGCCGGACCTGCAGGAGTACGAGATCTATCCCGAAGCGAGCGAAGGGATCTACTTCAACTACGACCGGCTCTACTGGGGCATCACGCCGCCGAGCGTGCGCGGCGTCGCCCAGACCGCAAACGGGAACTATCTCATTCCGTACCAGCCGATCTCGCCCCAGGCGATCGCCAAGCTCAATAACGACGCACTCAATGCCGCGGTGACGAGTGGCACGTCCGGTAGTCTCATCGGCGGCCTCTACACGTTCGGCTCCGACCCGCTCCAGCTCGACCTCAACACGAGTTGGATGCGGACGAAGATGGCGTGGGGGAATCGCTACGAGGGCGGCTGGATCTACGACGGCCGGGGCGTGAACATCGACTACTTCACCGTCGGTCAGTCGCAGGAGTTCCAGACGAACAGCGAATTCGCGGCTGCCTCGCCCACGCAGACGATCGTGCAAACTACCGCCTCGGGAGGCGGTGGCGGCACGGGTGGTGTGGGCACCGTCAGCAATGCGGTCGTGGTGACCTCTGTGGAGACTACGAGCCCCCCCCCGGACCACATGATCTCCCAGAAGCTGACGCAGGCCAACTCGGTCGAGATCAGTAGTGGTGCCGTAGCGGCGGTGATTCGCCGTGAACTCGGCAGGCGGGGCAGCGGATCGACGGTCCGGTTTGGCTTGGGACCGCGGTATCTGCAGTTCGCGGAGAGCTATAAGCTCGGGTATGAAAGCAATCAGTATGCCTTCAACGTCGGCGGCACGACCGGTGGCACGGGTGGCACGACCGGCCGTACGGGCGGCACCGGCGGCACGACTGGCGGCACGACTGGCGGCACGACTGGCGGCCTCGGCGGCACGACTGGCGGCACGACGGGTGGAACGGGCGGCACGACCGGCGGCCTCGGCGGTACGGGCGGCCGTTTTGGCGGAGGTACCACTGGGATCGGCGTGGTGAACACATCCGCCGGCGATGTCCTCGGAATCACCGGCTACGACACACTCACGGGTCTCGGCCAATCGACGCCGCTCCAGGTCGGCGAGTGGGAAACCAATACCTACAACAACATCATCGGGCCGGAATTCTCGCTGATGATGGAGGTGGAACGGGGCCGGTGGCTGTTCTCGAGCGCCTTCAAGTTCACCGCCGGCTTCAACTTTCAGAACAATCTCTATCGTGGAGCGAACTTCCCGAACACGCTCGGTGCCGACTACCTGCGTACGACATTCAATCTGACGAATGCTCCGCAGTCGGTCTCCAGTGCATCGACCGCCGTCACGCAGCAGCAGCCGCCGCCGCCGATGTTCCTCCAGCTCTACGGCGTCGGCCAGAACAATGCGACGAACGCCGCCGAGCACCGGTTCGTGTTCACGCCGATCGGTGAATGGCGGTTTGGCACGGAGTTCAAGGTGAGCCAAGCGATTCGGCTCAGGGCGGGGTACACGGGCATGTGGCTCGGCAGCATCGCCCGGGCATCGACGAATACCGGCTACAAGACGGATGTCAAGCGGGTGCAGTTTGCCGAGCCGCGGGATCCGACCCAGGCTGCGAGCCCGACGAATCCATGGGTCGTGAAGTCGCGGCCAGTCGAGTTCAACCGGATCGGGCCGGTGAACGGCGGCCAGGAATACGTCTTCACCAACGGCGTGGATCTCGGTATCGAGGTGCGGTACTAGGTTCACGGCGAGCCTCGACATCCTGTCGAGCTCGCCTTGGGCGACCTCCGTCGCC
>JBBAVM010000128.1:0-7592 GCA_040397685.1 Pirellulales bacterium
GCGTGCTGATGTACGCGTCGGTCGTGGCCGCGGCTCAGCCCCCTATTCCCCCGCGCAACACCGGCCCCGAAGCCCGGGCCCACTCGCGGTACCACCAGCACCGCCGCCACACGACCCGCGTGATCCGCCGGACGCCGGCCGTGATGCGGGAAGACGCCGCGCGGGTGAAGCGGGGGGATCTCTTCAGCACCTGGTCGAACGAATACCTGAAGTGAAGGCGGTCTGGCGTTTCGGGGGTTCGTGAAAGGCGGCCTTCCGCCGCAACCGCGGGGCGGCCTGCCCGTTCAATCAGCATGCGATTGTTCGCCGCAGCTTGTGCCGTTGCCCTCGCCGCCGCTTGGCCGCTGCCGGCCGAGGAGCTTCCCGCGGGAGCCGTGGCGATCGGGGGGCGATGGTTCGTGCGGGAAAACGGCGCGAAGCCGACGTATCTCTACCGCGATGGCGAGCGGTTCGTCGATCTGTTTTCGTATCACCAGCGTGATTCCAATGACGATGGCATCGACGAGGTGGTGCTGCGGCACGAGGCCGGGTTTCTCGTCGTCGAGAGCCAGGGCTATCCCAACCATCCCACCGCGCTGTTTCCCAACAGCGGCAACCCGAATTCGATTCGTGTCCAGGACTTCACCTTCCGCCTGCCGCTCGAGCCGCGTCGGGCCCGCGAGATCACGACGCTGCCGATGGGGCCGATCGGCGTGGCGCTCAATGGCGTCGTGTTTTTCAATCCTTTCGAGCAGGGCGGCATGAACGCCGTCGCCGGCTACTCGGAGGTGTGGCTCGACAGCTGCTGCGGCCATCCGCAGCAGACGGGCATCTACCACTACCACAAGTATCCGACCTGCGTGAAAAGCCCGTTTCCAGACGACGGGAAGCAGCACTCGCCGGTCATCGGCTTCGCCTTCGACGGCTATCCGATTCACGGGCCCTACGAGGCGGCGGGCGTGATGGCCCGGGACCTCGACGCCGGGCGGGCCCTCGACGTCTGCAACGGCCACGAGGATCCGGACCGGGGCTATCACTACCACGTCACGCCCGAGCGGTTTCCCTACGTGATCGGCGGCTACCGGGGCGTGCCGGAGCCGGCGAACAACCGGGGCATCGCCCGGGCGGGCACGGGCCCGATCAGCGACAATGCCCGAGGTGCAAGCGGCCTCGAGCAGGTCGTGAGCGAGGTTCGGCCCGGCACCGTGGGCCGGGGTGGCCGGCGGCGGGTCACGATCGTGCTCGATCCACGGCAGGCGACGCGGGGCCCGGTGCCGGAGGGCCGGCCATCGTGGGTGCAGATCGGGCCGTACGAGGCGGTGGCGATCGAGCGGGAGGGCAACACGGTCGCGGCCGAGTTCGACGTCCCGGAGGATGCGGCCGTCGGAGTCCTGCTCGACTGCCACCTCGAATTCGATGCCGGCGGCCGCCGCCGCGTGCTCAAACGCAACGCCGTGCTCCGGGTCGGGGACGATGTTTCAGCCCCCTGACCGCGACTTCCGGCGGGGTGCGGCGTTGAAGGACGTGGTAGCCTGCGAAGGTATCGGTCACGAACGAGGAGCCTTGCGATGAAACGATTCCTGGGCGGTGTGGTGATGGCGGCGGGGATGCTGTCGGCGGCGATGGTGGCGGCTCAGCCGCCCGGAGGCGGCCCTTCCGGCGGTGCGGGCGGCCCTGGCGGCGGCCGGCGCGGACCGCCGTCGCCGGAGCGACTGGTCGATCACGCCTTTGAATTCGATGCCGACGGCGACGGCAAACTCGATCGCAGCGAGATGACGAAGTTCGCGCAGGCGTTTCACGAGATGCGGATGCGCGGCGGCCCCGGCGGACAGCAGGGGGGCGGCGACGGCCCACGGGCGGGTGGTCGCGGACCGGGCGCAGGTCGAGGACCTGGCGAGGGCCGTGGGCCCGGCGAAGGCCGCGGGCCCGGTGGGCCGGGAGACGAGCGGCGCGGTCCTCCGCCCGGCGGCGGGGATGACGGCGAGCGGCCCGAGCGCCCCCGGCGCCCGGAGTGACGATTGCGGCAGCCAGGCTGCGGTGTATCCTCGCGGCCGTGTCATCACAACCCTCGCCGACCGATCCACTTCCCGCGCGTCCGGCCGAGGCGCATGCGCTCGAGGTCGCGCGGTCGCTGCCCGGGGCCCGCATCGTCTGCACGACGACGGGCCGAGCGCAGGCGGCGGCCGCGCTCGCCCGTGAACGACCGGAGGCGCGGGTCGTGGCCTGGTTTCTCGACCTGTTTCAGCACGATCTGGCTGTCGCGGGGTGGGGAGAGCGGCCGGTTGGGCTCGAAGCGGCGTGTACTGCCGACATGCCGCCGGGGCCCTACGACCTGGCCGTCGTGCCGCTCACGAAGGACGGCGAGGCGGAGCTGTCGCGCGACATCTTGCAGGCGGCGCTCGTGAACCTCGCGATCGGCGGCCGGCTCGTGGCCTCGATCGACAACCCGCGCGACACATGGCTGCACGGACAACTCGCAGACACCGGCGAGACCGTCAGGGTGCGGCCCGCCGCCGGCCCGAAGCCGCAGACGGTCTGCTACATCGTGGAGAAGACCTGCGAGCCGGCGAAATGTCGGGACTTCGGCTGCGAGTTCGTGTTTCGTGACCGCGAGCGGCTGCTCCGGGCGATCAGTCGGCCCGGGGTGTTCGCCCACCGCCGGATCGATCCCGGCGCCCGCCACCTGCTCAATGCCGTGGACGTCGCGCCCGACACCCGCGTGCTCGACATCGGCTGCGGCTCGGGGTGCGTCGCGATCGGCATCGCGGCCCGCGACCCGAGCGTGCACGTTCACGCGTTCGACTCGAACGCCCGGGCGGTCGAGTGCACGGCCCGCGGGGCGACGCTCAACGGCCTGGCCAACATCTCGGTCGCCCTCGAGGCGGGCGGTCTCGTGCCGGATCCCGGCTCCTACGATCTCGTGCTCGCGAACCCGCCCTACTACTCCGATTTCCGGATCGCGCAGCTGTTCGTGGATGCGGCCTGGAAGGCTCTCGCGCCGGGCGGCACGCTGCTCGTCGTGACGAAGCAGCCCACCTGGTATGTGGAGCACCTGCCGCAGATGTGGCGGGACGTCGCGCAGGAAATCGTGAAGACGTATCACCTGATCGAGGCGGTGCGGCCGGGGTGATGGCCCCTTGCAGATGCGTGCCGGCGAGGGGTTGCCCCATACCGTTTCGCCGGACGTTCACTGCGCCCTCCGGGCTGCGTTCACTCCGACTGACTGGCGCTGCGCCATCCATGGCTCCGCTGGTCAGTCAAGCCGGCTCAACGGTCGGGGCAACCCCTCGCCTCGCCCCATGGTCAGTTATGCGCCCCTGATCGCCGCGTCCGCGTCACGCGTTGACGTGGACGACCTTGGCGGGAGGGAAACCGTTGAAGTGGGTGCTCGAGGCGGCGGAGTAGGCGCCGATGTTTTCGCTGTAGAGGTAGTCGCCGATCTCGAGTTCCGGCAGCTGCTCGGCGAGGCTGATCGTGTCCAGGGCGTCGCAGGTCGGCCCGAACACGGCGCAGAGCTGCGTGGGCCCCTTCTTGAAGCTCTTCAGGTGGTAGGTGCAGTGGTCGAAGATCACGCCCGAGTAGGTGTGGTAGACGCCGTCGTCCACGTAATACGACATTTTCTCGTTGCGGATTGCCTTGCCGATGATCTTGGAGACGGCGTTGCCCGCCGAGGCCACGAGAAAACGCCCCGGCTCGGCGAGGATCTCGATCTCCTTGGGAAACAGCCGGTCGAGCTCGTGGTTGATCTTCTTGGCGAGCGCCGAGAATTTCGGCACCGTGGCGTCGTAGGCCGCCGGGAAGCCGCCGCCGATATCGAGCAGTTTGAGCGTGAAGCCGCGCGACTTCGCCTCGGCGAACACGCCCGCGCAGAGGTGGATCGCCTGGATGAAGTTCTGCGGATTCGTGCACTGGCTGCCCACGTGGAACGACAGACCTTCCACGACGAGCCCCTGCTCGTGGGCGAACGTGATCAGATCGACCGCCTCGCCCGGGAGGGCTCCGAACTTGCTCGACAGCTCCACCATCGAGCCCGTGTTCGGCACCCGGAGCCGCAGCGCGAGGCCGGCGTGCGGAGCGTGCTTGGCGATTTTCTTCACTTCCTCGTGGTTGTCGTAGGTGACGAGCGGCTTGTAGCGGTCGAGTTCGTGGAGGGTCTCGAAAGGCTTGATCGGGTTGGCGTAGATGATCTTGTCCCAGATGAAGTCCTGGCGGGCCTTCGCCGGCAGGCCCTTGATGTTCTCGTAGACCGTGTGGAACTCCTGCATGCTCGCGACGTCGAAACTGCCGCCGAGCTCGTAGAAGGTCTTCACGATCGCCGGGTCGCTGTTGACCTTTACGGCATAGTAGATTTGCACGCGGGGAAAGTGCTTGCGGAACAGGGCGTAATTCTTCCTCAGCTCGGCGTGATCCACCACGAACAAGGGGGTGCCGTGCTTCTTGGCGAGCGTGAGGAGCGTTTTTGCGTTCATGCGATCAGTGCACCAAGATGTTGCGGAATTGCCAGGGGTCGTCGGCATCGATCGGCTCGGGGAAAAACCCCGGGCGGTCGGTGAGGGGCGTCCAGTCGGTGTAGTGCCCGGTGACCGGCCCGAGGTACGGCCGCTGCACCTCGAGGCACCGCTGGAAGTCCATCTCGTCGGCCTCGACGATGCCGGCTGCAGGGTTTTCCAGGGCCCACACCATTCCGGCGAGCACGGCCGACGAGACCTGCAGGCCGGTCGCGTTCTGGTAGGGGGCCAGGTCGCGGGTCTCCTCGATCGACAGCCTGGAGCCGTACCAGTAGGCGTTTTTCTCGTGCCCGTAGAGCAGCACGCCGAGTTCGTCGATGCCGTCCACGATCTCGGTCTCGTCGAGGATGTGGATCCTGTCCTGGCGGACGCCGGCCCGGCCGAACAATTCGTGCAGCGAGAGCACGGCATCGTCGGCCGGATGGTAGGCGTAGTGGCAGGTGGGGCGGTAGACGACGGCGTCCCCCTCGCGGACCGTGAACGAGTCGGCGATCGAGATCGACTCGTTGTGAGTCACGAGGAAGCCGTATTGCGGGCCCGGCGTGGGGCACCAGGTCCGCACCCGCGTGTTCGCGCCCGGCTGGAGCAGATAGGCGCCGGCCCGGGAGCCGATCGTCTGCAGGCGGCCGTTGTCCGGCAGCCACTTTTCGTGCGTGCCCCAGCCCATCTCCGCCGGCTGCATCCCTTCGGAGAGAAATCCCTCGACGCTCCACGTGTTGACGAACACGTTGGGCGGCTTCGGCCGGCGGGACCGCTGCGTGTCGCGCTCCGCGATGTGGATTCCCTTCACGCCCAGGTCGCGCATGAAGCGCGCCCAGCCGGCCTGGTCGTCGGCGGCCGGCGTCGCCGCCCGCCGGCCGGTGTCGGCCGCCAGGTTCACGAGCGCCTGCTTCACGAACCACGACACCATGCCGGGATTGGCCCCGCAGCACGACACGGCGGTCGTGCCGCCCGGGCGGGCCGCCTTCTCCTCGCGGATCGTCGCGCGGAGGGCGTTGTTGGTGCGGGCCTCAGGATGGGCCGAGCGGTCGTAGTAGAACCCCGGCCAGGGCTCGACCACCGTGTCGATGTAGAGGGCGCCGACTTCGCGGCACAGCCGCATGATGTCGAGCGACGACGTATCGACGGAGAGGTTGACGCAGAATCCCCGGCCGCCGCCGGTGAGCAGGGGGGTGAGCAGTTCGCGATAGCCCTCGCGGGTCACCGCCTCGTGGATGAATCGGACGCCGTGGCGGTCGAGGATGGCCCGATCGCGGTCGTCGGGGTCGATGACCACGAACTTCGAGCGGTCAAAGTCGAAGTGCCGTTCGATGAGCGGCAGCGTGCCCCGCCCGATCGAGCCGAACCCGATCATCACGATCGGTCCGTCGATCCGGGCGTGGACGGTCGAGGCGGTCATTGCGGCACTCCGTGCGGAAGGTGACCTCCGGAGTGTGTCGAATTCCACAACGCTTGTCCATGATGCACGGCGGGTTTTCAGTCGCCGGCCATGCTGCAGCAGGCGGCCCAGGCATCCCGGTCGATCGCGGCCTCGATCAGCCGCACTGAGCCATCGCCGAAGACGGCGTTCGCACCGGAGGGATGCTCCGAGAACATCTGGTCACAGTGGCCGGCCGGATCGTTCGGTACGTGGATCACGTCCGCTTCGTTCGCCGCCGGGCCGCTGTGGGAGAGCACGAGGGCGGCAGCGTGTTCTGGCACAGCGCCGAGCAACCGCTGCCCATCGGTCGGCTGACACCATGCGCCCGGCACGACCCCCGCCCAGGCCTTCTGCGACAGCGCCTGGGAGTGTTCGCCGACGAACACCGTCTTCGAGAGGCCGTCGCGCACGTCGGCCGGCCGCGTGCGCGAGTTGCGATACAGCGGCCCGTTGGCGACACCGTCCCACGAGGCCCGGGGGGCCGTATCCCAGGGATCGTCGTGCCCGGCGTTCGCGACATAGTCGGTGCGGCCGAGCCGGGCGCCTGAGGCATGGGGTGCATTCGCCGCGTCGGTTGCGAGGAAGGGCTCTCGAGGACCAGTCGATGACGGGCAGAGAAACAGCGACACGCGTTCCGCCACGACGCCGCGATTGGCCGCGGCCGAGACGCCGGCCGCAGCGTCGTACCGCTCGAACAGCCTGGCTTCCTCCAGAAAGGTCGCGATCGCGAGCCCCCAGCCGGTGCCCGGGGCGGCATCGAACGTCTCGGGATCACGGCTTGGGCTGGCGGTGTCGGCCACGTAGCCGGCGGGAAACCGGCGGCGGGCATCCACGGAACCGTGGAGGGCGAGGCCGAGTTGCCGCAGGTTGCTCGCGCATTTCGAACGGCGGGCGGCCTCGCGTGCGCTCTGCACCGCCGGCAGCAGCAGGGCGACGAGCACGCCGATGATCGCCACCACCACGAGAAGTTCGACGAGGCTGAAGGCAGACCGCCGGCGTCGCCCGCTGCGAGGAAACATTTTGGGTCTCCAAAAAAATATTTTGGATGACTCAAAATACGCGGAGCTCGGTGGGAAAGCAACCAGCGCGGCCGGGGTGGGCAGGAATTCCCCAGCGTGGCACACTGCGGCGCATGACGCTGCCACATGTGTTCTGGCTCGCCGCCGCCGGCGCCGTGGGCACACTCCTCCGTGTGGCCTGTAACGCGTGCGCGGCGCGGTTGCTCGGGCATTTCCTGCCCTGGGGTACGCTCTTCGTGAACGTGGCAGGATCGTTCGCGTTCGGGGCGATGGCGGGGTTTTTTCGCGCGCGGGGCACGCTGCCGGGGGGCCTGGAGTCGATCCTGCTCGTGGGCCTGCTCGGCGGCTTCACGACCTACTCGAGTTATGCGTTCCAGTCGCTCGAACTCGTGGAGCACGGCCGTGCGACCGCGGCACTCGGGTACGTCGTGGCGACCAATGCCCTGTCCATCGCCGCTGTGTGGGCCGGCCTGCGGTTGCTTTCCGGCTGAAAATCGGGGCGGAGAGATTCGAACTCTCGACCTCTTGGTCCCAAACCAAGCGCGCTACCAACTGCGCTACGCCCCGGGGCCCGGAAGTGTAACACACCCGCGGGACGGGCTTGAGCCTGTCATGAACTCCGACAGGCTGAAGCCTGTCCTACGCGGGCATGACAGGCTGAAGCCT
>JBBAVM010000129.1:0-7554 GCA_040397685.1 Pirellulales bacterium
AACCGGCCTTGGCGGGCATCCGCCCGCCGGTGATGACCCGGCCCTCCGGGCCTGACGCCGCGCCCGGAACCCTGCGCCCGGTACCCCGCGCCTTACGGAAGCCCGCAGCGCAAGCAAGGGTCAGCCCCACCCCACCTCCGCTTCCCTCGCTCGCGCTTCGGGCTTTCGTGATTCCCGGGCCTGGGCCGCCCTGCGGCGTGCGACCGTGTTTGCGGGACGGTAGGATGCTCGCGTTCCGACGCATCCCTCCCGCGACAGGCGTTCCATGGCGACGAAGACGAAGCGTGCTCCCCAGACCTCGAAGGGGAAACTCCCGCCCATCGACCAAAAAACCCTCCGGCTGATCGTGGACTTGGCCGACGAGGTGGCCGCCGCCGCCGAGAAGCGGCGCGACCCGGCCCTCGACATCCCCACCCGCAGCCTCTCGAACGTCCGCTTCAACAAGTCGCGGAAGATCATCGAGATGGGCGGCCAGACCAACCGCCGCCAACTCTTCAACCTGTCGCAGGCCAAGAGCTACATGCAGACGCTCCTGGTCGCCACCGGCTGCAAGCAGCTCATCGACCAGCAGAAAACCACCAGCATCCGAGGTCTCTACTATCTCCTCAAGCACACGATCGAGGGCACCCGCGAGGAGACCTTCGCGACCCAGGAGGAGTGCGACCCGATCATCGAAGATCTCGAGGTCACGCTCGAAAGCCTTCGCGAGGAACTCCACGTCTATGCCAGCAACCGCGGCGGCATGGTGGGGCCGATCACGCTCATCGACTCCGGCGACGAGATCGACTGCTCCCGGATGGGGTCGGGCGGCTACTCGATCCCGTCGATCGTCGAGGCCGACATCGTAAAATTCAAGTCGTGCGACGCGAAGTTCATCCTCCACGTCGAGAAAGACACGGTCTGGCGCCGCTTCAACGAGGACAAGTTCTGGCGGAAGCACAACTGCCTGCTGACGCATGGCGGGGGCCAGCCCCCGCGGGGCGTGCGGCGGATGCTCTACCGGCTCCACCACGAGCTCAAGCTCCCGGTCTACTGCCTGCTCGACAACGATCCCTGGGGCTACTACATCTACTCGGTGCTCAAGCAGGGCTCGATCAACCTGGCCTACGAGTCGAAGCGGATGGCGATCCCGGAGGCCAAGTTTCTCGGCATCCGCTCCCGCGACTACCAGCGGTGCAAGCTCTCCCAGAGCGTGCAGATCGCCCTCAACGACACCGACATCAAGCGGGCCAAGCAGATCGCCGCCTATCCATGGTTCGCGGGCAAGAAGGGCTGGCAGAAGGAGATCGAGACGATGCTCACCAACGGCTTCAAGCTGGAGGTGGAGTCGCTCATCTCGAAGGACATCAGCTACGTCACCGACACCTACACGCCCGAGCGGCTCGAGGAACAGGACTGGCTCGACTGACTTCAGGCAAAACACGGACATCCTGTCCGTTTTTGCCTTGCCGCCCTCCGGCGGCTGGTGCGAACCCGGCCCTCCGGGCCTGACGCGGCGTGGTAGCGCGCTTGGCATCCTGCCGAAATTCCCTTGGCGGGCATCCGCCCGCTGGTGTCAACCCGGCCCTCCGGGCCTGACGTCGTGGGACAGGCTTCAGCCTGTCATGCCTCGCTTGCCATTGATGGAGGCTCGGGGCTGCCCAGACCAAAGAGCCGGGCTATGGGAGCGAGCGCAGCCAGGATGGCGAAGCGAAGCGGACATGCAGAGAGCCGAGGCCTCGGAGGGCCGAGGCGAGCGTCCGGCGAGCGGGGCTGGGCAGCCACGAGTCGGTGCGCCTGCGTGAAGCCATGACAGGCTCAAGCCTGTCCCACTTGCACCGCACCAAGCCCGCCCCGCGTCATGCCTCTTCGCGGAGCATCGGGGGCGGCTCGTCGAGTTCCTCGAGTTCCGGCGGCAACTGGAGTTGCCGCATCGTCTCGTCCGTCTTCCGCATCCCCTCCGCCACCTCGTCCACCCGCTGGGCGATGTCGCTGACGTCGCGCTTCGCCACCGAGCCCTCGGCGAGGGCGGCGATCTTCGACTCCAGCCGCTCGATCTCCGCGGCCACGAGGTCGAGCTTGCCGCGGGCCTCGGCGATGTTGTCGAGCCGCTCCCGGCTCGTCTTCAGATGGTCCTCCAGCGCCGACCGCATCGGGGCCGAGGCGGCGTCGCCGGCGGGAAGCTTCGCCAGCCGGCGCTCGAGGTCGGCGATCCGCGCCCGGATGCCCCGGTCGTCGGTGTGGTCGAGGAAGTCGGACAGCGTGGAGGCGCCCCAGATCATCCGCAGATAGCCCCACAGCAGCCGGTCGAGCGACTCGAGTGCCGTCTTGTCCGGTCCGCCACCGTCGGGCCCGCGCATGCTGCCGCCGAGTTCGACGAGCTTCAGGCAGTGGTCACGCAGCCGGTCGAACCGCTCGAGGAGCGCCGGCGGCAGATTCCGGCGGATGCGCTCGTAGGCCTCGCGGGCTTCGGCCGTCTCGGCCGTCCGCCGGGCTTTCGCATCCTGGGCGTCCACCGCGGCCCGGAAGCGGTCGCTGGCGAGCATGCTCGCGAGGTAGTAGACCTCGCCGGCGAGCACGAGCGGCAGGAGGATCCCGGGGAATCCGCTGATGAAGGCGGCCGCGACGGCACCGCCGAAGAAGAGGATGTTCCACTTCGTCGCGAAAGCGGTCTTCAGGTACGCGATGCTGCGGGTGAACACTATGCGCGGGCTCCGTTGAGCCGCTTCGCGGCCGCCTCGACCTGCTCGATCCGGGCGTGCAGGGCGTTGACCTGCTCGTGAAACCAGGGCTGCGACTGGGTCTCGCGGGCCGGGGCGGAGGCCGCCGGCATCCGCAGGTCCTCGACGATCCGGCCCGGCGTCGTGGCCATCACGAACACGCGATCACCGAGATACACGGCCTCCTCGACCGAGTGCGTCACGAAGAGCACCGTCGCCTGGACGTCGCGCCAGAGTTTCACAAGCAGGTCCTGCATGTCGAGCCGCGTCGCCGGGTCGAGGGCCCCGAACGGCTCGTCCATGAGGATCACCCGCGGCCTGAGGATCAGCGTCCGGGCGATCGCCACCCGCTGCCGCATCCCGCCGGAGAGCTCGTGGGGATATTTCGTCGCGTCGCGGCGCGGATCGAGGCCCACCCTCGCGATCCATTCCAGCCCCTCCGCCTCCCGCTCCCGGCGCGGCGCGCCCCGGCACTCGAGCCCGAACACCACGTTGTCGAGCACCGTGCGGTTGTCGAAGCTCGTGTAGTCCTGAAACACCATCCCCCGGTCGGCGCCCGGGCCGAGCACCGCCCGCCCGAGCACGCTCACGCCGCCACTCGTGGGTGGGTGCTGCGGGGCGAGCCCCGCCACGAGCCGGAGCACCGTGCTCTTGCCGCAGCCGGAGGGCCCGAGGAACGACGAGATTTCGCCGTGGTCGGCGACGTCGGGGATCGTGAAGCTGACGTCGGCGATCGCGACGTATTCCCGCGGCGTCCCCTGGCCGTAGACCTTCGTGACGTTTCGAAACTCGACCGCCGCCGGACGGGCGGCGGTGGGCACGGCGGCGGCGGGCGCGGCCTCGCTCATGCGCTGGCCTCCACCCGCCCGTCGGGTCCGTGCAGAAGCCGGCGGCAGAGCCGCGGAACGAGGCCCCGGCCGCCATAGCGGTGCGGAAACAGGTCGCACTGCAGCCACCACAACAGCCGGTCGATCGCGTAGGCGACGAGCGGGATCACGGCGAGCACGATCAGGATCGGCTCCCGCTCCCCGCGCCGCTGCGACACGTTGATCAGGTCGCCGAGGCCGCCGGTGTCGCCGCCGAGTTTCACGACCTCGGCGAGCATGACGTACCCGAAGGCGATCCCGAACAGGAGCCGCAGCGAGTTGAAGATCGCGGGCGCGGCGAGCGGCGTGAGCACCTTGAGGATGATCTGGAGCCGCGAGGCACCGAGCGTGAGGGCCGTATCGACGTATCGCTCCGGCACCTCGAGCACCGCCGCCGCCGTGTCACTGACCACGAACGCCACGCTCGCGATGAACAAAAACATCACCTTCTGAAACTCGCCGATCCCGAAGAAGAAAAACGTCAGCGGGATCAGGGCCGCGACGGGGATGTTGCGGCCGAAGATCGTGAGCGGCGCGACGAACGCCCGCACCGCGGGGAAGCAGGCGGCCAAAACGCCCAGCGGCACGCCCACGACGGCCGCGAGCCCGAAGCCCAGACAGACCCGGCCGAGCGTGACGAGCGTGTTCGCGACGAGCCGACGCTCGCCGAACACGGCCGGCACCTTCGCCACCGTCTCGCCGGGGCTCGGCAGCATCGCCGGGCTGATGAACCGGGTCTCGGGATCGCCGGCGGTCGCGAGGAACCAGAGCGAGAGCACGCAGGCCACGCACGTCGTGCCCCAAAACAGCCCCGCCGCCGCGGACGCCTCGCCCCGCAACGGCCGGGCCGAGGCCGAAACCACGGCCGCGGGCGAACCCGTGGGTGGCGGTGCGGTGCTCATTCCTTCTCGGCGGCGTAGACCTTGATCTCGACGCGGCGATTGAGCGCGTGGTTGTCGGGATGGTCGTCGTCGGCGGGGCGATCCCAGCCGAGGCCGTCCACGGCGAACCGGTTGTCGTCGAACTTGAACTTCTCGACGAGCGCGTTCTTCACCGCCCGCGCCCGCTCGAGCGAGAGTTCCCGCACCATCGCCGCCGGCACGGCGCCGCGCATCGAGGCGTCGGTGTGCCCCTCGACGACGATCCGGGCGTTGCCGAACTGCTTGGCGAGCGCCCCGGCCTCGTCGAGCACGAGGTCCACGCGGGCGTCGTAGGGCTCCTCGACGTCCTTGCCGTCGAGCCGCCGGATCACCTTCTTCCTGAGGTCCGCACTGTTGGGGAAGAAGTGGATCACGATCGTGTTGGTGAGGATCTCCTCGTTCTCCGCCCGGATCTGCTGAACCGTCTTCGGCGGCAGCGACAAGGCGTATTCGTCCTTCGAGGTGGCGTACTTCGGCTCGGCGCCGAGCTTCTGGATGACCGAGAAATCCATCACCTGGTCGAACGGCACGGGGTTGCTCGAGATCGCGCCAATCCGGCGGTAGAGCATGTAGGCCTGCTTCCAGATCCGCTCGAAGTTCGCCGGGTTGTTGCGGTTGAGGAAGAACTGGTAGTTCTCGGCCCAGTTGGTCGAGTGCGCGTCGCCGAGCATCGAGAGGGCGTCGGCGGCCGGGATGGCGTAGCCGTCGGCCATGAGCTGCGCCGCCTCCTTCCGGGCGGTCTCCGACTTGAGCTCGTTCATGGCGTCGAAGATGCCCCGCACGATCGCCTCGATCTTGTCGGGGTGGTCCTTGGCGAAGTCGGCCCGGGCGAACCACACGTCGGCGATCAGCCGGTTGGCCGTTTGGGTCGTCACCAGCATCCGGTTGCCCTTGGCGTCGGCCAGGTTGTAGATGTCGGGCGCCCACGACACGCAGCCGGCGATGCTCTTGTCGCGGTTGAACGCGGCGGCTGCCTCGAAGGCCGTCGTCACGTAGACCATCTCGACGTCGGCGGGCTGCAGGCCGCCGGCGACGAGCATGTTGAGGGCGAAAAACTGGCTCGGTGAGTTCTGGGCCATCACGAGCTTCTTGCCGGCGAGGTCTTTCACCGTCTTGATGTTCTCGCGGACCACGATCCCGTCACCGCCGTTGGAGAAATCGACCTGCTGGTAGACCCGCGGCATGATCCGCGAATCCTTGGCGAAGCTATCGACGAACAAGGGCAGCATGTCGAGCGTCGCCCAGCCGATGTGCACCTCGCCCGCCGCGTAGGCGTCGCGCATCTGCACGGGATCGTCGATCAGAACGAGTTCCACCTTGAACGGCTTGCCCCCCGGCGCCTGCCAGAGCTTCCCCGGCTTGAAGCCATTGTTGGCCCGGATGATCGGAGCCCAGCCCGCCCACACATTGAGCGCGAAGCGGACCGTGTCGTTCTGGAGGGGCTTGTAGCCGCTTACGCCCTTGACCGGCGGCAGCCGTTCGGCGGGCTTGAACGTGTATTCCTTGACCGTCGTCGGCACGGCCACGTCGGGCGCTTCGGTGAGCCCCTCGAGGCCGCCGCCCGGGCCCTCCGCCCCGCCGCCGGGCGCCGGGCCGCCGCCGCCCCCCGCGAAGGGCCGCTGCCCCTGCTGGGCCGGACGGCCGAGCCCGAACTGCTCGAGCATGCCCGCCCGCCAGGCCGCAAGCCCCACGAGCCCGAGGATCACGGCCCACACGGCGAGCCAATACGGTGCCTTCGGTTGACTCGACATCGGATGCCTCCTGGGGATTCGGCGCGGGGAAAATCAGCCCTGGAACTTCACGCGGGGCCGCGACTTCCCGGCCATGTGCAGCGTGTTCATGAGATCGTAGGCGGTGACCTCGCAGAGGAGCTGGGTCACCTTGTCGTGCGCCTCGGGCGACAGCAGCGGCTCGACCTCCTTCATGAGGCTCACGACCCGCTTCTCCTGCGCCTCGAGCTCGTCGGCATCGACGCGGCCGTCGGCGACCACGTCGAGGAACGAATCGAGCTTGCGGGCATATTCAGTGAGCATCTCCGACTCGCTCGCGGCGTCGAACCAGGGCGTCTTCGACTTCGACATGGGACTTTCTCCGGTGTGAAAAGGGGGAATTCGGACCGTGGGAATCGTCTCGTGAAGCCTCACCCGCGAACCACTTCGCGGATCGCTGCCAGCCGCTCCTGGAGCTGGGCCCGGCCACCCGGCTTCGCCACCTGCTCCTTCCAGCGGTCCGGGAGAAACCGCTTCTCGGTGCACTCGAGCACCGCCGCGATCTCCTGCATCTCCTTTTCGAGGCCCTGGGCGCTCGGGAGAAAATCGTCGAGCGCCGCCCGGAGGTCTTCCGCGGAGATCTCGGGCGGGGCGGGCTGGCCGGAGTCGGCGGCCCGGTCGAGGCCCTTCCGCCGCGCGGCGAGGACGACGCTCTCGATGTCGGCGCCGGAGAGCCCGAGCGCCAGATCGATCGGCCCGGGCAGACCGGCGGCGAGCTTCACGCCGCACTTCCGCGCCATCGCCGTGAACATCGCGTCGATCTCCGCCTGATCGTGCGGATAGAAGAGCGGGATGTGCACCTCCGCCCGGCCCTGCCGTTTGAGGTCGATCGGCAGACTGTCGGGCCGGCTCGTGAGCAGCATCCAGACGATCTTGCCGCGGTAGCGGGTGTCACCCATCTGCCTGGCGATCATCGAGAACACGCGCGACTGGGTGCCCGAGTCGCCCCCCTGGTCGCGGTTGCCGAGCGCCGCGTCGGCCTCGTCGATGATCACGACCACGGGCCCGAGGCTGCGCAGGACGTCGAGGGCATGTTCGAGGTTCGCCTCCGTCTCGCCCACGTACTTCGAGCGGAAGTTCCTCAGCACGGCGCACGGGATGCCGACGCTGCCGGCGTAGCACTCGGCGATGAAGCTCTTGCCGGTGCCCACCGGGCCGCAGATGAGATATCCCATCGGAGCGCTCTCGAACTGCCCGCGCTTGATGGCCCGGGCGTCGGCCTCGAGGCGGTTCTTGGCCTCGGCATGGCCGGCGACGGCGTCGAGCGTGAGCCGCGGCTGGATGAACTCGACGAGCCCCT